>CAIVDB010000069.1 GCA_903904545.1 uncultured bacterium | reverse complement strand
TAGGGAATCCCCTACTCACTAAGAAAGCTCTCAGGGTGAAGGATTTTTCTTCTCCCAAAATAAAACAAACGATCACTAATCTCATCGATACTATGAGGGCGAGTAATCTTATTTGAATCGCTGCTCCGCAAATTGGTGTCAGTGTAAGAATCTTCGTTACAGAATTGAGATCCACTCCACTGAGAAAACAACAAGATAAGGACCCTCTAAGAATTTTTATCAATCCAAAGATTGTATGGAAATCTAAGAAAACATGTATCATGTATGAATGATGCGGAAGTGTTGCTTATAGCAAATTCTTTGGACCGGTAAAGAGACCTATGAGTATCATTATCGAGGAAATTGATGAGCATGGGGATAAAGTACAATTAAGGGCTAGCTGATTACTCGCAAGAGTTATCCAACATGAATACGATCACCTCGATGGGAATATCTTTATAGAAAAAATTACTGATATGAAGCAGTGTATGAGTTCGGAAGAATATAGGAAGAGAATTAATTTTTAATTTTTAATTCCATCTCTCATGTTCATAAAAAAATCTGAAGCCAAAAAATTTCAACATAATGAGGCATGTAGCGTCTGGGAATATGAAGATCTCAGTCCCAAATTTAGCTTTGCAACTGCAGAGATTAACGGTCGTTATCCAGAAGAAAAAAGAGTATGCAATACCGCATGCGAAGAGATATATTTTGTACAATCAGGATATGGGATTATTCACTCAGCAAGGTGAGACTTCGCGATTACCCAAGGCGATGTCTATCTTTTCGAGAAGGATGAAATATATTGGGTAGAAGGAAGAGAATTATCGTTAGTCTTAGTCAATATCCCAAAGTGGACTCCTGAACAACATAAATCCGTAGAGTAAGCATTATTCAACATAATCGCTTCAAGCTTCAGGCTTCCTGCTTCAAGCTAATTTGAAAAATCATTTGCAAATAAAAAAATAATATCTATATATCACAACATATTAGACTGAAAAAAAAACTCCCGATTTTGCACACTACCACGAAACATCAGGTAGTACGGTACGTTCTGTTCAGTCTTTTTTTATTTTTCTGAAATATACCAACATGAAATTGATTTTTGTTACGTGATGAGTGATTTCCGGTTTAGGAAAAGGTATTACTGCAGCTTCTATTGGGAAACTTCTGAAAGCATCCTGATATTCTGTGGGCGTAATGAAAATGGACCCGTATCTTCAGATCGACGCAGGCACGATGTCGCCCTTCGAACATGGAGAGACTTTTGTAACGACTGATGGATTTGAAACTGATCTCGATTTAGGACACTATGAAAGATTTCTCAATCAAACCATGACCAGTAAAAGTAGCATTACTTCAGGGCAGATATATCTCTCCGTCATAGAAAAGGAGAGAAGATGAGATTACCTCGGCAGGACTGTCCAAGTGATCCCGCATATCACAAATGAGATCAAAGAAAGAGTCAAAAGCTTCGCTGCAAGTAATGACGTAACTATCATAGAGATAGGTGGCACTATCTGAGATATTGAGGGATTACATTTTATCGAATCCGTAAGACAACTTCGTCAGGAGCTTGGCAGAGAAAACGTCATGATGGTCCATGTGGTTCCTATGATTAGTGTCTCTACTTCTGGAGAGATGAAATCCAAAGCAATTCAGCATTCGGTGATTAAACTCAGAGAATTATGAATCCATCCAAGTATCCTGGTATGTAGAAGTCCACTTCCTTTGGAAGAATGAATCAAAGAGAAACTCTCTATGTTTACTGATATCGCCCCTGATCATATCATCGAAGCGACTGATGCAAAGACCATCTACCAGGTGCCATTAGCGCTCCAGGAACAAGATATTCATCTCCTTATCCAGAAAAGACTTTGGGGAGAACAGAAGGAACCCGATATGAGAAATTGGGAAATTCTAGTAGAGAAAATGCTCCATCCTCAGAGAACAATTCATATCGCTTTGGCATGAAAATATACTCATCTCACTGATAGTTATATGAGTGTGATCGAGGCTTTGCAACATGCAGGAGTCCATTATGATAGTGCTGTCAAAGTGCACTTATTGGATATGGAAGATTTCGAGTGAACAGACTGGAAGGAAAAATTAGAGCAAATTATTCAAGAAAAGAATATCTCTGGAATTGTTGTCCCTGGGGGATTTGGATCGAGAGGAATCGAAGGAAAGATCAATATTGCAAACTATTGTAGAGAAAAGAATATGCCCTATCTCGGTCTGTGTCTTGGATTACAGATTGCCGTAGTTTCTTTTGCAAGACATGTATGCTGACTTACAGATGCGAATTCTACTGAATTCAACGAACAGACTTCAAATCCTGTGGTGGCCATTATGGAAGAACAAAAACATATCGACAAAAAAGGATGAACCATGCGTCTGGGAATGTACGAAGCTATTTTGAAACAAGGAACGAGAGTCCAGGAACTCTATACCATAACAAGCATCCAAGAAAGACATCGTCATAGATATGAAGTCAATCCCCTTTATCATGAACTCCTAACACAACACGGTATGGTAATCAGTGGGCTTTCCCCTGATGGAAAATTGGTGGAATATATAGAACTACCAAATCATCCCTATTATCTTGCAACTCAATCTCATCCAGAATTCAATTCAAGACTAGATAAACCGCATCCCTTGTTTCTCTGATTGATTGAAGCAGGATTAAAGAGAATTGGGAATTAGGAATCAGGAATTGGTTTATTGGGAATTGGTTTATTGGGAATTGGTTTATTGGGAATTCGTAATTCGTAATTCGTATTTTTTTATCTAAGATCTCAAGACAATTATATACCACTTTCCTCTTCTTGGCAGGCTATCTTTTGGATTGCACTTGTTTTTTGAGGAATTTTTCGTATTTTCATGACCCCTCTTCTTACAAACAAGTATTAATATTAAAGGAACATCACTAAAAAGGGGTGATGTAAATCGAGTAAAAATGAAGACAGGACTATCAATTTTAATAACATTATGGCTGTTTAGCACAGCAGTCATAGGCAATAATGATTCACTTGACTACTACCGTATCGCGGTAAGTAAATATAGTGAACTAGATCTACTTGTAGGTCAAAACACTTGGACTATTCAGATGACTACTACATACTCATCTCTTGATCAAAGGGAATCCATTTATGTTAATGGATTTTTTCTTGCCCAGAGGGGAATGTATATTGTTGCCAGCAAGGGACTCCATACTGTTGTTTTCCAACAGACAGGAGATAGTGCTACCAGTTTTTCCACTTCCCTTATTCAGGGAATGTTGGAGCAGTTGCTTAAAAATTCTACTTCTTTAGAAGAAGTAGTTCAAAAGTTTTTAAATGTCTGCGAACATGGGCCGACACTCTATATTTCTGGTGGTGAATATATTAAGTTTACTCTTGATTATGTTCCGCCTATTATTCTTTCACCTGCCGATACAGGAGAATCTCCTATGATCACATGGTATGACCTCAATGGAAGTCAAAAACAAGAGAATAGTATTCCAAAAGGAGAAATACTTATCAAGGTAAGTACCTTCTCATCAGGGACTAGGAAAGTAGAAAAAATTATCTTAAATTAAATTTAGAGAAGAGGGAATTATGGCGCTGATTATATTGGCGCCATTTTTTTATCGTATAGGAATTTGAATATTTCCTATAGATAAAGGCGACAGCCTGTCCCGTAAAGCGGGATTAAAATCCTTTGAGGATTTCCGGCGTCTTTTTTATATCTAGATTTTTCTTGCATCATAGGCTCGATGCAATAATGCCTGTCTCTGCCTTTTTCTACAGTTTCGATCCAAAGGATAACAGTTTTTCTTGACCGCAATTCGATGTCTTTTGATAGCTCTCCATCTCTTGATCTGACGGGTATCATCCTCCCCTCTTCTGCCCATATAATATCTACAATATCGCTGAAATCGACCTCTAGGGTCGTCAGGATGCATCCATCATTTCTCTTGTCGTACTTTGAGAGACTGTGAAGCATTTACTCCAAAAAAATTTAATTTTCCATTATGAAACTCCGGACAAAGTTTCGCATGGGTAAACCACGAAGCAGGAAATTCGTCGCGACAGTCTGCCATATATTTTCCTCCGAAAACACCCATCTCTAGCATCTCTTGAGGAGTTACTTCTGGATGAAAGTCAGGAGCAAAATTTTTCCCCATCGGCTCAGTGAGATCATAGGTATAGTTTTGTTGCATTTTGTCGTGAACAATAACTGTCTTCATAGCTAGAATCTTAGATAAAGTACTTGTAACGCTAGTGATTCCTTATTTCTTTTCAATCAAAAAAAGCCTCGCACTTGGCGAAGCTCTTTTGTATATGAGTCTTGAAAATTCGTAATTCGTAATCCGTAATTAAATAATTATATCTATTCAGCATCCATTGCTTTGATTTTTCCTGATCTTTCTGCAATGATCTTTTGAGCGATATTGTCGTTTACTTTCTCGTATGATGAGAAGGTCATAGATGATTGTGCTCTTCCTTGAGTATTTGATCTCAAATCAGTTGTATATCCAAACATCTCAGCCAAAGGTACTTTACATTTGATGACTGCTGCATTTCCTCTCTTATCCTGTCCTTGGATCATTCCTCTTCTAGAAGAAAGATCTCCCATCACGTCTCCTACATATTCTTCTGGAGTCACAACTTCTACATCCATAATTGGTTCCAAGATCACTGGACCTGCTTTCATAAATGCATCTTTGAAGGCTCTATACGTAGCAATTTTGAAGGCAATTTCAGAGGAATCTACATCATGATACGATCCATCATACGGACAGACTCTTACATTGATGATAGGATATCCTGCTAATACTCCTTGAGCAACTGTTTCCTTTGCTCCCTTGTCGATAGCTGGGATAAATTCCTTAGGGATCACACCTCCAGTTACATCGTCTTTGAACTCATATTCTTTTTCCATACATTTCTCAAGTCTGAGTAATACATGTCCAAATTGTCCTCTACCTCCTGTCTGTCTCTTGAATACTCCTTCTCCCTTTGCATCTTGAGTAATTGTTTCTCTATATGCTACTTGTGGTTTTCCTGTAGTTACTTCTACCTTGTGTTCTCTTTTGAGTCTATCTACGATAATCTCAAGGTGAAGCTCTCCCATTCCCGCAATAATCGTTTGATTACTTTCTGGATCAGTTCTATATCTAAATGAAGGATCTTCGTATGCTAATTTGGACAATCCAATACCCATTCTTTCTTGATCGGCTTTGGATTTTGGTTCGATAGCGATATCGATAACCGGTTCTGGGAAGGTCATTTTTTCTAGGATAATTGAATCCTTCATATCACATAAGGTGTGTCCTGTTCTTGTATCCTTAAGACCCAAGAATGCACAGATATGACCTGCATGGATTTCAGCTATTTCTTCTCTCTTGTTTGCGTGCATAAGCAAAAGTCTTCCTACTCTTTCTTTCTGTCTTGTCAAAGGGTTGAGTAAGGTATCTCCTGACTTAATAATACCTGAGTATACTCTTACGAAGGTAAGTGTCCCTACGAAGGGATCTGTTGCTATCTTGAATGCAATAGCAGAAACGGGATCAGTATCGTTTGGTTTTCTTTCCAAGACTTTGTTCTCATCATCTGGATCAAGTCCTTTCATAGCTCCTCTATCAAGTGGTGTTGGCAAGTAGTCGATTACTGCATCGAGCATCAATTGGACTCCCTTGTTTCCAAGTGCAGAACCAAGAAGGATAGGATACAAATCATTGTGAATTGTTCCATTTCTTATTGCTCTCTTGATGATAGTGATATCGATTTCTTCTCCAGCGAGGAATTTTTCTGCTAATTCATCGTCAAAAAGAGATAATTTATCGATCATTTCTTCTCTATATTTCTTAGATTTTTCTAGCATATCAGCTGGAATTTCATTTTCGTGTTCGTCGATCCCATGATCACCTGAGAACGTATACATTTTCATCGTCAACAAATCGATGATTCCTGTAAATTCATCTGCTTGTCCGATAGGTAATTGGAGAACTACTCCCTTGTCAGTGATTCTAGATTTGATAGAATCTACAGACATATAAAAATCAGCTCCCAATTTGTCCATCTTGTTTGCGAAGATGATTCTTGGCACACCATATTTGTCAGCCTGTCTCCAAACTGTTTCTGTCTGAGGTTCTACTCCTTGAGAACTATCCAAAAGTGCTACTGCACCATCCAAGACTCTCAATGATCTTTCTACTTCCACGGTGAAATCCACGTGACCTGGAGTGTCAATAATGTTGATCTGACAATCTTTTCGGAAACAAGTAGTTGCTGCAGAAGTAATAGTAATACCTCTTTCCTTTTCTTGTTCCATCCAGTCCATCTCTGCTGCACCATCGTGTACTTCTCCGATTTTATGTTTCTTTCCTGTGTAGAATAAAACTCTTTCTGTAGTTGTGGTTTTCCCTGCATCGATATGAGCCATAATTCCAATGTTTCTCACATGGTCCAAGGTTTTTCGCTCTGCCATAGGTAATGATAAAATGATAAAATGTTGAATTGATAAACTAATAGTTTATTTGGAATTTGGAATCGGGAATTGAGAGAATAATCTCCTCTAACAAACTGATAAACCATTCCCCGATAAACCTTTTTATTTTTCCCAAATAAAAAAAAGCTCTGTCGGAGACATCTATATAGAATAGACAAGCTATTTCAAGAGAAAATCATTTTGTCTATACGAAGAAGACGCCGAAAATCCCAAAGGATTTTAATCCCGCTTTACGGGACAGGCTGTCGATTCTGTCTATAGGAAACATCCTATACGACAAAAAGGAGCCCTCTTTTGACTCCCCCACACTCTTGGTTGCGAGTCAAACGAAACTCCAATTCTTCTGTATAATAATTAGTCTATTAATAATAAAATGAGATACTCTTACAAAACCTTTTTTAAGGGTTATTTTTATTATAAATTACTACATGAATAGAAGCTATTGGGATTGTTTGATTTGAGATATAAAGCAGTTCCATCTGTATAATATCGTCATTCTTGGTTAGTATTTGTATAAAGGCATTGTGGAGTTCCTTTTTGTGGATTATAACACATTGGTACTGAGGATGCTGCTGGCGCATAATATTCAAAATAAGCTAAACCAGGGCAACAATCTTTATATGTTCATGAAAGGTTACTATCCATCCAGTTTTGATTCACTATGCCTCAGTCAGACAAACAGGCATTAGTTGTTTTTAGAAGGTGAAATGTCTTAACTATTGCATTTAATTCTCACATCCTATCTAAGATAGTTTGATTAACTGCATCTTGTGCTGTTGTATAAACAAAAACATAGTTGGTGTTTTCTCATAAATATGTCGGATGCATTAAATCGTTTTGCATAGTATTCCATTCACTGTGTAATATTGCATTGATTGTCAATATCCATGATTGTTGGACAAATCAAAATTTTATAGCATTTCATTGTGTCGTGACAATATATCATGTTCGAGAAGGCGGTAATTCTAAACTAAATCAGTATGTAGAATTGTTATATGTAATTGCATTTTGGTTTATATTTGTGGATCACTGTAAATTATTCCCGTTGTAAATTATCACTCCAACATCACCTCTTGTGGTTACTTCATTCTTATTATTCATAACAACATTTTGTAAAACATTAAGCTCATTTGCTTTTGTGTAATAATTATCAGATCGATGATTTACCCCTATTTCACTTTGGTTTCCTGCAAGCAATCTTACCAATACGGCAATAGCTTGGGCGTTGGTGAGTTGTGCTTTTGGACTAAATTTTCATTTACTCCCCTGAAATAATCATAATCTACAAGACTCTACCACAACATCCTTTAGATCTGGCCAAGAATCGTTGATATCTGAGAATTTACACTGAGTAGCGGTCTTTACATAAGTGGTTTTGTCTAGCTTTTTCGCAAAATTTACAAAGAATTTAGCTGCTTCGTCTCTTCTAAGCCCTCTCTCAGCGTTAAAATCAGTTGCATTATTTTTATTTGTAAGTCCATTGGTATACATCCAACTAATGGCATCATCTACGACTGCTGCTGAGGCAAATGAAGATAGACATAGAACAAACATCATTGCGATTAGAACGCTCTTCATAAGGTACAATTAAGGCAATAAAAGAAACCATCGTTCTGCAAAAGCAAACATACACTACGATAAGACGGATTTTATTTCGATAGAATTATTGATAATCGGATGCTTCACATTGGCGAGAAGTTTTTTGCTGTCTATACTCTGTCTACATCACGGCAATGTTCTGAGCGTAAGCTCTGATTTCTTTTCTGGATGAGCAGCTACTGGCAAATTTCCAAGTTGTCCAAGAAATTGGATAATATTTTCCAATTGTGTTCCAAGTTTTTTCTCTTCGGATTCACTCAACTTAATATTTGCTAATTTTTGTAAGCGCTTTATTTCTTGAATATCTAACATGGGCTTAATTATAATGTAAATGACTCAAATCTCTTGTTTGCCTGTCAAATAAAAATTTTAGAATGTTAAATGCTTAAAGATTAAAGTTTAATGATGGAGTCTTTTTTGTATAAAAAAATACCACCATTAATCATTACACATTAAACATTACGCATTACGATAAGACTATTTTACCTTCAATGCAATAGTCCCTTCTATACTTGGCTGGCTTGCATAGACTACTTCGGCTCTGATTGTATAGGTTCCTGGTGATTTAAATATTTGGGTTGCTTGGACACATTCTCTTGCCTGACAATCCAGGGTTTTTCCATTACCAAAATCCCAATGAATCTCACTTGGGAGACCGTTTACTTGGAGAGAAAAATTCACCCTATCCTCCACATTTGCTACTTGTGCAGGATGAGAATCTATATGGATTATTAAGTTCTGATTTGATCTTTTGACGATAATATTGTTTTCAGGAGAGATAGTAATTTTACGACCTTTCTTGGTTTGTAATGTTAGTACAGGAATATATTCACCATTTTCTTTGGCTACATCATATTTGTAAGTATGTGTAACTATGGATTCAGAAAGATTTTTCTTAATTACCCCGTCACCAAAATCTCGGGTAAAATACACTATTTCATCAGTAGTATCGTTTATTTTGGTCGTAGAAGCGTCAAACTTTACCGTAAAGGGGTCTATCCCTACTGTGTCTGGGGAGACAAGAAGCTTCCCTACGATGTCATCTCTTTTGATCATTACCGAAATTACTTCTTGTGTTTGTGTTCCACGAACAGGGTCTTGGACTTGAATAACAATCTCATAGTCTTTACTCTCTTGGATAGCTATCTCAAAAGTAGTCCCATCAGTAGAAAGGACGGCATTACCATCTACAGTCACTTTCTTGGTAAGTCCAGCAGTAGTAGGAAGTATTTTATTGATTGTTATTTGAAGTACACTTGGGATTTCTCTGATAATAAGCTTCCCTGATTGGAGAGCAACATCTCATTCACTCCCTACTTTTTGAAATTTTGGAGATCCTGGAGATTTATATTTGAGGTCATATACTATATCAAAATTTGTTGTCCCTACAACAATATCATCACTTTCGCACTGTCCTTGTTTTCCCTCTTCTGTGATAAAATTTGTTTGGATAGCATAAGTTCATTTCCCTGGAAATTGATAACTAAAGTCTGGAGACTTGGACTTGATCTTTTCTATGATTGTATTTTTATTTGTAGTATCGACGATATCAAATTGGTATTCTGAGATAAGAACCGTACTGCCTAGAAATCTTGTTTGAAAGTCATAGTTTGTCTCTTTTCCTGCTTGAGCAATGATCTCACATACAGGGACGTCTGATTGTTCTACTCTGATAGGGAACGTATAGATATAATCATTGAGTAAAGGGAATCTTATATTGACCGTATAGAGTTTTGCTTCCTTGTATACAAAAGTTGCACTTGCTTGATTTTGTTTATCTCGAGACCCGTCACCATCTCCATCCCGAGTAATTTTGTAATCATTGATCCCCAAATCTGTAAAGACCTTACTTGCATCAAAGGTCACTTTACTTGGCACTTTCCCGATACTCATTTCAGTTTTTGCATCATTGAAGGTCACCTCTCCTTTGCTTGGCGTAATGAGTATCTCTGTATCTATCACAAGAGCACCTCCACTAAAGCTCTTTTTAAGTTTTTCTCCTGTGGGGACATTGAGGTATCCTACTTGTACATTGAGTGGATATTCTCCTTTATGAAAATAGATACAATTACTGACAAATTGTTTATTGGTCATATCATAGAGCAATACTTGTCCATTACCACAATCTAAGCTCATTTCCAAAAGATTGACCTGTCCTAGTGTTGGAGCAATTTGAGTATTGAAATAATCAGTATTGAGTGTATATGCCAGCGTCGTCGGCGCAATAAGTTTGAGTTTGGCATCTGTACGAGTATATTTATATCCATCCTTCATCTGGACATAGGGCATGATCAACTTATCACTATCTAGGATATTTTCTACTGAGATCCCTCTCACAGAAGAGATTGTTTTTGCTCATAATGCGAGAGCAACGATAAAGAGAAGAAATCCCCCCACTGCACCAAATCCGAATCCAAGTTTCGATACGTTCTTTGCTGTAATCAGTCTGTATAAGTTTACCACCAACAGTCCTATACCTACGAAGGTAAGGAGTCAGAAAAATACTGTAGAAAACACTTGGAGTAAAGTTTTTGTTGTCGTTGGATCTATCCCCAAAGACGTCAATTGCGTTGGATTGGAAATCAATCTATAAAAAATAAGCGCCAATCCTCCCATCACAAGGAGAAGAACAATTCCACATCCAAGCAAAAATGTCTTTATAGAAATTTTGGACCCCACTCTTGTAGATTGAAGAGAAGGAGTATGCACAGGCGGAGTCTGAGCAGGGGTCTTTGTTTGGACTGGCGTTGGGATTGGTGCTTGATTTTGGAGGAGCGGATCGACCATCGAGAAAAAACAATAGAAAAATAAAATAGAATGCCTTTTTGTAGTTATTTTTGACCTGCTTTCAAGGTTGAAATAGATTGAATTGAAGTGGATTGAAGTGAGAAAGCATGAGAAATATGGAGGGAAAGGAAAAATACTCTCCAAGCTGCTCTTATTTCTCAATTTTTGATTTTGGATATCTTGATTATCAATATTCAAATATTCCTTTTGATTATTTTTCTCCCATAAAATAATATTATGAGTATTGCTGCTTTTATGTCAATCCAATAATGCCTCTATGTGGACCTTTTTTTGTCTTTTTTTTGTTTTGGGATACACTTGTTTATGAGTATCTTTAGCATAGATTTTGATAGGGATGAACATCAGAAAACATCTTCAACATACAAAGCAGCATATCCAACGTCATCACATGAAGTACCTTTTCTGATTGGGATCTTCTTTTCTTATAGTTAAATTATTTACTTTATTTTTGAGTGGACTTGGATTTCTCATACAGCCCTTCTCTTCTTCTGCAGGATGGGACTGATGAACTTGGGATAATAATTATTTTATCGACCAAACATTTTGGGAAGGGAATCCTACAACAGGAGATATCATCAAGGCATTGTACGGAAGTGGAATAGATGACAAAACAGCATACACAGACTATCGATCTTGAAATGACTGTAATCCCGGAAATATGATTGTCAGTTACCTCAATCCATGAACGGATACCATTCCGCAACAATTATCAAGAAATACCATCTATGTACTCAATGCTTGAGACTATATAACTACTTCTATGCAATGAATTGGGTTTATTGCTGATTGTAGTGCAATAGTATGAAATTGAAATACTACTATAAGTAGTAGCAACACATTAAGACTACCAAATGCAATGCTAAAATATGACTCCATGAAAGGGATTATAATAGATAGTGTGGAGATTGACTGAGTGAAACGTTCATGAGAAAGTCCAGTGAGTAACGATCGATGAATATTGGTAGGGGCTAATAGCACTCTCAATAACGTTGATATCCACGATCATTCTAATTGAATAACAATGTCAAACGGAAGGAATAATACAATCAATAATTCCAGAATCCATAGAAACAATAATTGAATATATATAAATTCTAGCACTAAAAACACTATAAGTGATAGTCATATATTTGGAAATACAATTTGAGTAGTATTAGATACCTATTGTGACAATAATATTATAAATAATAGTCAATTTTATAATAATTACGTTTGATTATATAGCGTAGCATCGAATAACAATAGCATCAACAATTCTCAATTCTACAACCATTACAACTATTGAATATGGATGGACTCTAGTTCAAATCACACTATCAGCAATAGTCAATTCTATAATAATTCTGTGTGATTATATGGTAATTGATCAAACAATAATACAATGAATAATTCTCAATTTTATAATAATACTAATTGAATATTTCTAGCTAGTTCTACTGCTAATATCTATTATGGGGCATTAGAAATATTTGGGAATACAACTAATCTTAATGGAACAAATGGGAATGATACAAAGTTAATGTGATGATCTAGCAGCGATACTATTGCCAGTGCTGTATGACGAAATACTTGATCACTCTCTATCACATGAAGCTTATCTCGAGACTACATCACCAATCCTAGAAATAATAGTGGAGAGTATCTTTTATCTCGATGAAGTACATTTACGAGTTTAAGATGAGACAAAGCATTCTCCACAACAAAAGATATGACCTATAGTTATGGAAGTAGCATATTCATGCAAGAACAACCCGTATTCTATTCTTGAACTGAACTTAGGACATGATGAATATTCAACCCTTCTGAATATATCTGATCTCATGTAAGCAAGATCACTGGTGATCTCTTGTGACTTTCATCTAATATGACTTCACTCATTCTCTCTCTTAGTTGAATATCTTCTGCTGCAAGCAACTACTCACTATTCGGCGACATCTCTCCATGGAGACAAGGACAAGAAATCAACACAACAACCTGAGTGACGCTTACCCAATGAAATGGGATAAAAAAAATCATTACTCAAATATATACTCCAAATACATATTTCGCTACCCACTTTGAAAAAATTGGGGATGTGATTATTGATGAAATTCCAGAGCAATTCTCGTTTACTTCTATCACGTGAGCTGAACTCAATACCCTCTATACTTCCAATATCGTTACGCTTACGTGAATGTCTCCATGAGTATTTACTTGAATGAGTGTAACTACTTGATATATGATCAAAAATAATATAAATATTGGTCAGTCTTGAACCGGTGGAAATGATGATCAAATCATCCTAGCACTTACTTCTAGTAATAATGGATCTGATACAGTAAACTCGATCATGACTATTGCTTGAGTGAGTGGAGTTTATTCTGTGACTGCTAAATCTATACCTTTTGTAGAATTTGTAACATCAGACAATCAAAATGGGAATTATTATGGTGGTCAAATTGATATAAAAGTAAAATTTAGTAAACCAGTGAGAGTTATATGATCTCCTAGTATAACACTTAATACTTCTCCACTAAGGACATGAAGTTATGTATCTGCACCACCACGACTTGATCTTGATTTTATTGCTTGAGGAGGATTCTATGATATGTTTAGACCTAAATCTCTAGTCATCCAAAGTGATGGAAAGATAGTTGTTGGTGGACAATTTGCAACATATCGTTGAGCAACAGCCAGTAGGATTGTGAGACTCAATACTGATGGCACTAGTGATTCTAGTTTCAATATTTGAAACTGATTCGATGGTACTGTATTTTCTCTGGCTATCCAAAGTGATGGCAAAATTATTGTAGGTGGACAATTTACAACGTATAGTTGAGCAACAGCTAACAGAATTATTAGACTCAATACTGATGGGACTAACGATTCTAGTTTCAATATCTGAAACTGATTTAATGGTATCGTAGATTCTCTAGTCATCCAAAGTGATGGCAAAATAGTTGTTGGTGGACAATTTACAACGTATAGTTGAGCAACAGCTAAAAGGATTATTAGACTCAATACTGATGGGACGAGAGATCCTAGTTTTAATATTTGAGACTGATTTGATACCCATGTCAAATCTTTATCTATCCAAAGCGATGGAAAGATTATTGTAGGTGGATATTTTACAACGTATGATTGAGCAACGGCTAGTAGAATTGTGAGACTCAATACTGATGGGACTAAAGATTCTAGTTTTAGTATCTGAGCGTGATTTGATAACTATGTCAAATCTCTAGCTATCCAAAGCGATGGAAAGATTATTGTAGGTGGATGATTTACAATGTATAATTTAGAAGCGACTAATAGAATTATCAGACTCAATACTAATGGGACGAGAGATTCCAGTTTCAATAACTGACTTATTAAACCAGTCCAGTCTTTAGCAATACAGCCAGATGGAAAAATTATTGTCGGATTTCCCGACGCCATAGGTAGTGCTAAGATAACTAGATTCAATACTGACGGGACAGTAGATTCTACCATGCCGGAAGATATTAGAATATACGACTCTTTTGCTAGTTTTGATGCTATAGCCATACAAAATGATGGTAAGATAGTTGTTGGAGGATTTTTTTCTAATATAGATAGATTTTCTAGTCCTGGTTTATTTAGAATATCAGACTCGCAATATTCACAATACATGATATTTAACTATGACACAACTGAAGGAGATATTTCTCCTGACCTTGACTATCTCAATAGAAATGCTCTTGTTCTTAATGGATGAAGTATAAAAGATACCGACGGGAATGATGCCATCTCAATATTATCTAATCCTGGCATACCATGATCACTATGATTCTATAAAGATATTGCAATCCTTTGCGATTCTATACCTGATGATTTTTATTTCACAAGTAAAACCTGAGCGGAACTCAATACGTTCTATACATCTAATGTAGTCACCCTTACCTGAATGTCTTCTGGAAACCAGTCCTGGATTTCTGTAGATACTGGTATGATCTTCAAAAACGGCATAGCGCAGCGACAATGATGATCCAGTTATTGTGCTGTTGGCAATGGGGATCAAATCTCTATTAGATTAGGTTCAAGTACAGATTATTCTACAACTATTTCTTCTATTATTGTGAGGGTAGGAGGAAACTATCTCGCAACATATTCTGTAACGACTCAAAGCATTCATTATACTCCTGATCAATTTAGTTTTATTCCTAGAACTGGAGCAGAACTCAATACCCTCTATACTTCCAATATCGTTACGCTTACGTGAATGTCTCCATGAGTATTTACTTGAATGAGTGTAACTACTTGATCTATGATCAAAAATAATATCAATATTGGTCAGTCTTGAACCGGTGGAAATGGTGATCAGATCATACTAGCACTTACTTCTAGTAATAACTATTCTACCATAGTAAGCTCTATAATGACTATATGATGAGTGACTGGAAATTTTTCTATTACCACCCAACAAACTAACACCCCTAGTATCCAAGAAGTTACTTCTTCTGCTCTAGACTGACTCTACTCCTCATGAGCGATCACTCTAGCGGTAAATTTTTCTCAGCCCGTACGTGTTATCTGATCTCCAGTAGTATCTCTCAATACCACTCCACTCAGAACATGAAATTATATTGATATGTGATGAATAGATTCTGACTTCATCCCAGGCACATGAGGAAGTATCACATCGCTCCTTGAGCAAGATGATGGGAAAATCATTGTATGAGGTTGGTTTAGTACATATAATGGACAAGAAGCGAATAAGATTGTAAGACTCTACACAGGATGAAGTATAGACACTTGATTTGTCCTAGGGATTGGATTTAATAATTTCGTCAATAGTCTAGCTCTGGATGGATCAGGGAACATTCTTGTTTGAGGACAATTTAGTACTTACAACGGATCTTCCACTCCAAGACTTACGAGACTCCTTCCTGATGGATCTAAAGATCCTAATTTCTTTGTTGGAGGAGGATTCTCATCTCCAGACAATGTACAAGATATAGCAGTCCAACAAGATGGGAAAATTATAGTAGCTGGAGATTTTTACCAATACAGTTGATTTACTTCTGCAAATATCATCAGATTACATCCTAATGGATCTAGGGATACTGAGTTTGTCGTAGGCAATGGATTTGACAAATATGTAAGATCGATAGAACTTCAACAAGATGGGAAAATCATTGTAGGTGGAAAATTTACTATGTACAATGGATCTTCTTCTCCATATCTGATTAGACTCAATTCTAATGGTTCTAAAGATACATGATTTCTAGCTCCATTTTCTTTGATTTATGGTGAGGTCTGGGATATTGCAGTCCAACAAGATGGGAAAATCATTGTAGTGGGAGGTGTGTCTAAGGGAATTATAAGACTCAATAGTAATTGATCTCAGGATACATGATTTGTCGTAGGCAACGGATTTAATGATTCTCCTCAGATGTTGACTCTTCAAGATGATGGGAAGATTTTGGTGGGAGGCTGATTCTGAAGCTATAGTTGATCTATAGCCAATAGATTTGTCATACTCAATCCAGATGGAACAAAAAATTCTAATTATGAATGATCTTTTCTCGATGGAGTCAATACTATTTTATGCCAGTCAGACGGAAGAATTCTCTTGTGAGGGACAACTGTCGGGGAAGATTATTCGAATCTCAAAAGACTTAGCGAATATTCTTCTAACATATTTTTTAGATATGCTCTTTCTGAAAATGATAGTTCTCCAGATTTAGACTATCTCTCTTCATGATCTCTTCAACTCTCTACGGGATCTATCAGAAACAAAGAATGAACTGACGCTTCACTCTTACTTCCCGAACCATGAATTCTATGATCACTATGATACAATAAAAATCTTCTTATAAGAGCAGATAGCACTCCAGACCCTTTTCTTTTCACCAACATAACATGAGTTAGAACTAACTCTCTGATCTCTTCCAATACCATCTCTATCACCGGCATGGCTCCCTATACAACTACAACTATGTCAGTCACTTCATGATACATCATCAAGAACGGAATCAGAATCGGTCAATCAGGCACTGGAAGTAATGGTGATCTTATAGCTTTAGCACTTACCTCTGCTAATAATTATCAGACTATTGCCTCCGCGCTCTTGAATATCTGATGAGTCACCGGGCAATGGACTATTACTACGAGGTCTACTCCGATTGATTGGAACAATGACTCTTTTATCAATCAATCTTTTTGGGATAAAAACCCTGGCGATGCAGACATCTTAGATGCTCTTTATGGAGCTGATATATCGGATGATACAGCATATACACGTCTGGGCATAGTATCTTTTCCTGAGAATTCGATTGTCCATCTTAGTCCCTGAATAGATACCATACCTGCAAGACTCGCAACCTGAACCCTATACGTCTTAGAATCTTGAGATTATACCGTCTCATATCAGACAGGTATCCAATTAAGCAATTATTCTATGATTTTATGAAAGGGCGAAGTCACCTTGTATAGTACCAATCAGATATCTACATGATATGGGATACTTAATGCAAAGACACTAAGTTATCCCTGGATTGAGAACATCAACATCAATGGATGAATATACCACAGCAACAATTATGCTGGCATACATCTCGATAACACCTCTTATTCTTACTTTAGACAACTTACCATTTCATCCAACCAAAGAGGATTTGAAATACGTTGAACATCACCATTCTCTTCTATTCACTTGTGGATATCTGATTCCATAATCAAGGACAATACTTACGGCATTTCAGACTGAATTGAGGCATATTGATATACATGAGCATGATTTTCATTTTCTGTACTGAATAATTGTAAAATACATAATAATGACTATTGAATGTATATTGGTCCATATACGTTTACTATAAATAACTCTCAAATATATCAGAATAATTATGGAGTATTTTTTAGGCATTGAGCTTTTTCGCTTATAAATTATTCTCAAATCTACAATAATACTTATGGTGTTACCTATTCAACCTTTTCTTACAACACTCAAGATTATGGTCATCTTATACAAAATTCCCTTATATATGGCAATACTCTATGAATTAGCAGTAACGCACGCCCTGTGGACACAGAGAATACGTATATATTTTCCAATACGACACCAATACAATGAAGTTGAGTAATCAACTGACTTCTATATTCTTGATATGCCGATTTATCTCGACAGACTATCACTACTGGAGGTAACTATTTCTATTGATCTCATAATATTCTTCAACACGAACCTCTCACACAAAGATGGATTACTGTAGGGGTCTCTACAGAAGTGATCCCCATCAATGCTTCATGAATATTTAACTCTTGAAGATATATCTGAGACGGTGGACTTGTAGGAGGAACTTTTTCTATCAATAACAATGATCCCATCACCAATACTCAAGCGGTCTCTTTATTTTCTAATGTCACTTGAGCAACACAAATGAGATTTGCAGATACGATGAATTGACTCTCTGCAGCTAATTGGACTAATTATTCTCAGTCTCAATCTTATACCCTTACGGGAATATCTTGAACAGGCAAATCAGTATATGCTCAATACTCATGACAATACGGTAACTTCTATGCTATGGATATCATCACATATATTGATACTACCAAACCTACAGCTACAATCTCTCCTTCTACAGGAGCTCGAACTAAGAATCCTGTTCGAGTTATACTTACTTGATTCTCTGAATCTCTTACTGGACTCAATGCTACATGACATCTCTTTACAGGTAATGGTTCTTTCGTTTTCACCTTCTCTGATCTTGCTGGCAATACCTGAGCTACCACTGCTACCGTCAATTGGATAGATACTACCAAACCTACAGCTACAATCTCTCCTTCTACAGGAGCTCGAACTAAGAATCCTGTTCGAGTTGTGCTTACTTGATTCTCTGAATCACTTACCGGACTCAATGCTACAGGACATCTCTTTACGGGTAATGGTTCTTTCGTTTTCACCTTCTCTGATCTCGCTGGAAATACCTGAGCTACTACTGCTACCATCAATCGAATTGATACCATCAACCCTACAGTCAGCTTACTTACCCCTATAAACAATGCCAACATTACCTGAAATATAAATTTCTCTTGGACAGGAACTGACACCTGAGCTAATATCTCTGGATATATCCTTTCTTTATATAGTGGAGAATCACTCCTCCTACAGAGAGCTAACACAAACACATCTCTGCAGATTAATTCTGGTGAAGTAGCTCATGGAACCTATACTTGGAAAGTTATAGCTATAGATAATGTTGGTAATACCGGGAATAGTACTTCTCTTACCCTTATCTATGGAGATCGCATTCTTATCTATCCAGAAGAATATCTTGCATTGATGAACCTATATACTAGTACTGATGGAGATCATTGGAATCAGCACACCAATCGGCTCGATACGTGAGCAATCCCTCAATGATGGCATGGCATCACCATAGTCAATGGACATGTCACTCATATCCAGCTTTCTGGAAACAATCTTTCTTGACGTATTGATTGAGTAAACTTTAATAATTTTATTGCACTTGAAGAAATCTCTTTTGCTAATAACTTTCTCAGATGAGGACTCCCTCAATCATTAATCCGTCTCCTAAGGAATCGTCCCTCTCTCCAATTCAATATCTCGAATAATGTTTGACTTATTGGTAGGGCTGAATCTCAACTTCTCACATGATCTCTAGGAACACTTCTTGTGACTGGTAATCAATACATCTGATATTCTGGTGGGACTCGAGATGGAACATTCCTTCCTCCCCAAGCCGCTACAGGTGCTAAACGTGCCGTCGCTGGAGAGTCTGGACTCTTTTTTCCTCCTCGTCAAACTATAGAAGTTGGTTCTCTAGACGCAGAGCTTTCTCCTTCCACAGGGAGTTTTACCTTGTCTGTAGAGATGAGTACCGGATTCTCTGGACAAAAATATTTTCTGTTTAGATCTTCCTATAATGATGGTGATACTTGGGAAATAAATAGTCCGAATACCTCCTGTATAGTAGACACGAATAAATATTGTACGTTCCAAACAGACCATCTGAGTCTCTTTGCCTTTGGGCTTCTGGATGCAACAATAACACTCCCTGGATATTTTTCTTCGTCTACGATACTTGCAAGTGTATTTACTCAAACACCTAGTGCTTATGAAGTGACTGGGGATATTGCTTCTCCAAGCACCTGATTTCTAGTTAGTGGAATGAATCTTGTCCCACTTATCATCTCTACAGGAGATGGACTCAAAACGATGTCCTTTCATCTCTTCACTTGAGGATATGAAACAACATTTCAAGCTTCGTGAATTCTAGACAGAACACCTCCTACCGTCTCTTGAAAAACAACTAGCGGAATCTCTATTAGTAATTCAGGATACTATACTACACCCAGTATCGCTCTCTTCCTCTCAGATACTAATCTTTCCTGAGCGCTTCTTAGTGGACTCAATAACAATTTTTTTAGTGGAAATTTTCAATCATGATGAATAGTCACTTCAAATGGAGACTATAGATTGACAGTTACTGACCTAGCTGGAAATACAACTACACTAAGTTTTAGTCTTTGGAACTGTGCTTCTGTAGATGTCCCTGAGCTAGAATGTTCTGCACTGATTGATCTCTATACGACGACTAATGGGGACTCCCGAAAAAATAAATCAAAGTGGATTAACAATGGAGATACGACACCAGATACTGTTTGTGACTGGCAAGGAATTGGATGTACAGCAGGACGTGTAAGTACGATCAATCTACAGTATAATAATCTTCGCGGAACACTTGCTCATTCATTTGGAAATCTCACCTGATTAACATCTCTTCAGTTGTCTGACAATGCAATTTACTGACTTCCAAACAGCATTTCTAATCTCAAACTGCTTAGCGCGTTATCTCTTAGCAATAACCAACTTACTGGTATCGTTACCTCTCAAATCCTCAATTTGACTGGACTTAATTCTTTAGTCCTCAATGGGAATCCTTTAGGAACACTTTCTCCGCTTATTGGAGATCTTATTAATCTAAGATCTCTTTATTTGGGGAATACTCAAATTTCTTCTCTGCCTGAATCATTCTGAAATCTTACTAAACTCAACTCTTTGTCTCTTAGTAATAATCAGCTTACTGGCATCGTTATCTCTCAAATCCATGGATTAACAGGACTTACTTCTTTGACTCTTAGCAGCAATCCTTTGGGAGCTCTTTCTCCTCTTATTGGAGACCTTATTGATCTAAGAAGTCTTCTCCTTGATAGTATTCAAATTTCGTCTTTACCTGAATCATTCTGAAATCTTACTAAGCTCAACTCTTTGTCTCTTAGTAATAATCAGCTTACTGGCATCGTTATCTCTCAAATTCATGGATTAACGGGGATTACTTCTTTGACACTTAGCAATAATCCTTTGGGAGCCCTCTCTCCCCTTATTGGAGACCTTATTAATCTAAGAACTCTTTCTCTTGGGAATGCTCAAATTTCTTCTCTGCCTGATTCTTTTGGGAATCTCACTAATCTCAGTTCTTTGGTACTCAATACTAATCAGCTCACTACTCTGCCTAATTCTTTTGGAAATCTCACTAAGCTCAGTTCTTTGGTACTCAATACTAATCAGCTCACAGGTATCGTCACTTCTCAAATACATACCCTTACGGGGCTTATTACACTTACTCTGCACAACAACCCTTTAGGAACGATTTCTCCACTTATTGGGGACCTTACTCAGCTAGAGTCCCTCTCTCTTTATGCTACTCAAATTTCTTCTCTGCCAGAATCTATTTGAGCGCTCACTAAGCTTACTTCTTTAGACCTCAGTAGTAATCAACTTACTTCTCTTCCTGAGACTATTGGGAATCTTATTAATCTCAACTCTTTGGCGCTCAATACTAATCAACTTACTTCTCTTCCTATGTATCTGTGAAACAGTACTAAACTCACTTCCCTCCTTCTTGCCAACAATCAATTACTTTCTCTCCCTGAGTCTATTGGAGCGCTATCCAAACTTACTTCTTTGGATATTAGAAATAATCAGCTTGCTTCTCTCCCTGAGTCTATTGGGAATCTTACTTGAATCACTGCGCTGAACATTATCAATAATAAGCTCACTCAACTTCCTAATTCTCTAGGCAATCTCACTAAGCTCACTTCTTTAACCCTCAACAATAATCATCTTACCTCGCTTCCCGATTCTCTTTGTTATCTTACAGGACTCATTTATTTGATGCTCGATAACAATCAACTCGCTTCTCTCCCTGAGTCTATTGGGAATTTATCCAAGCTTACTTCTTTGACGCTCAATACTAATCAGCTTACCTCGCTTCCTGATTCTTTTGGGAATCTTACATGATTTACCTCGCTAGATTTATCTAATAATCGTTTGGCTGATCTTCCTGATTCTCTTGGGAATCTTAGCAATTTAACAACACTCAACATTAGTTTTAATGATTTCACTACATCTCCTCACTTTACCAATATGGCTACTAGTCTACAAACGCTTGATTTGTCTAATAATGATATACATGTTCTGGATTCTTCATTATTCTCTTTAGGAAACCTTACAAATCTTTCGCTTGGGAATAATCCTCTCATTACAATCTCTGACCGTATCTGAGAATTACAATCACTACAAACACTATCCCTATGAAATACTCAACTTAGTACCTTTCCTTGAGCAATTAATACCCTCTGAAATCTCACAACACTCGATATAAGTAATAACCAGATTCATGCTCTTCCTGACTCAATTGAGAATCTTAGCAATCTATATTCTCTCTATGCTAATAATAATCTCTTAACCTCTCTCCCCGAGAGTATTGGAAACATTACTAATCTAGGGGATCTCTATCTCCATAACAATCAACTTACTTCTCTTCCTGACTCAATTGAGAACCTTATCAATATGTATTCTCTCTATCTTAGTGACAATAATCTCACTCGTCTCCCAACAAATATAGGAAATCTTGTCAATATATATGATATCTCCTTGAGCAATAATCAGATTTCTTCATTACCTAGTTCATTTACTGGGCTTACTCAAATCACTCAACTCGCTATAGATAATAACAAACTTACGGGGTCTGTATTTACAATTTTCAATCAGATGCCATGGATCGAAGCTTTCTCTCTTTCTGGTAATTTGATACACAACTTTTCATGAATACTTACGCCCACTTCTTTCCCTAGACTCTATTCTATAGATCTTTCGAACAATCAATTAACATCTGGAGATATACTCTCGTTGACAAACATTCCTTCTCTATCATCACTGTCTCTTGCCCAAAACAGTCTTGATGCGTCTATTTTTACTTCACTTCAACCACTTTCTGGGCTTACTTCTTTGAATCTTTCTCACAACAATATTTCATCATTACCTGGAGAGCTCTCAGTTTTCGACGAATTAGCAGTTTTAGATCTTACTTCTAATACAATTACCGAGCTTTCTGCACCGCTTTTTTCTTTACAAGCGCTGAGATATT
This sequence comes from uncultured bacterium, assembly GCA_903904545.1. Next base: position 5,865 of record CAIVDB010000069.1, on the reverse strand, counting down.
TATATCTTGGAGACAATATGATCTCCTATATCCCTGACACAATACAACAATTATCTATGATTACAAATCTCGATCTTTCTTCCAATAGACTCTCCCATATACCAAGTAGTCTTGAATATATTACAGGATTGCAAAATCTTTCTCTTGCTCATAACCTATTTTCTTCTCTCAGTACAGGCATCATGGCTTCTGAACAGATGAGACTACTGGACATCTCCTACAATCTCTTCTCTACATTGCCTGAATCAATAGGACAGATGACGGGACTTTATCTATTGAATTTTTCTCATAATCAACTCGAAACATTGCCTGAATCATTTACACAGCTTACGAATCTTTGAAGATATACCAATAGCCTAGATGCAGGATTCAATAAATTACAAGATTCATTTCTGAGTTCTTCAGTACGTAATTTCTTGGATTCCATAGATCCTGATCGGAGAGCTACGCAGATTCTTCCCATCATAGAATATTCTTCTTGATATAATCGTAATCAATGAGGGGGAATCACTTTAATAAAAGATGCTTGTCCTAAATGAGACTTCTCCTCTAGTTATTATGATGGTACTTGCATAAAGTGATCTCAAGATCTTCTGAATTACCTCCATGGTAGTGCTCCTATCTGCGATATCTCTGAATCTAAGTACAGTCAGGAAACTAATGATGCATTTCAACGGGCCTATGGTTTGGGATTAGAGAATCAATGTCCTATCGAAAAAGCTAAACTTGATACACCACTCCTCAGACATCAAGCGGCAAAATTTCTCACTATTTTTGCGATCAAGACTCTTGGACGTCAACCGGATGCTACCATTCCATGATGTAGCTCATTTAAGGATATTTCGAAACTTTCTAAACAAGAACAGCACTATATTACTCTTGCTTGCCAACTTGGTGTCTTAGGTATGCAATCCGACGGAAAAAAAGCTAACAAAAACTTTCTCCCTTACAATAAAGTCACAAGAGCTCAACTCTGAACTATCCTTTCTAGATTGCTTTATGGTAATACGTACAATACGAGTTCCTCATCTCAACGATATATCCCTCATCTCCAAAAACTCAATAAAGAAGGCATCATAAAAGATATTTCCAATCCAAAATTTCAGGAGCCAAAGAAATATTTTATGCTTATGATCTGGCGTATTTATAAGAGTCGTTTTTCATCTAAGTAGGGAAAGGAGTAATGAAATAGTAACGTGTAGTAATGAAATAGTAACGTGTAGTAATGAAATAGTAACGTGTAGTAATGAAATAGTAACGTGTAGTAATGAAATAGTAACGTGTAGTAATGAAATAGTAACGTGTAGTAATGAAATGAGTACATTACCAGAATTGCAACAGTAATGTACTTTTTTATCTTATCAAAAAAAATTACACCATTCATCATATATCACATCATTTAGTCTCCAAATGTCTATCCAATATTATCTCTAGAGACTCCTCTTTTTGTCTTTTTTTTGTTTTGGGATACAATTATCGTAAGGCAATTTTTGATTTTTTACTCCTTTCATTAGGACTATGACTACCATAAAACATCACGTCACTCGTATCCATCAGCATCTCAAAAGTCACCATAAGAAGTACTTTTTCGGGTCTATTTTTGGATGATTGATGATCAAACTCATGATTGTGATGCTCACCTGAGCAGGACTTCGAGGGTTAAGTACATATGTGGCTCATGCTGCATATAACAATATACCTACCCATCCCTGTCTTGGTGTGTCTCCATCGGAATGTGATGCATTAGCTCTAATATACCAGAATACTGATTGAGATAATCGATACCACAACGATCGTTGGCTAGGCAATTCATCTCTTACTCCCTGAATGTGAATTAATAATTATAATGCCTGTTCATGGTATGGGGTAGTTTGTGAGGACGGGCATGTTGTCCACCTATCTCTTGATTACAATAATTTAAGATGAACATCTCTTTTTTCTTGATTCTCACACACAATTTGGAATGATAGCACCTTAGCATGGTTAAAAACCATTTCAGTTGAAGGTTCTCACATATCCAATTTGTGAGTAGATGGTCACCCATCTATGCAAAATACCGATGAAGTACTTCGAAACCTAGAGAACATTCATGCTAGAGATTCTGAACTCTCATATATCGCTCCTTCCATTGCGAGACTTCCTAAATTATGATATCTCAATGTGCGTGGGAATACATTAACCTCACTCCCAGCAAATATTGGAAATCTCTCTAAACTCAAAAGATTAATAGCTTCGCGAAATCAAATAAGTAATCTTCCTGCCTCCTTTACTAATTTAACTTGATTGACGCGAATTGAGTTAGGTGGCAACAATCTTTCTTCTATTGATTCTTCTATCCTAAATTTTCAAAGTCTTACACACCTAGATGTTTCTTATAATCACATTGTTTTCCCTTTTTCCGATATTCTGACTTTTAAATCCAGACGATCTTATGGATTTGCCTTTAATAGCGGATATAATATTTATGAGAATTTTGTTGGGACATCAGGATCACTTATTGTTAGTGGAAATCAGTATGTCTGATTTTCTTGATCAAATTGGGATGGGATATTTCTCCCTCCTCAAGATGTTGTAGGATCTAAAGAAGCTGTCTTTGGAGAACCTGGAATACATAGCAGTCCACTTCAGACTATTGCAGTAGGTTCCACTACGTCCGACCTGATCCCCTATACAGGCACATTTTCAGTATCTATGAAAATCCCTTCCTGAACGTCTTGACAGATTCTTTCTATATCTAGATCTACTTATAACGATGGATATCATCGACAAAGCAATTATCCTGACCAGCTTTGTACACTCGATAGTGATAAATATTGTACCTTTGAGACAGATCAACTTTGATTATTTACTTTTACTAATTTTTCTCTTTTGTGTAGCGATATACTAGGAACAGAATGTGCTGCACTTGTCGATCTTTATTATTCTACCAATGGAGACAATCGAACAGATACTTGATGATGGTTACAAAGTACTTCTGCCTGTTCATGGTATGGAGTATCTTGTTCTCTGGAAACATACTGCAATAGACAGTGATTTTGTACCAATACAAATATGGTTAGGACCATCAATCTCTCATATAATAACCTTATAGGAAACATTCCTAGTTCTATAGGGAATTTTTCTCTTCTCACAGGATTATATTTACACCACAACACAATATGAAGTATTCCCTCTTCTCTATCAAGACTTCAGCATTTATCTACACTTCTTCTCTACGAAAACCAGCTTTCTACACTTCCTGAGAGTATAGGAAACATCTCTGCACTTCAGACCCTTTATGTCCACAAAAATAAACTTATTTCTCTCCCTCAATCATTATGAAAGCTTACTAATCTAAATTATTTCTTCACATATAACAACAACCTTTCGGCTCTTCCAGCAAGTCTGATTCAAATTTTTAAGGATAAACCTTCTATTTCTCAGAATCTTAGTAACAATACTTGACTAGCGGGGATTGGGATACAACAACGTTTTACAGGAACTTCTTTGAGTGGATATCTTCTTATCAGTGGTAATCAGTATGTTGGATATTCATGATATACTTGGGATGGTTCGTTTCTCCCTCCTCAAGATGTCATAGGACCTAAAGCGGCTGTCTTTGGAGAAACCTGACTTACGACTCAAGTCCCTGTACAAACTATCGAAGTAGGTTCTACTACAGCTGACCTCATCCCCTATGCAGGTACATTTACTGTTTCTACCAAAATAGATTGAGCCAACTCTGGACAACAATTCACAATCTTTAGGTCTAATTATAATGGAGGAGATTCTTGGGAATCCAATAGTCCTCAGTCCTCTTGTATCCTTGATAGTGGTGCCTATTGTACCTTCCAAACTAATCATTTGAGTTTATTTACCTTTGGACAGTCGCCATCATTCTCTATAGACGTTCCTGACTATAGCAATTCACTTGATTTCTTAGGAGAATTGAGCGGTACTGTTTTTGCTTGATATGAATTTTATGGAGCAGGATTGAGCGGTGTGTTTACATGAACCTTTTCTAGTACAACATTTGTTCCTCTGACATATTCTACAGGAGATGGACTCAAAACATTTACTGTAAGATTTTATACCGGAGGAATTGAAGTAACATGAACAGTGATATCTTATCTCGATAGGACTTCTCCAACGGTAGCACTAACGTATACCAAGAGTCTTACAAACACAGGGACACAAACAGTCTCTGCAATATATTCTGAATTATTGTCATCTGCACCAACACTATCTCTAACTCAACAAGGAAGCACTTCAATTACCAATATAGCGATGACTATTTGATTTGGTAATTGGACACAACAGACCTCTGCTGGTACTGGTCAATGGACCTCCATTGCCTCCTCAAGCGATGGGACAAAACTTGCAGCGGTGGCTTTGGATGGTTACATCTATACTTCCACAGATGCCGGTGCCACCTGGACACAACAGACCTCTGCTGGTAATCGTGATTGGTACTCCATTGCCTCCTCAAGTGATGGAACAAAACTTGCAGCAGTGGCTTCAAATAATTACATCCATACTTCCACAGATGCCGGTGCCACCTGGACACAACAGACCTCTGCTGGTAATCATGTTTGGCTCTCCATCGCTTCCTCAAGTGATGGAACAAAACTTGCAGCAGTGGCTTTAAATAATTACATCCATACTTCCATAGATGCCGGTGCCACCTGGACACAACAGACCTCTGCCGGTAATCATGTTTGGCGCTCCATTGCATCCTCAAGTGATGGAACAAAACTTGCTGCAGTGACTTCAAATGATTACATCTATACCTCCACAGATACTGGCGCTACCTGGACACAACAGACCTCTGCTGGTAATCGTGATTGGCACTCCATTGCATCCTCAAGTGATGGAACAAAACTTGCAGCAGTGGTTTGGAATGGTCACATCTATACTTCCACAGATACTGGTACTACCTGGACACAACAGACCTCTGCTGGTAATCATTATTGGTCCTCCATTGCTTCCTCAAGTGATGGGACAAAACTTGCTGCAATGGCTACCCAGGATTACATTTATACTTCCACAGATGCTGGGGCTAACTGGACACCACAGACTTCTGCTGGTAATCGTGATTGGTACTCCATTGCATCCTCAAGTGATGGAGCAAGACTTGCTGTAGTGTCTTGGAATGATTACATCTATACTTCCACTAACACATATTCTTACAATTATACTGTCAATCAAGCCAATGGATCCACATACAAAGATGGTACAGCTACTGTCTCACTTTCAGGGACTGATCTTGCAGGTAATACATCAGCCACTCCAACCAACAATACCTTTACCATCGATACTACTCCTCCAACAATAGCGGGAGTAACTTCTGGCGCTTATTATTCTGGAAGTAAAGCTATCACGTTCTCTGATACTCATCTCTCCGGGGCTACTCTCAATGGCGTCACTTATACTAATGGTAGCACTATCTCCACGGGAGGAACCTATGTATTTCTTGTTACCGATCTTGTAGGCAATACTAATGGAGCTACCTTTACCATCGATACTACTCCACCAACCATGGCTGGAGTAACTTCTGGCGCTTATTATTCTGGAAGTAAAGCTATCACGTTCTCTGATACTCATCTTTCTGGAGCTACTCTCAATGGTGTCGCCTATACTAGTAGTAGTACTATCTCCACAGGAGGAACCTATGTATTCCTTGTTACTGATCTTGCAGGCAATACTAATGGAGCAACTTTCACTATCGATACTCAAGCGCCTATCCTTACTTGAACTACTCTCCTTGGGACTCTCATAACAGGCAATTGAATTTATACTACATGAATAACACTTAGTTTCTCTGACCTCAATCTTTCTGGTGCTGTACTTAGTGGACTCAACGGAACAAATTATCTTAGTGGTAAT
>CAIVDB010000068.1 GCA_903904545.1 uncultured bacterium | reverse complement strand
TACATCGATCAATACCTGACGATACTTTACTGAACATATAAGGATAAAATAACAAAATCTAGAAAGATATCATCATTGTAGAGATGGGGGCAAAAAACAACGAAATTTACACCCAGTCTAAAAGATAGGTGCAAAAAGTGAGAAAATTTGCACTCATCATAAAAGATAGGTGCAAAAAATGAGAAAATTTACCCATAATTTATAAACTATAGGGAGAAATGTTAATAAATTCCCTATAGTTTATGATTTTTACAAAACAATAGGGAAAGAAGGAAAAAAATCTCTATTAATAAAAAAGAGCCTTTCGGCTCTTTTCGATTACTTCTTTTTTGGGGCAGCCTTTTTGACTGGCTTCTTTGCAACTTTTGCTGCTGGCTTTGCCTCTTTTTTACAACAACATCCACATGCCATGCTATTTTTGTTTTAGTAAATAAAAGCGAATTACTTTTTCTTTTTGACAACGAACCAAGCGATGATTCCTACGACCAAAAGGATTGCTACGGTAAACACTGTTCCCATAGTAAAGTCTCGGTACATATTGATGACACACAATGCTCACATTAGGAAGAAGGCAAGTGCCCAGATTCCATCGAGTCTATTTTCTGCCTTGGCAGAAAGTTCTCCTGGATCACTGATTCTTACTTTTCTTTCGAAAAGAAGAAGGAAGATAATGAGACAGATGATTGCTAGTCCAGCATAAATAGATGATACCTCACTCGTTTTTTGATACAATCCAAAACTAAAAATAGCAGCAAAAAGGATGCCGAGAAATGCAATTCGAGGAGATCTTTTTTTGTTTGATGCCATGCCTTGAGAGAAAATAAATAAAAGAAGTTTTTTTTATATTTACTCGATTGGATAAGAAATGCAAGAGAAGGTTTACTTCGAATGCTAAATGCTAAATGTTGAGTGTTGAATGGATTAGTCTGTAAAGTCTTAAGATCAAAAAAACCTCCTTCATTAATCATTAATCATTACGCATTACAAATTACACATCCATGCTTTACCTTGCATATTCCTAGGATTTCCCTATACTGACGCCGATATATTTACTTACTCTCTATGCAAAACCTGCATTCCTTCAGAGGTTTTGTTTTTTTATTCCCCTCAAAATTTAGTAATGGCAATTAGAAATATTGCGATCATCGCTCACGTCGATCATGGAAAGACGTCTCTTGTGGATCAATTATTGACCCAATCTGGAACGATGAAACTCGCCGAAGATCAGAACCTCATCATGGATAACAATGATCAGGAAAGAGAAAGAGGGATCACCATTTATTCCAAAAATACTTCTATCACCTACAATGGCGATGTCATCAATATCATTGATACTCCAGGTCATGCCGACTTTGGAAGTGAGGTAGAAAGGGTTTTGAAAATGGTCGATAGCGTACTTTTGCTCGTCGATGCCTATGAAGGGCCGATGCCTCAGACCAAATTTGTTTTGAAAAAATCTTTGGAACTTGGGATCAAACCGATCGTAGTTATCAATAAGATCGACAAAGAAACAGCAAGACCAGGTCGAGTAATTAACCAGCTTTTTGATCTGTTCTTTGCATTAGGAGCAACCGACGAACAAGCAGATTTTCCTATCATCTACTGTAGTGCTAAGGGTGGGTATGCATTTGATGATCTCAAAGATTTCACTGAAGCGAAAGAAAAATGAGATATTACGCCGATGTTTGAACTGATCGAAAGAGAAGTGACTCCAGCGCCAGATTATAGTGATCATCCGTTTCGTATGCAAATCGTCAACCTCGGCTACGACGATTTTATCGGAAGACTCGGTATCGGAAGAGTGTATGAAGGTACGGTCAAACAGGGACAAGAAGTCGTGATCTTTGATAATGAAGGGAATAAAAGGAAAGGAAAAATAACCAGAATTTTTACCACGCTTGGACTTTCTAGGGTAGAGACCCAACAGTCACAGTGCGGAGATATCATCACGATCGCCGGGATACCAAATATCTATGTAGGAGAAACTGTTGGTGTAGAATGATGTGAACCTTTTGCACCGATTCAGGTCGATGCTCCGACATTGACGATGGATTTCTTGGTCAATGACTCCCCTTTTGCAGGGAAAGAAGGAAAATTAGTGACCTCTAAAAATATCCAAGAAAGATTACAAAAAGAATTACAGACCAATGTAGGACTAGAAATCGACTTTACAAAATGAGGAAATAGGTTCGCAGTTTCTGGAAGAGGAGAACTCCACTTATCTGTACTTATCGAAACGATGAGAAGAGAAGGATTTGAGCTCCAAGTCTCAGCGCCACAAGTGATCTTCAAAGAAGAAAATGGACAGAGAACAGAACCTATCGAACATGTAATCATCAATGTCGATGAAGAATCATCAGGGATGGTCATCGATATCGTCGCTAAGAAAAAAGGACAAATGACGAATATGAGTACCCTCAATGGGATTGCTACGCTAGAATTCGAAGTGCCTACGAGAGGATTGCTAGGATTTAGATCACAATTTGTATTGATGACCAAGGGAGAAGGAATTATGTACAATTCATTTTCTCATTATGCACCGTACAAAGGTGATATCCCTAAGAGAACTACGGGATCTATGATCAGTCAAGAAAACGGGAAATGTATGAAATATAGTATCTGGAAACTCCAAGAAAGAGGAAAGATCTTTATCCTTCCTGGATCTTCAATGTATGAAGGGATGATTGTGGGCGAAAGTGCTAAACCTGGTGATATGGTCGTCAATCTGACCAAAAATAAACAGCAAACAAACGTTAGAGAAAGTGGAAACGATGAAGCGATGAGACTTGCACCGATTATTACTTTGACCCTAGAAGATTCACTTGCTTATATCAGTACTGATGAATATGTAGAAATCACTCCCAAAAATATCAGACTTAGAAAGATCTACCTTACCGATTCCGATAGGAAGAAAGCTGGAAAATTTGTATAGGATCTAGACGGGAGAGGTCGTCCGCTTTGCGGACTTTACGGACTTCCGTCCGTCTCTAGTGACTCCCGTCACTAGTTATAATAGGTCGAGCCTCCGGCTCTTTCATTACCAAGAGGTCCCCCGCTGTATAGCGGGGTCTCAATCATAAAAAAGTCACAACGTGACGACCCCTGCTTAACTTTGGACGGAAGTCCAAAGTACTTCAACCAACGCTCGGGCAAATCCCGGAGGGATGACCTATTTCCCACTTTGGACGGAAGTCCAAAGTAATCAACAAAAAAAATCCCCTGAGTCCCAACCCTGCCTGCCGATAGGCAGGGGGACGACCTATTTCAAGAAAAAAGGCCGACTCCATTGAGGAATCAGTCTTTTTTTATTGTGAAAATATGTTTGGAATTAAGCGGCCTTTGGAGTTTCAAGTGTTTCTAATGGCTGAGTTGGTGTCTCAGGAATTGGCATTGGTGTAGGAGCGACGGGTGTTTCTACGGGAGCTGCTACGGGAGCTGTTTCTACGGGAGTTGTTTCTACGGGAGCAACCGGTGCTGCTGGAGTTTCAACTACAGTAGGTTTGACTGCAGCAACTTCTTCTTTTACTTGATTGACTGCTTCAGTACCTTTTTGTACGATATCTCCTGTTACTGCGCCTGCTTTTTCTACTGCAGCAGTGGCAACATTAGCTGTATTGTTTACTACCGTCTCTGCTTTGGCAACTACGGTATTTGCAGCATTCCAAATTTTATCTGCCATACCGCCAGAGACTACTGTATTTTTTTCTCCGGTAATAGGATCTGGTTGTCCCAAAAGTTTAGCAAAGAATCTTGTTATGCTTTTGATCCCCTTATCCAAAGCTCATTCAGGAGCTGGTGCTGCTGGTGTCTGTGCCGTAGGAGTTACGGGAGCTGGTGTGGGAGTTGGTTCTATTGCTGGAGGAAGTAAGTCTGCCATTTGGTATATATAGAGAGTAAAATTACTATAATAAGTATACTCCCTTTTGTTTTTTTTGCAAAAAAAAGAGAGGGAAATAGCACAAAAGCTTGCTTTTTTGTCAAAAACATATACATATAGGGTATATTTAGCATCTTTTTTGGTGACATGGAGATAAAGTACTCATGACCTGGTGAAAGAATCGATACACGACTCAGCAAACAGCTCCCCTATACCAGGAGCTTTTTTCACCATATTCTCTCTAGAGGAGGTATTACTCTCCAAGGGAAAGCACTTAAAAAGTCCCATAAATTGAAGGAAGGCGAAGTGATCTCTATCGATGATGTTCGTAGATATCTTTCTAGTGAAATTTTGGCTGAGACTCCTGCCATCGATCTCCCTATCGTCCTAGAGAAAGAAGATTATTTAATAATTAATAAGCCTAAATGAGTCCTCTCTCATCCAAGGAATCTCTGGGAACTCCAAGAGCCTTCCGTAGTAGGATTTCTCTACCATACATACAAGGGTTTACCTTCCATTGGTGATTTTATCAGAGCGGGACTCATCCATAGACTTGATAAAGAGACTGATGGGCTCATGATTATTGCAAAGACAGAAAAAGGCCTCGCTCATTTCAAGCAGCTCTTTGATCAAAAGTCGCTCGCCGAAGACACGACAAGCAAAGACGAAATTCCGCTTAAAAAGTTTTATAGAGCTGGCTGTTATATCAAGCCGGAAGGGAAAACGTTTTTGGAAAACATACAAAGCTGACTCCCCTTCACGATTAGTGAGTTGGTGTACGCGAAACTCCCCTACACGAGTCCCAAAATGGGAATTACCATCATAGAAAAAGTAGAAGCTCACGATGACCGCGCTACGCTTCATTTGGAAATTTTGACGGGAAGAACGCATCAGATCAGATATCATCTTTCTCATCATGGCCTACCGATCATTGGAGATTATCTGTATGGGAAAGACGAAGGCGTCCCCATGCAATTGACCGCATATAAGCTTGTCTTCCTAGATCCTGAGGGAGAGATGAAGACGATAGAAATTTAAACTTTGAGAAAGTGATCTCTATATTCTTGTACAGTTATATCTTCTTTATGAGAGAATTCTGATAATTCCTTCTCAGATTTTAGTTGTATCATTTTCTGTTTTCGATCTGCAACTGCCTCGAGATGGGCCCTTTTTGCTTCATCTGTCACATCATCAACAGCCACCAAAATTCCTGCTTCGATAACATTCCCATTCCTTACACTTGATAGATAATTTAATTTTGTGCTTCTTGAGAGATATATTCCAAACATTCCTGGCAAGGCAGAGATCTTTCCTTGGGTAAGTTGCTCAAGTTTTGGCTTAATAAGGAGAAAATCCTTCTTAAAATTTCCCGTAAAATTTTTAATATCTTCATCGCTTGGAAGATAATCACTTGTGTATACATATTCTGTTTTTGCTTGTGCGGGCGATGGAGTAGTTTCTCCTTCGTTGATACTTCATCACTGGGTTCTAGAAACGAGGTCTAAATACCATAAAGCAAAGTCAGTAGCCTCCTTAGGATAGTCTGATGGGATAGTCATCTTCCCAATAAAATGAGTGGCCTCATTACTCTCTAAGATACCTCATAATCCTGTCCATGTACCTGTCAGTGGAAACAGTGTTTCTCTTTCTGTGAGGTTATTATTTCTCCGTGCAGTTCCTAGTTCAATAATTTTATGATTCGCGTTGAGAAATCTTTGATCAAAATCAAAATACTGCATCATAGGAGTATGAAGGTTCCCTGGTTCCCATAATTTGTACCTATATCCTGCTAGCAGTACATGGGGTGCATTTGGATTAGCAGGAACAACAACTAATTGGCGGAATCCTATCTCATTATTATTATATCTATCTGTCTTGATTCCCGTTCCTGTTTCCCCTCCAATTTTCTTAAATGCCGTTTCTATTTGCTCATAGATTCCATACTCCAATTTCTTTAGATTATCTGTGGATGCAACATCTATGATAAGAAGATTCCCTTTCTTTTGTTCTACTATGACCTTAGATTGACAGAGTTCCTGTGCAATTTCTTCTGGAGTACATGGTTGTAAAAGTGTTGTTCCTAACTCATATATTGTAGATTCATATCAGTCAAGTTCTTTCTTTAATTTCTTGTTATTTTCTTCTCGATTGGAAAGAGATTCATCTCCGACTTGGGGATTCTCGTTCATTATATAATACCCTAGATGATTATTCTCACCTAGATTCTTGTTCTTTTGCATCATTCCTTCCATCAAATAAAATATATTTTTGATGTATATATATTTCCCATCAAAAGTCAATCTCTTGTATATAAAAAAATACCGCAAGCATTACTGCCCACGGTACTTCTTTTCCTGAAAAGAAAATTATTTCTTAGTTGTTTTCTTGACTGCTTTCTTCACTTCTTTTTCTTCTGTCTTTTCTTCTTCAGTCTTTTCTTCTTCAGTCTCATCTGTCTTCTTAGACGCTGCTTTCTTCTTTGGTTCTGCTGCCTTCTTAGCAACTACTCCATCAGTCTTTTCGGTATTATGCTCTAGTTTTTCAGAGATTTTCTTTGCTTTTTCTGCCATTTCTTCTGCAGAAAGATGTGCGATATCACCAAGCCCTTTTCCTTCATATTCTCCTGCTGGTTTAACATCTCTTACTATAGGTTTACTTGTTACGGGTTTCTTTTGTTCAGGCAGATCATCTCCTTCAAGCAATCCTTTCATACTCAATCCAATCTTTCTATTCTTAGGATCAAGAAGAATGATCTTTGTCTTTACCATTTGTCCAAGTTTAACTACTTCATTTGGATTGTTGATAGATTTTTGTGATAGCTCACTCAAATGTACCAATCCATTGATATCGTCAAATACTCTGACGAATACTCCATAAGGTACGAATCTAATGATTTCTCCTTCGATAAAGTCTCCCACTTTGTATTCTCTTGGTAATGCTGTCCATGGATCTTCCTTCAATTTCTTACTAGAAAGAGAAATCTTTCCATTTTCTAGACCGATAACCTTTACTTTCATTTTTTCTCCTATCCTTCCTAATTTCTCGATATTACTAACGTGACCGTAGGTAATCTCAGAGATATGAACCAATCCTTCCACAGTTCCGCCGATAGTGACGAAAAGTCCGTAAGAAGATAATCCACTGACAACTCCTTCGTAGATCTTTCCAACCTCAAGGTCATTGAGGATAGCTTCTCTCTCTTCTTTGAGTGCCTCTCTTTCAGAAAGTACGATTCTCTTTTCTTCTTCATCGATATTGATGATTCTTACTCTGAGTTCTTTTCCGATAAGTTCTAATAATTTTTCGAAGATAATCTCTTGATCACCATCCTCTACTCTAGGGTAGTGAATAGGAGCCAATTGAGACAATGGGACAAATCCCTTGATACCATGCATATCTACAAGAAGACCTCCAAGGTTTGCTTCTGTAGGACATACCGTAATGATATCATCTGCTTCGAATTTCTTGATAATTGATTTCCAGATATCGTATTGTAATAATTTAGTGATAGAAACGATATAGTGACCATCTTCATGTCTGATGGCAGTGTTTACGATCTCAAGTTCGATTTCTCTTCCTGGTTCTAGATCATATCCAGATCTTTCCAATTCCTTCACTTCTTTGGAAAGGATCACTCCTGTAAATGCTCCATCAGCACAATCTACTAATACTCCATTTTCAATTCTCTTGAGGACAATTCCCTTTACCTTCTGTCCTTCTCTAATGATAGGGACTATAATGTCTAATGTTACTTCTGACATATAAATAAAACGTTAAAAAAATAAAAAAGATATTGGTATATCGGTTTATCGGGGATTTGTTTATCAGGCTGGACAGATCCCAGATTCCTGATTCCTAATTCCAAAAACAAACCAATTACACTTTCACGTTGATAGACTTAGATACTGCATTGTAGGTAGCAAGTTTCTTTCCCTTGAGATATTTCAAGAGACCTCTTCTTCTTGCAACTTTTTTAAGCAGACTTCTTTTTGCATCGTAGTCTGACTTATTCGCTACAAGATGTTCTTGAAGCATTTTGATTTCTTCACAAAGCAATCCAATCTGAACTTCAGTAGATCCCGTGTCTGTGTCGTGTCTTTGAAAAGACTCGGTCTTTGCTACCACCTTTTTCTTTGGCATAAAAATAAGATTAAAGAATAAAAACAAAACAAACAAGGCCAACAGTATACCAAACCGTTTAGCATGTCTGTGCTCTTAAATGATCTTAGATTTTAGATCTTAGACCTTAGATTTAAGATTATTCTCAATAACACTTAGCTAGCAAGAATAATATTAAATCTAGTTTTTCTAATGTTTAATTCGTAATGCGTAATGTTTAATTATGGAATCCTTCTGTATAAAAAATCTCCTTCACTAAACATTAATCTTTAAACACTCATCATTCTCTTCGATTTACCCCCGACAGGAGTCGAACCTGTGTTTACTCCTTAGGAGAGAGTCGTTCTATCCAACTGAACTACGAGAGCTAATTGAACTAATAGTGAATAGTTAATAACTAAAAGTGTTGGGATATTTCTAAACTTTTAGTTATTAGTTATTAGTTTTTAGTTGCTATACAACAAAAAACGCTCCCATCAGAGCGCTTTAGGTATATGGATTTCGATATACAAAGTCAAGGAGAAAATGTCTTCGTTTGTCTACTTCTCTATGTCCTTTATTTTTTCTTTTCTTCTATATTGATGAAATGTTCTATCTCAGTAATAGTTTTTGGCCCAACTCATGGGATATATTTATTCATTCGTGTCTTGACCCCCTTGTAGCCTCACTTGCTTTCTCGGAAAAAAACAAGATCTCCATAGGTAGTTAGATCTATATCCTCTTTTTCTTTGAGTATCTTTTGGATTTCTTGAAGTCTATTGAAAATACGTACAGAGATATCAAGATCTTCAAGTTTTCTCATATTCTTGAGTTGATTTTTCGTCTCCCGTTTTCCTATTTGAGCATCAGACATTACCTTCGTCACTAGAGAAACTGCAGAAAGATCAATGCCATTTATATCATCGAACAAAGCTTTTCTATACTCCTTTAACGTAGCCTCCAATATTTCTCATTCTGTTATTACTTTTTCTAACTTTTCCTTTAGGTCCGTATCCTTACTTGCTGTTATATAAATCCTTAATTTATCAAAGAAACTAGAGCTATGTTCTAGATTTTCTATGAGTTCCTTATCCTGTAACATACGGAGAGCCGCTCACTTATATTCAAGATATTTTTTCTCTACAGGTTGAATCAATGTAACATCTATTTTTTTCATCCTACTTTTACAATAATAAAATCATATTCTTTTATACATATTTATTTTATTTTGTCAATCCTATTATAAAAACTAGCGCATAAGAAATTTATTGTATAATATCCTTCAAAAATTTATTTACTTCATCCATAGGACCGTCATTCAAAATAATTAGATCAAATTTTTCTTGATATTGTTGTCTATGTTCGGGTGTATCATGATTGAGAAATCACATTCTAATAATATTTTCATACGCAAATCCATCTGCCATATGCACGTCGCCAAGAGAATCCCCGAGCAAGAGAATATTTTTCCTAGATTTAATCTTATCGTAAAGTGGGAGTTCGTGGACGATAGTTTCATTTTTGTTGTAGCTATGGATGATTGGCTCTTTGACTCCTATTGCCCTCCCCTCTTCGTCTCGAATAAAGGCATTGGAGATAATATTTATATTCGATGAGTGCCTTTGTCCGTTATGGAGGCATGCATACACTCCGTCATAACCCAGTCCACTTGCGGAAAAAATAAGTAATGGAATATTTTTTTCTTGAAGCAGAGAAAAAAAGAGGTCTGAACCTTTTCTAAGTACTACCTTGTCGGACTGCATACTGCTGTTAATCATGTCTTTTGTGATCCCACAACGTATCATCAAAGCAAATTGAGTCATTCGTCGCTCTTGCATAGCAGCTTTTTTCTTATCCAAAGAAAGTGTTGGATCCATTTCCATAGGATAATATTTTTCAAAATTCTTTTTGGCTTGTAGAGAAAAATCAGGACCCAAAAGTCACTGTTCTTCGAAGACCGATTCTAATGAGGACCTAGGTTTCCCATCTACAAATGCCTGAGTCAGTGTCCTATCAAAATCTGCAATCACGTGAAAATATTCTTTCCCATCACGAACGATGTTGTCTATCATAGTTTGCAAATGTTGTGGATTTGGGATAAGTATGGACATAATTTTGAATTATAAATTATAAATTTTAGTTTTTAGTTTTTAGTTTATAAAAAACTCCCCAAAAAAAACAATGGAGAGCTTTTATAGTGTTAGAGTAAGATATTTTGAAAGATATTCAATATACCTTATTTTGTCTTTGTAATATCTGCCGGGAATATATTCCCACTTGCATTGACATAAAAGACATGAAGCTTGTAGGTGCTATCTACTGCTACGTAGTATATTGTTCCCATTCTATCTTTTTCTGATGACGGAGTAATATTTACGCAGTTAGGTACTTTTGTTCTTATAAGAACATTTGCATTATCTTCATCGTAGGCATTACATGATGCCATCCCGAATGCGAGCAGCATACTTGCGATTAAAATTTTTGTTTTCATGATTTTTTGTTTTTCGTTTTTAATTTTTTTACTGCCCATCCATCGGTAGAGCATTGGGATAAGTCCGAACACTACAATCAATGAGACAGATATACTACCACCCATAAAGAGAAAAGCATAGAGTCCATTATTACTTAAGATATAGTGTTCGTATAATCCTACGGACGTTCCGAACAATATTCCCCTCCATAACGCATAGTACACTATAGAAAGGAATGTTTTG
Source organism: uncultured bacterium (assembly GCA_903904545.1). The sequence continues at coordinate 93 of CAIVDB010000068.1, read as the reverse complement.
TGACGACGTGGGCCTTCTTCTATTTCTACAATCCATTCGATTGCTTCTTGAATGTATTCCTTGATACCTTCAAAAAAATCCTTTAAAATTTCC
>CAIVDB010000067.1 GCA_903904545.1 uncultured bacterium | reverse complement strand
TCAAAAAAGATGGAGAAGTAAAAGAAGAAGTAAAAGAAGAAGCAGAAGTAAAAGAAGAAGTAAAAGAAGAAGCAAAAGAAGAAGTTAAAGAAGAAGTTAAAGAAGAGGCAAAAGAAGAAGCAGAAGTAAAAGAAGAAGCAGAAGTAAAAGAAGAGGCTGCTGCATAATATCTCGTTCAAAATGTTGTTACCTATGTTTATTATATCTTTATATTATAATTGTTTCAAGAAATGGAATTATCAAAGAATGCTCAAAAGATACTTGAGCTCGTAAAAGAAATGAGTGCAGTAGAACTTAACCAATTGGTTAAAGCTATTGAAGAAGAATTTGGTGTGAGCGCAGCTGCAATGGTTGTTGCAGGAGGTGCCGCAGGAGGTGCTGCAGGAGATGCTGGAGCAGCAGCTTCAGATACTGTTAATATCGAATTGACAGATATCGGACAACAAAAAATTGGTGTAATCAAAGTCATTAAAGAACTTATGGGACTTGGACTTAAGGAAGCTAAAGATCTAGTTGAAAAAGCGCCAACAATCATTAAAGAAAAAGTAAAGTCTGATGAGGCTGATGCAATTAAAGCTAAATTAGAGGCCGAAGGAGCAACTGTTTCATTCAAATAGGGCTTAGAACTTGACTATCATTAGGATAGACTTGGAGCTTGGGCTTTTCTTGTACGATGTATCTTAATATTCGAAAGTCGGTCGACTCCGGATCAAGATCTAGCTACAATCAAAATCCAAAGTTTGATTTATTTATCAAAAAGTAAAACATTATGACTATAACTGCAAATGATGTTATCAAGGCACAAGCTCATATTGGGACACTCAAAAGCGAAGCACATCCTAAAACTAATAAATATTGGTCTGAGGTAATAAATGGCATTGCTATAGTGAATCCAGAAATGCTTGCTCAACAATTAGAACAAGCAAAAAAGAAAGTCCAAGAAGCAAAAAAAGATGGAAAGGAAATATTGATTATTTCTGAGAAAAAAATGATTGCTGATGAACTTTCTGCTATGGGAGATTCCTTGGGATATTGTTATCTAAACTATAAGTTTCCATCATGATTCTTGACGAATTTCGAGACATTTAAGAAAAGAATTGAATCCATGAATAGTATGGCTCGTTTTGTAGAAACAGAGAACTATCTCGCTTTGACGAAGAAAGAACAACTTGTATATAAGAGAAAATTAGAAAGAGTACTCAAAATATATAAAGGAGTGAAAAATTTGACAAAAAAGCCAGACCTTGTTATCGTAATTGATGGGCAAATGATGGATGGTTTGATCAATGAAATCACAAAACAAACAGATATGGACAACATTATTGTTGCTGGGACTAATTTTTCTAGACGATGGGGAGAAGAAAATCTTATTGTTTCCAACGTAGGAAGTCATAGAAGTATGGATTTCGTCCTAAAAAGCATCCTTAATTAATAGGTAAAAATTGCTTAAGCAATTTTACTTTTCTATACTCCAAATACATATGCAAGAAGTGATTGCTCCAGAAAATGTACAAACAAGCGCTCCAGTGTCTACTACTATACCAGACCAGGAGATATATCTCCCATGAAGTGCGGAGAAGAAAAGGGCGTTGTTGATGTATCTTTTGATAGGGATTATATGATCTCTAGGGACTTTGCAACAAAGAAGTGTATACGAGAAATATCACCTTAAACAGGCAATAGGTCGACGGACTGTGAGTCTTTCGTGTATAGTGCTTTCTCTTGTTTTGCTATTCATTCCATTGCTAAAATATCTCCCTATCCTAGTGTATGTACTTCTTGTCGTGATGCTTGGTATCTGTATTAAACAAGTAAAAGACGGTAAATATATAAGAGATCCTCAAAGCGTATTAGCAGTGTTCGTTTGACTAGGGGAACGGATTTGTAATCTCTTTGAGATAAAAATGTAATACTATGTTTTCACACAATATTTTATTTAGTATCACTATACTCCATGTCAAATATAGAGTTATTGAAACAATTGAGAGAAATAAGCTTCGCTCCATTGAAAGACTGTAAAGAGGCATTGGCTGAGGCTAATGATGATTTAGTGCTCGCTCAAGATATCCTTAGGAAGAAAGGAATTTCCAAAGCAGGGAATAGAGCAGATAGAGAGACTAAAGAAGGAATCGTAAAGGCAGAACAAAGAGACGGGAAAATAGTTGGTTTGAAGCTTGCTTGTGAAACAGATTTTGTTGCAAAAAATGAGAATTTTCAAGCATTATTTTCATCTGTTTTCGAACAAATAGCACAACAAACTAAGGAAATCGATTCATTGGAAGATATCGATACAGAAGTTTCCGAAAAGATACAGGCTGATGTTCAAGAATTTATGGGAAAGACAGGGGAAAACATGAACATAGGAGATGTTGTTGTGACAGCTAGAAAATGATATGTATATAATCACCCAGGAAATAAAGTAGCAACAATTGTATTTTATGAAGGGACACAAGAAGATACTGCTAAAGAAATAGCACTTCAAATTACTGCAATGAATCCTTTATATGTTTCATTTGATCAAGTTGATCAGAATGAAATAGCAAAAATGACACAAGAATTTACTGAGGAGCTTAAAGCAGCAGGGAAACCAGAAGCAATGATTGCTCAGATTGTAGACGGAAAAGTAAAAAAATCATTAGCAGATTCTGTAGTATTAGAGCAGGAATATATTAGGGATGGATCAAAGAAAGTAAAAGAAATTTTGCCAGAGTGATTCACGCTTTTAGGATTCAAAAGAATGTCTGTCTGAGGATAAAAATATATTCAGATACTAAATACCGGTTTTACTATTTAAAAAGTATTCGCATGCAAAAGTATGATATTGTATTGTTGTTAGATGCAGCATTATCAGATAATGAACGCAAAACTGTCCTAGACGAGATAGAAAAATCTTGTAAAATGGAGATTATCCAAAAGGATGATATCGGACTCAAAACATTGGCGTATAATCTCAATGATAAGGCAGGACAAAATACTGCATATATTTGCTCTTATTACGTACAAGCTCCATCGACAGAAATCATTGAGTTTAAAAAACAACTAGTATACAATAAGTCAGTAAAGAGATATGTCGTGTACAAAATGACTGCAACACAGCCAATGTTTGTATTCAATGACCTTCAGGAGGAGTTAATTAAGATTATCGCTTCTTGGGATGAAAAGAAACTTGGACAGAAACTATCATTTTTTGCTAATAAAAAGAATAAAACATATCTTGACTGGAAGTCTATTCCTATGATAAAAAAATATATTACAAGATTTGGAAATATCAAACCAAGAAAATATACAGGAAATACAGTAGCTACACAGAAAAAACTTCGTGAAGTAACGCTAAGAGCAAGAGAGCTAGGGTTGATTGAATATGTTAGGGACTAAAAATAGACGGGAGCGTTTAGACTAATAACTAATTCCCAATACACCAATATACATAACATTAATGATCAGTATATTTAACTTATAACAAGTGAAACAAGATGGCTAGCAAACTCAGGAGAGTAAGAAAATATTCTCGACGCAAGAGACTAAACAAACATGGTTTCAGAGAAAGAATGTTGACAGCAAGTGGAAGAAATGTTCTTGCAAGAAGAAGAAAGAAAGGAAGAAGAGAACT
>CAIVDB010000066.1 GCA_903904545.1 uncultured bacterium | reverse complement strand
TTTCTTTTTTTGCTTTTATAAGATCTATAAGTTCTTCTTTGCTCTTACTTGATTTTTTATTTAATGTGTCGATTTTGTTTTGTATTTCCTTTAATTGATTTGTTGTTTCCTCGTATATTTTTCAAAATTTTTCTGCCTCACTTTCTGGTGTTCCTTTATTTTCTCTTTCTTCAAGTTCTTTCAAAATTTCTCCTGCTTTTTTTAAAGATTCAGTGCTTCCTTTTTGCATTTCTTGTGCTGCGAGAAGTCTTAGTTCTTCTTTCCCTTTTCCTTCGTAAGGATTGGAGACTTTGTTTTGAGAGTTATTGACCATTGGTAAAATGTAGAAGGTAAAATACTTACCTTGATTTTATCCCAAAAAGCGCTTTTTGTCAAATTTGTCTCTTTGAAAAAAGAATATGGACTTCTTTTGACTTGCCATATTCTCTATTTGTGTTGTGGTATGTTTTATTGGCTATTTCTTGAATTCTTTGCTCATTTGTTTCTTTCTGTACGCGTTTGCAAACCTATGGGCCTCATCTCTTGCCATCAAGAGTAATTTATCGGCTTCATCATAGGTGAGGTCTTGAGATTCTATGTTCATCTTCTGATTGAGGCGGTATATTGTCTCAGAGATAGTTTTTCATCTTATGTTGGAATTGGTTATTGGGAATTGGTTTATTGGGAAGTGAACCTTTCTTGAAAGAGATCAGATTTTTGTTTTGTTTCTCGCTTCTCCCTTTCCTAGCGAGATAATATCTATTTTGTCCAAAATTGGTCTCATGTTTGGCTCGTTTTGATAGAGTTTTTTGATGATATTGAGTTGCCCCTTTCCTCCATCGATCACTAGGCAAGAAGGGAGGTTATTCTCGGCATCCATATGTTCAAATCTACGAATAATGAGCTCCTGTAATGCGAGGTAATCATCGCCCCCGGGGGTCTGCATTTTGTATCTGCGATAGCCATGCGGGTATTTGATCCCGCCGAGAAGGCAGGCAAGCCCCCCACTTGATCGTCCTCCTGAAAGATGAGAAATATCGATACATTCTATTCTATACGGAAAATTTTTGAGCTCGTACCTTGTTTGGAGTGTTTTGAGTAATTCATTGATCAGATTGCTCTCATCGAAGGATGAATTGATGAGATAGGACTGGAAAAGTTGTTCTGTAAGTATTTGGAGTTCTTTTTGGCTACTTTTCTTGAGTTTTTTGATAGTAGAAATGATCAGTTCATTTTTGGGAGCTGATTGGGGATATAAGGTGCCGAATTCCCTATTGAGATCGAAGACGATTTCATCCTCCTCTTTGTCGTTGATATGTTCCTTATGACGGATGATGTCGATCAATTTCCCTTCGTAAAAATACAAAAGGATATAGATCCACCATTGTCCGACTTGTTTGACATGAATAACGTATCCTTGGATTTTTTCTTGGACAACTACAGTTTGCTGTTCGGTCAGTGCATCTATTTCTGTGAAGATATCTCTGAGTTTTGCTGCTCGTTCGAAATGTTGCTTAAGAATTGCTTTTTGAATCTGTTTTTTGACTTCATCTTTGATCGGTTTCGTGTTTCCTTTGAAAAATGATGTTAGTCTTTGCATAATCGCGTCGTATTCTTTTTTGTCGGGAATTGGTGTATTGGGAATTGGTAATTGGGAATTAGGGATTGAAGATTCGGGAGTCGTGCTTTTTTTACTTCAAGCTTTAATCTTCAAGCTTCACGCTATGCACCAGCCTTTGCAGAGTCCGAAATAGTAGTCTGAACAGACTTTCCCTTGTTTGAATTGTGTTGTCTTGCAACCTCTGTATTGGAGGACTTGTCTGATGTATTGGAGAAATTTCTTGAGATTTTGGGTATTATGTTTGGGTCCTATATAGGTAGATCCATCATTGATTTTCTTTCTGACTAAGATGATCTGGGGATAGGCTTCATTTGTGATCTTGATATAGGCATAACTATTATCGGCTTTGAGGAGATTATTGTAGTAGGGTTGATGTTTTTTGATCAAATTATCTTCGAGATATAAGGCTTCACTTTCGTTATTTACACTATGGACGTCTAGACTTTCTGCCTTGATTACCATCTCTTGTTTCCGTAATGATCCTGGAGAGAAATATTGGCTTACTCTTTTTTTGAGGTTCTTCGCTTTGCCGATATACAAAATTTTACCTCTTTCATCTTTGAAGATGTAGACTCATGCAGTATCTGGTATGTTTTGTATTTTGTCTGGAGTGAACATGGTATTGGAGGGAATTTTAAATTTTGAATTTTAAATTTTGAATGAAGGAGTTTTTTTTGTTGAAGGGAGGGAAGGGAATTATAAATTATAGATTATAAATTAT
>CAIVDB010000065.1 GCA_903904545.1 uncultured bacterium | reverse complement strand
ATAATTTATAATTTATAATTCAACATTACTTTAGAAGAGGTCTTTAAAGAATCATCCTACTTTGCCGATTACTTTTGAGAAATCGAAATTTCCAAATGCAGATCCTTTTCTTCCTTCTGTATATTTGTTTGATCGAACATATGTTCCTAAGGTATTTACAAATTGGATATTAGAGGAAATGTCTCCGAGATTGAGAATATTGTCTTTCCCGTAGAATGTAGCTAGTTTGAAAACATCCTTGGCAAGTAAGTCTAGATTTGGCATTCTAGCTCCTCCACCGATCAACATTACTCCTCCAGCCAGTCTTCCATCTCTCTCTACGTCTTTGAGATGCTTGTTGATTTTGAGAAATATCTCTTCGTATCTTGCATTGATGATGTCTGATAAGAAGAAACTATCTATTTGACTGTCTTCTTGCATTCTTTCTCTTTGTACGATAGCTGAACCATGGGTCTTTTTGATATCTTCAGCTTCTTTGATGTCTACTTGCATACCAATGGAAATGTCCTTTGTAACATCTTCACTTCCCATTGCCATAGTCCCATATCCCAAAGGATATCCATCTTCGTAGATGACATAACTTGTCTGATTTTTCCCAATGTCTATCATAATAGTTCAGAGGTCTCTGTGATCATAATCCAGGACAACTTCGCTTGCAGAGATAATATTTGGTACAATATCTACAATATTGAGTCCTACTTTTCAGAAAGCTTCTAATAATCCGTTATAAATGTTTTTGGGGATCATAAAGACATCAGCAATAAGTTCCAATTTTTTCCCTTTCATCCCTATAGGATCTTTTTCTCTTTTATTTTCATCGATGACAAAGTGTACGGGGACTATTTTTATCGTTTCATAATTGTTTTTGTTTGAAATTTCAGCTATTACTCTAGAAAGGTGTTCTACATCTTCAGTTTGAATTTCTTCTGTCATAATTCTTTTTTGTTCCACTACTCTATTGACGATCATTTCTGGGTGGGAAATGCCGACAAATACTTCTTCAATAAAATCTCCTCCAAGTTTCTTGACGAAAGATTCGGTGATTCTGTTGAGGGTACCAATGAATGCCTCTCCATCTAGAATTTTACCTTTGCGCATCCCTTGAGTGGGCTCGATTTGTTTCGCTAGGATGATATCTTTCCCTTCATCGTTAGCAAACACAATGCCCTTGATGACATCATTACCGATATCAAAAATTGCCTTGATGTCCTTCATGAGTTGTCTTAGTAATACAAATAAAAAATTTAAAGAATTTGTTCGTTTTCAGATGTATTCAATCTTGTGCAAAAAACAATTTGATTTTATTTAATAGTGATATCCTATGGTTATCAATAGAAAATCATTAGTTTTTGTCTCCGATATCTAATGGTTATCTTTCTGCTTTTGAAGCATTGTCTTATGATTTATTCTTTCTCTTATTGTTCTTCCTTGTCTCTAGAATTTTTTCGTTTTTACTAAAAAGCACACTATATTACTATAATGTGCTTCTGCTTTATCTTCTTCTTGATTACTTCTTTAATAATTGTTTTT
>CAIVDB010000064.1 GCA_903904545.1 uncultured bacterium | reverse complement strand
TTTCGTTTGAACTATGCTCCAATAATATGTCATCTAACGTTCCATCCTTGTCTGACGTGAGCATCTTTTTACATGTTCAGACTGGATGTGTTAGATGATTGTATATTTTAGCCCTCGTGATTTCTATTTTATACGTTCATTGTATTTTAAAAAAAGTGGGGTTATTTAGAAAAAGCAAACATTAGAATCAGCTTTGTAAATCCAGCATTCTCTTATATTTCCCATTCAATTTTACAAGTTCGTCGTGAGTTCATTCTTCTAAGATTTTTCATTTTTCCAATAACAAAATTCTATCAGATTGCTTTACGGTTTGTAATCTATGTGCTACGACAATGACTGTTTTGCCTTTAAAAAGATTGTGTAATGCAGCATTAACTAATTCCTCATTGAAGCTATCAAGAGCTGATGTTGGCTCGTCAAGTAAGATGATATTTGGATTTTTGAGCATGATTTTTGCAATTGCTAATCTTTGCTTTTGTCATCAACTCAATTTGATTCATTTTTCACCAACCTCTGTTTTTAGTCATCTTTTGTATTCTCGTATGAACTCGCATTTCGCTAGTTTTATGACTTTTTCTAGATTGTCTTTTGTCGGTTCAACTTCAAGTGCATAAACAAGATTTTCATAAATTGTTCAGTCAAACACTGATGGATCTTGTGTCAGATAGCCGATATGCTTGTAATAGTCCGTCAATTTTATGTCTGATAAATTTTGATTATCTACTTTTATCGTTCCACTATCTGATCTGATATATCATGCCAAAAGTTTTATCAAGGTTGTCTTTCCTCCTCACGATTCTCCAACAAAAGCGGTTTTAGTTCATCATTTTATCTTGAGAGAAAAATTTTGAAATATTTTGTTTCTTTCTTCATATCAATATGACACATCGCATATTTCGATGTTTCATCATTTTATTTTGAAATCAATTCATTCTCTCAGTCATTTGATTTTTTTGATATCATCAAAATGATCCCAAAGCTTTTTGATGCCAGTATAGTGGAAGGTAAACTCCTTATAATAATCTATGGAATCACTCAAAACTTTTTCCAATAATCCTATCAAAATGATGATTCAGACTAATTCAGAAAATTGCGCAGTTCCATTCAGGATTCAATATCATAGATATACACATATGGATATTTTCAATACATATACGAGAAAGACTGGCATATTGGTAATGAAAAATAGATATTTATGTTCTCCTTGATTGTTCAAAACACAGTTGTCTGCATATTCATCTAAGATTCATAACTCTCTTTTTTCTTTGTTGCTCTGTGTAATTTCAAATTTAGACATAATCATTTTAACCATCTGAGCATTGTAACTATATTGCATATCAATCCTTTTGTTTCTATATGGTATAACAAATTTGTTGAGATAATTGGCGAAGATATGTAGTCCGATAAAGAGGATGATAAATGCTATGAAATAGTAATTGTTCGTAGTGATAAAGACATAGGATACATAAAAAAAGGTGATAATTACGCGTATTCAAGTATGGATACCAAAAATAATCAGATCCGTCCAAGTGTGAAATCCATTTTCGATGATAGAGATCCATTTTCCTGTTCAGAATTTTTCGACTTCGTTATTGTCCAACATAAAGAAATCTTTCATATAGATATTGTGCATGCTTTTTACATCCGTTCGATAACGATTGACTCGATGCCAGTATTTCATGAAATAGTTTCCGAGAAAATAGGTCAAAGTGATTGCGCAATAGATTATGATGGATACAACAAAAGCATCCTTGTTTTTTAGTTCTATATTTGAAGTGATAAGTTCAAAAATCCATACATTAAATATTCCATACAGACCTATTCGCAATGCAAAAAAACAGCTTTGGAAGAGCATTTTCTTGTTTTGTATAGCTGGTTCGAAAAATCTTCTTACTACTTGTCGAAATGTTTGTTTTTTCTGTTCCATGGAATTTGTTATTAGTTTTTTTAAAAGTCGTCCCATAAGGGCGAAACCCCACTTTTTTCTTTCATTATCTATCTGAACGTGAAAAGCAAGTTATTGGGGCTAAAATAAATTTCATCTAACTATAAATTGTTGCTTATGTTTTCGAATACCAATCTCGCTAATATCTGGTGTTGCTGGGCATCGATATGGACTCATTCAGTCTGATCTACCTGAATATCTTTGCTTGGATCGAAGTACTGCACGCCTTCTTCTTCGGCTACTTTTCTATATATTTCAATGAGTTCATTACCCTTTTTCGTGCCCCCTGCAAATAATTGGGAAGCAAATTCTGTATCGTCTTTGACGATAGGTGGGACAATGACTAATATTTCTGGTGATACTGTCCCTTGGAGTACCTTATATCCTTTTGTTGTCTGGATTAATTTCCTCATGCCTTCCCCTATCTCTTCGCTGTTGAGATTCATCATAGGTTTGGTATCGGTGGTCCCAAGCATTAGAATAAGCAAATTTAGTGGAAGGTGGGTTTCTAAGAGGATAGGCAGAGTCTGAAGTCCGTTTCTCTCTGGAAATGCTGGTCTAGGATCATCGAACATCGTTGTCCTTCCTCCGAGTCCTTCTTCGATAACTTCATATTCAGATCCTAAAAGGTCTTGGAGAATCCCTGGCCAACGTTCTTTACTGGAATATCTTTGGGTGCCCATACTTCAGGGAACTCGTCCTCGGGTATTAGAATCGCCATAACAAAGAATTCTTTTGGCTCTTGGGTTTGTATTCATCGGGATTGTTTTAAAATAATTAAAATATTTTTTGGGACGCTGCGCTGGGCCTTACTTTTGGCTTGACCCAAAAGTAAGCAAAAACTCAAGTTGCGACAGACTCGCAGGGATTATCTTACAGGCTAGTTATCTTGGTTGTGTCTTTCTGTTTTTGGTAGTCCATCTAGTGAACTCCCAACCTTCGGTCGGGGTCCGGTTCACTTTTTAGATTAACTTGAATTTATTGGTGAAGGATAGCTCAAACAAGTGTCGCAACGGGGAAGAGTTTTTTCTTTATATAGTATATGAAAAATCAAGATTGATACAATCGTTGTGTAATGGAATGGTGCATTCTATCCAAAATCCTGTATTCTTTTCTGATCGGTCGATGAGATCTTTATTCATAAATGGCTCTGCATAGACTTCTTGAGGCATCATAAATTCTGGGTCAAAAAAGATAATTCTCGCCTTATTCCACGTCTCGAAGTAGACAACAACTTGACAGGGAACTGGATCTGGCAAGGTCTGGGACTCTACGAGTTTGATCAGCTTTTTCTTCTTCATATCTTCGATATCTTGGCGATGTAATTCGAAGTCTTTACATGAGAACATAATCTTTTCTACCATAAGGGATCATTCGGGATCGTATTTTGCCTCTATATACATGGGATTTGTGTGGATAAAAAGGTGTTTTATGAAAAAAGCAACATGGCTGCATCATATTTTGGTTTTATTATTTCTTTTGAATTTTCAAAATGTAATTGATTCCATTTATTTTCTAATTTTTTTCTGACAGATTCCTTTGCTTCTTCCTGTCCTAGATGTTCGTAGACAAGAGCTGCTTTAAATATTCAAGAAACATTATCAAAATTACTTATTACGTCTGCTTCAGCGATAATTTGTTCTTCGATGCTTCATCTTTCGTTTTGTATGGAACCTCTATGATTGAGAATACATTTTTTGATGAGTTCAATTTTTTCTTGGGGATATTTTAATTCTTTAAGTTTTGTTTCGGCAATTTCCGCTCCCGTGATATGGTGATTTTCTCTTCCATAGATAATTGATCCTATATCATGTAATCGACCTGCTATGGTAATAATTTCTGTATCTCCTCAAAGCTGCTGTGCTAATATTTGGGCGTATTTTACCATAGGAACAAAATGAGCAGGAAATGGTTCATATCCGTATTTACTCGTGGGTTTCTTACATTCACTTTCTACATAGTCTTTGATAATCATGGTAATATCTTTGTCCATATTTTTACTTGAGGGTAAAAATTCTTCGTATAGAATATAGAGAATTGTTTACCAAAATACAGACTTTTCTGATAGATTAGCTTCTTTAGAAAATATTTCCTTTGATAAGATCGGGAATAATCTCCTCTTGATCTCATCTAATTAGGGTAAATCTTTTTTGCTCGAAGTCTTCTCTACTGAGTCGAACAAAATTGTCTATCTCTGCATCAGGTTTGATTTCTCACGTAATGGAGACAATATATATTTTCTGGACCAGTGGTATCTCTGGGTTATAAAAGGATACTCATGTATATTCTTTGAAAAATGATAATTCCGTGATTTTTACTCATATTTCTTCTTTGAGTTCTCTTCTGAGACATTCTTCTTCGCTTTCTCCTTCTTGCAATTTGCCTCCTGGTGTCCACAATTCAGGGAAGCCTCCTTGCACCATAAGAAGTTTTTTATCCTGGATAATGATGGCAGCGACTCTGGTTCTAGGTGTTTTGCTTTTGATTATTCATACGGTTTGAGACATGGATGATATAGTGTTAAAATACGCATCTATGTTGGTAATATTACTAAAAAACATCTCCTTTTCAAATATAAAGGGGAAACTTCTTCTTATATAAAGGGGAAACTTCTTCTTATATAAAGGGGAAACTTCTTCTTATATAAAGGGGAAACTTCTTCTTATTTATTGGTTGATTGAAATCAGGAAATTTATATAGTCGCGTGGCTATTTTATTTGATTATTCTATACTTATGCATTTATGAAGAGATATCCCTCCGTTTGCTGATAAAGATCACAAAATTGTCCACGCTATCATAGATATTCCCAAAGGATCTAATAATAAATATGAATATGATGAGGCACTTGGGTGTTTTACTTTGGATCGTGTAATCCATCATAGTATGTATTACCCCTGTGATTATGGATTTATTCCTCAGACACTTTCTAAGGATGGAGATCCTTGCGATGTCTTTCTTTTGGTTACAAATCCCACTTTTACGGGATGTTTGGTCAAAGCCAGACCCATAGGAATCCTGTATACTACGGATAATGAATGAGAAGATCCCAAAATTATAGCTGTCCCTCTATGAGATCCAAGATGGGATGAAGTAGTGACTATAGATGATTTGGGTTCTCATATGAAAAAAGAAATGCTCCTTTTTTTCAAGGAAATCAAAATATTGGAACATGAGAAATATGATAAAGTAGAGGTCTTCGGTTTTGGAAGCATCCAAGAAGCTTATGATGAAATTGCTACTGCAGCAGCTAGGTATCAAGAACATGAAAAAGCGTAGATTTTTCACTGCCTTATTCACAAACAGGACTTGCTCAAGACGATCTCTTTCGTGTTGGACACTCCTTGCGCTAAAATCTTTCAGCTTTTAAGATGTTCATCACACAAGCTATTTTATATAACTATCAAAATACATAAGGTGGCAGCTATATCCTGCTGGATTTTTTTGTAAATAATCTTGGTGATACTCTTCTGCTGGATAAAATTTTTCTAAGGGTTCTAATGTTGTAACTACTGGATCTTTCCATCTTTTTGACGTATTTACGATTTCAATAAATTTTTCTGATTCCTTTTTTTCTTCTTCATTTGTATAGAAAATTGCTGATCTATATGAAGAACCAATGTCGTTACATTGGCGATTTGGTGTCGTCGGATTGTGGATTTGAAAGAAGAAATCTAAGAGTTGCTGATATGATGTTTCCTCAGGATCGTAGGTTACTTCAACGGCTTCTGCATAGCCTTCATGATTTTCATAGGTGGGATTTTCAATCTTTCCTCCTGCATATCCTACAGTAGTGTCTATTACTCCCGTTTGTTCTCTGATAAGTTTTTCCATGCCCCAAAAACATCCACCGGCCAAAACTATCTTTTGAGTCTTGGTCTCTTGTATCTCAACCAATACTTCATTACGTGTCATCCGTGGAGGAGTTCATGGTGCATTATATCCAGCATATGATGGATTTCCTTGTATTGCGATTTTGTCTCTTGTAAGTGCTGAAAGTAATTTCTCTTGGATACGTTTGATTTTCGCATCTGATCTATACCAAGAGAATCTCATCACGGCGTATTTTTTGGTAGGAATTTTTACTATTTGTATTCTCGGATCGTTGGGCGTTGGTAATGTTTCAAGTGTATAGCCGCGTGGCATTCCAAAAGAGATTGTCTGTAAATTTCATTCCTTTGTTGCTATGACCGGTGCTGTCATAGAAATACTTTCTGATGTAGCTACCACAGGTGCCGTCATAGAAATGCTTTCTTTCTTTGTGTTTCCACCGAAAATATACCCTGCTACAATACTGAACCCATTATTCAATCATCCTTGTACTGTAGTCTGTGCCACGATATGTTCTGGATATTCCCTTATTTCGTAGCCATTCATTTTCTTGACTACGGTATAGTCCATTTGCTCCACATTTGAGCCGAAGAATCCCCATAGTGACCAAAGTCCAACAATGCCTATGCAGGCAATAATAATATAGATCATTTTTTTCATATTTTGAAATTAAAAATTAAATCAATTTAGGCTCTCCCTTCTGCGTTGTTATTTGTATATAAATATGTTTCAAATGAAATGAGAAATGGGGTAGTGTTTATGTCTTTAATGAGATAACGTCCGCTTTTTGTCCGAAGCGCCGATATCTAAAGAATTTTGAAGGATGCGTGTAGAAGCTTTTATATGACAGAGTTTTGCGAGGGTTTGTGTGTCAGAGAGTATAAGACTTAACTTTCTATTTTAACTAAGAAAGGGGGTGTTTATTATTCAATTTTTGGAAAGAATCTAAAATTATTCTTCAAATTTTTTTGTAATATTTGTTTTCTACTTGATACTCATATTCTGAATTTTTTGGTATTTTCATAAAAATAGTATATAAAAATATTTCATTCTTTGTCTCTATAAATCAACAATCATTTGTCATATCATCCAATTGTCAACTTTTGTTTCCTGTTTCGATAAAATTATTTTTATCAAAATATCTTAATCATCTTCCTTTGATGTATTGATTAGACATTATTTTTCTTATTTCTTTAGCATATTTAGAATCAAATAAAAAATATTTCAACAAAATAAGAAATTCTTGTGGTGTAGATTCTCAACTTCCATATACATAATCTAGTTTTTTTTGTCTGCGAATATCGAAAATCTTAGTGTCTTTTAGGTTTAATTTTTTAGTTATAAATATACTTAGATCTCAAAGTTTTGATGTTAATTTATCGAATACGATATTTGTCGCTGTGTTGTCTGATATTGTTATCATAAGATTTATCAATACGTCATATGATATTGCTGTTTCTCATTTTGTGTTATACAATATTCATCAGATGAATTTATCTTTATTCTTTATCTTTATTGTTTTGTTGAGTTCTGTTAAACAATTTTCATAAAATAATCCAGCTAATACTATTTTTATGGTAGATGCCGTATAAAATACTTTGTTTGGATTTTGAAAAATATTGTCTAATAATTTTCAGTTTTTCTTGTTTATTTTATATATTCCAAGTCAATAATTTAACTCTTTCATATTCCTAAATTAAGAAAATAAATCAATTGGAATATATCCCTTTCGCTTCCTTTTTCAACTTGATCGCCAATCCGATTTTTGTGCATTGGATCTGATATTTGTTTCTTTAGCTGCAAAGGAATATTTTCCCATAGGGGCAAAACACCTCGAAATTTTATATATCTTGCACGAGTATGTTACATAACGTTTGCTTCTCGTCTGAAGTCCCGACTTTCTGCTGAAATTTATTAGGTCGGGATCTATACTAACAGCTCTTGAAATATATTGCCCAGAGGGTATCTGGACAAAAATGAAGGAGTCTTGGCTTATTTTGTTGTGAAAGAAATATTTTTGCTTTTATATTATCAATGGAGATTTTTATCTCACTTGGTCGAAAGGAATCACTGTCCCTGAGACGATTTTTACCTCTTCATCAGAATATATTTTTAGTACTTTATAGATCCCTTGTGTTTCATTGTGCCCAACCGTGATTTCAGTAATCATAATACGAGCAATAACTTGCCAATCTGGTGTGACTAGTTCCATTGGAGTATCAATCATGTATAATCTATGACCATCTTTTTTGAATGTATAGTCTTTTCCTGTAACTAAATCAGTACGTTCAATGAGTCCTTGTTCTTTACTTATTCTTAAAGACCCCTGCTGTGATCGAATCGCTCCCATGAAATGTGTATTTAAAATGTAAAAACCTCTTATCCTATAAAGTATATACATTCTTTTATGATCCCTATTTCTTCTTTTTCTCTTTCACTACCTTATCTACAAAGAGAATCCCGTCAAGGTGATCCATTTCGTGTTGGATAATCCTCGCGTTGAAATCTTTCAGCTTTTTGGTTTGGATATTCCCTTTGAGATCCATGTATTGGACCGTGATGGCTTTATGTCTTCTGACCATACCAAAAATCTCTGGCAAAGAAAGACAGGCCTCTTCCCCTACGACTTGGTCCTCTGAGACTGCCATAAGTTTAGGATTGATCATAATGGTCTCTCCCAATAGTTTCTTATCATCGCCCTTTTTTTCTCGTTGGGTAGTAGCAATGACTCTGATATTTCTTCCGAGTTGCGGTGCGGCAAGTCCTACTCCATCATGTGTCCACATCATATGTCTGAGGGTAGCACAAAATTCTTTGAGGTCTGCTGAAATATCTTGGACGTCTTCAGAGATACTTCTGAGGATAGGATTGTTTACTCCGGTTTGGATTTTGTATTTCATTGTTTAAAATAATGCTAAATGTTTAGTGCTTAGTGTTGAATGATGGAGTTTTTGTCTTAAGATTATCAAGACTCTCCGCTAAGGACATTTGTGTATAATTATTTTGCCTGGAAAAAGCAAGAAAACTCACTAAAATCTATCCCGATAATTTATGTCTTGAAAAAGAAAAGCAAATCCCTACTATTTACGACTGCAATATCATTCAATCGCAATAGATACCGTATTTGTACCCTTCTTGTAGTGGAGAGATGGCAGAGCGGTTGAATGCAGCTGCCTTGAAAGCAGCCGTCCGGGCAACCGGACCGTGGGTTCAAATCCCACTCTCTCCGCCATTTATATTTATAAACTTGTATGATTACCTTTAGACGTATTAATTATGTCAAATTCGTATCATCACTCTTCCTTATTATCTTCTTTGTTTTTGTTATCGTGTATGCCAATAAGTTCTCTAAAGCAGAAGAACCCTTGGCTGTCGATGCAAGTTTCATAGAATGAGATGATGGAATATCCCATGAAATCAATATGGATGCAATTACTATCGATATCGATAGTGATAATAATGGAACTATCCAATATGTTGTTCAACCAGGAGATACTTTGTTTAAGATCGCAAGTACTTTTGGAACAACCGTTTCTACCATCCAGAAAGTAAATACACTTACTTGAGAACCTCAAATTGGGCAAACGCTCAAAATCATAAATACAGAAGATGGTGTTATCTACACCGTAAAGGACAAAACAAATGTTGCTGTTTTTGCTAATACCTATAGCTTGAATGTTCAAGATTTGATGACACTCAATTATCTTTCTGATAAAAGCGAATTATTGTCTCCTGGGCAAGAACTTTTCCTCAATATTTCCAAAGAGAAGGCATATGATCTAGCACTCTTGGAAAGACCAAAACCGGAGATTATTCCATCAACGACTATTACTTATAAACCTGTTATCAATAAGCCGAGTCAGTGATGAGATAAAAAGCCAGTCAAGACTCCAACAAGAGTTACTATCCCTTCTTCAGACGATACGCCATCATCTAGTAAGTCGGCTATTATTTCCAAATGGACCTATACAAAGAATATTACCAATGGATTCGCTCGTGGACAATGTACCTGGTATGCTGCTATCATTTCTCCAAATATCTTCCCTTATACTGATGAGAAAACTCAAAGTAGAGATTTTGGTGGAAATGCAGGAGAATGGTGTTCAACAGCTAAGGCTGCTGGATATAAGGTTGGAAAAAAACCTGCTGCTGGTGCATTGATTGTCTATAGTAGATTGAGATCTTCTGCTGGTCATGTAGGAAAGGTTATTAACTATTACCCAGATGATGGTAAAATGATTATTAGAGATATGAATTATGCAGGTAGGTTTATCGTGACCGAGCGTTGGGAAAAAACAGATAATGCAAAAATCTCTTGTTATATTTATGGAAAATAGTCTTGAAGGGAATGTTGAATGCTTAATGTTGAATGCTAAGTGATGGAGTCTTTTGTATAAAATATGAATTGGTAATTGTGCTTATTTGTTAGTATAAAATTATTAATTGAAAACATATACTATATGTTTATAAGTAGTTTATTCTCATCGAGATCGTAGAATAGATTACTTTTTTACTCTCTATTTGTTCTCTACCCATGAATTATTTTCAACAAAAAAAACTGTATTCTCCTAATTTTATAGGAAGTGGGTATAGTAGACATTCTTCGTCTCTTCATCCTCAGAAAAAAAAGAAGCTGGTTTTTTGGTCTCTTTTGGGGGGTGGATTTTTTTTGATTGTATTCGCCTTTTGGTTTACCAGAAACGTCTTGATTGGATTGCCTGATGTTACCAAAGTAAAAGATATGGTTTTTTCTCAAGCAACTATTATCCAAGATAGAAATTGAGAGACACTCTACAAACTTTATGATGAAAATAGAGAATATGTTGATTACGCCGGCATTTCTCAAAATATGGTCAATGCTATTATTGCATTGGAGGATCAACGTTATCGAGAACATAATGGATTGGATCCTATGGGTATCATTAGAGCTTGACTCAATAGTCTTTTGCATCCAGGTTCAAGAGTCCAGGGGGCATCTACGATTCCTCAGCAACTTGTAAGGAATCTCTTGCTTACTAAGGATAGAAAGATCACAAGAAAACTAAAAGAGATTATTTTGACGAGTAGACTTGGTGGTGTTCTTGAAAATCAAATTCGTAAAGAAAAATGAAGTCTTTCTAGTGTTGAGCTTCGTAAGGAGATGAAAACAAAAACATTGGAATTATATCTCAATTATATTTTCTTCGGAAATAATGCATATGGTGTAGAAGCAGCTTCTAAGACATACTTTAGTAAATCTGCAAAAGATATTACTGTTTTGGAGTCCGCTATTTTGGCTTCCTTACCTAAATGACCTTCTCTTTATGATCCCTATAAAAATAAATGATTGGTAATGGGAGAATATAGTATCAAAGATAGTTATGGTAATAAGGTACAAGTTGGAGAAGATATTAAACCTCTTATCAATACTAAATTTGCAGATATTTTGGCCAAGGCAAATCTTGCAAACAAAAAACAAGATAATGCTGTCGTTAAATTTGTCAAAGGAATTGGATCGTTTCAAATTTCTGTTTCGTGAACGGTTTTAAGTGTTCAATATATCAATTGAAGAAAAGATCTCGCATTGACAAGAATGTATGAAGATGGATATATTACTGAACAACAAATCAAAGATTCTATGATTCAGTGATTGACTTATCAGTTTCGTAAGAATAATATCCCTATCCAGGCACCTCATTTTGTCCAATGGATTATCGAACAATTGGAGACTCAATATGATACAGGCGTTCTTTTTAAAGAATGATTTACTATCAAAACAACGCTTGATCTCAAAATACAGAAAATAGCAGAAGATGCTATGGTAGCAAACAATCCTGTGTTACAGGATAATTGAGCTAATAATAGTTCTATGATATATCTTGATACCAATAATGGAGATGTTTTGGCTTATGTTGGTTCTATAGATTATTTCAATCAAGATATTCAATGACAAAATGATATGGTAAGAAGGCCAAGGCAATCAGGATCTTCTATCAAGCCATTTATTTATTCTTTGGCGCTTGAAAAACTCCCTCTTACTTTGGATACTCCTATTTTTGATATTCCTTTTCAGATAGGACCAGATAGACCAAATAATGCAGATGATAAATTTGAGTGAATGATTCCACTCAAGGCCGCTCTTGGTCATAGTAGGAATATTCCTGCCGCAAAAATGATTACTGCTTTGGGTGGAGAAATTGTTGCTAAACCTTTTCTTAAACAACTTGGATTGAGCGGAATCTCTATGAATACAGAATATGGATATACACTCGCTTTGTGAGCATGAGAAGTTACTATGCTGGATTTGGCTAACGCTTATGCGCATCTCTCTATAGATAAGCCCGCTAAAATAAATCCTATCTTGGAAATTAGGTCTAGGGATTGATCCCTCTTGTATCAAAGAACAGGAGAAAATCTTCAAGATCAAGTTATCAAACCAGGAGTGAGGTATCTTGTTTGGAAAATATTGTCAGATCCTGCAAATAGACTTGCTGGATGGGTCAGTAAATTTAATGTTCCTTGATTGACGTATGGACTGAAAACAGGAACTTCTAATGTCAAAACAGACAAAGGGAATCGTCCTAGAGATGGTTGGGTTGGTGCATATACTCCAGGTCATGTAGCTATGTTTTGGGCGGGTAATGCCGATGCAACTCCTATGAATAAAAATGCTTTTGGAGGAACTATTCTTGCTAATCCATTGAAAAAATTCTTTGGAGATTTGGTTAAAAACAATTATATCTCTAATCAAGTAATGCCAGAAAAAGAAACATCAACGGTTCAAATATCTAAAATATCTGGAAAATTATCTAGTCCAGCTACTCCTGCAGAATTTGTCGTTTCTACACTCAAATATAGTGGTTCTCCTAGTCCAATTGCTGATGATGGAGCTCTTGCATTGTCTGTAGATGCAAGTTGTAATGGGCAACTGAGTCCTTATACTCCAGCAGAAAGTACAAAACATGGATATTTGATTAAGCCAAGTTCGTTTATGCCCAATGGTATGGATATAGGTGAAATTACTCAGCGACGAAAAGAGTCTGTTCAATTGACCGGAAATGCAGGTAGTGGAAAAGTTTTCTATAATTTCTCAAATATCTTCGTAGAAGAACCCAAAGCTGCTTGTGATGGAGGAACTGTCAAGGAGGATACTACCATCAGTGTACAACTGACCAAACCTAGCGATGCTACCCAGATAGGACTCAGTTTTCCTGTCTCTTATACTGTACAGGCAACAAAAAACATTAGAAAGATTATGGTGCTTTTGGACAATCAAGTAGTTGCTACGTTCCCTTATACTCAGGGAGATACTAAACAAATAACAGATACAAAGCAGGTTACCCTGGTCGGTTCTGGCTTTAAAAATGGTACGTATACTCTTCAGGTAGTTGCCTTTGATTTTGCAGGATTCTCTAATAAGAAACAAGTCTCTGTGACTTTGAATAAGTGAACAGTTTCTCCTAGTCAAGGAACATGAAATTAAAAAAGAATCGATAATGTATAATTCAGAACCTGCTGACCGGTATAGTTTGGTGTAAAATAGTTGAGATTTTTTCTCTAAAATTTAGAAAGTAAGAACAGGACGTAGATAAAAATTATTTTAAAAAATAGTAGATCAAATCGTGTCTACTATTTTTTAATTATAATTGTTCTCAATGAGATTATTTTAATAATCTAGAAGGGAATGCGTTGTCGATAATGACTAGTGGGACTCTAGAAATGTCTGTTCCATATCCACAGACGGTTCCATCGGTTCCGGTTCCTAGATTACATTCTCGTTTGAAGAGGTTTTGGAGGTTGATGTATTCGTCATATCCTGTTCCTCCTAGAAGTGCATCTATTTGTCGTTCTCTATTGTTGGTTGGTTCAAAAGGTGTATTGAGACTGAAAAACTTTCCTTGTACGTGTGTTTTGTTCATTATGGATCATTCACTACCTGGTGTTCCGCCTATCAAAAGTCCATTTATGATTATATTCCCTTTGATAAATAATCCTTTACTTGTTCCATTGTTTATGGTTGGATACCCTTGAATATCAAAATATGTTTGATTACTATTTATCGTAGATATTGGTAGATAGAGATTCCCCTCATCGATGAAAAGGTCTAATGGTGCACTATCGTTTTCCATATTTCATGTAAGGATAATATGTCCATTTTTCATGATAATAGTTTTGTTTTTGTATAGTTCTTCTTGGGCTTGGTTAATGTCTATTTCTAGTGAATATTGTCCTACTCCCTTATAACAAAGCGTTGATTTTGTTGTTTGTGTTAATACCATATTATCACTCATTGTTTCTCGTTTTCCTTTACAAAGTTTTTCGCTATATTCTTTTGCCTGGTTATTGATGTCAGCATTATTGATATTACTACTGAAGATAGTACTGTTCCCTTGTTGATTTCCCATAAGAGAATCTTTGTCTGTTTGATTTAGATTGTTTGAAAGTCCTATTGTTCATTGTACAATTAAGTTCCACATAGTATTGATTGCTGAATTTCCGGTTTGGTTGAATGTTCGTAGTGTTTGTGCTCGTGTAGGTACGGTAATAATTGTTGATCAAGGACTTATATAAGTAAATCAACTATTGATAGTTCCCCCTTGATTTAAAAAAGCGATAAGATTATTTGATCCAGAAAGTTCTCCTCAAACGAATCCTATGCCTCCATAACTATCTCGGATATATCCTAGAGGTGTCTTATTGTCAAAGTATTCTAAGCTATGAGCAAATTCTCCGCTCCATATATTTTCTGTATATTTTAGTTTAGTCCCTGCTACAATATGAGATACTGTCCCGCTTTGGGTATACGTTATATGTCAAAAAATTCAATATTTATTATCTCCTGTACATGCCGTATAGAGTCCTCCATTTATAGTTAGTCCATTGTAATTGCTGTTTGTTGCTTTGAGAAGATCGAGAGTATACGTATCTAACGGTCGTATTCTGTTTCCTCTTTGGGAATTATAATAGATTCCTCTAACAAGTTTTGTACAAAGTTTTTCTCCTGCTGTGGATACACCATTTTTATAAATCTTTATTAATGCTTCAGATCAGAGTCATAAGGACTTAGCATTTAACCAGAAAATACCTCCTCAAAAATCATTTCCTGCTCCATTAAAATGGACATTGGAGAAATTTTGGTTTAGCCCTTCCATATTTATGGAATTAAACTTTAATTGGATTGCTCTGCTTCAGCTGATTGCTAAACATCAACTTATAATCACTAAGAGCATTGCGATTCATTTTCTCATTGTGAGGATGTTAGAGAATAAATTTATACTACTTCTTGTTATTTGTTCTTGTATATGTATACCTTAGATAAGTATATCCATATCTTTTTTTTTGTCAAATTTCATAGACTTTTTTATTATACGGTAAAATATTATATAAAAAAGACAACATTTTTTGATAAAAATACATAAAAAGTTTTCTTAAATTGTTCCAATTGGGTATGTTTTCCAGAGTTTTAGTAGTTTTTGACCTGTATAAAAAAAATGGAAAAAAAGTCCAAAAAGGGCTTGAAATAGACTCCCAAATTTGTATAAGTCTCCACGCAACACTTTCTGAAAAGAAATGTATTGCTCCATGAAGTAGATAATTAACAGTGATATAGTATATTACGTTATTTGAAAAATAACAAATTTTTTTAAGAGCTAAAAATGGATGCCTTGGGTAAAAAAGAGGATGAAGGACGTAATTGGCTGCGAAAAGCTTCGGTGAGGTGCCAGTAACCGCTTGGAACCGGAGATATCCGAATGGGGAAACCTTCTTGCTATATGCAGGAGTCATATGACCAATACCGGGTGAAGTGAAATATCTCAGTAGCCCGTGGAAAAGAAATCGTAATGAGATTCCCTTAGTAGTGACGAGCGAACAGGGAACAGCCCAAACCCACTTAGTGTAAGCTACTAGGCGTTGCTAAGTAGGGTGTTGTAGGAGTATTTGGGATCTGCTAGTACGGATCCAAAGAGATGATGTCTTTTTAGAGGAAGCTTCTGGGAAGGAGCGCCATAGAGGGTTAAAGCCCCGTAGTTGAAAAGAAGATACCTTTTTAATATTTCCTGAGTAGTGTCGGACACGAGAAATCCGGCATGAATCTACCCAGACCACTGGGTAAGGCTAAATACTTTTTTACACCGATAGCGCATAGTACCGTGAGGGAACGGTGAAAAGAACCCCAGGAAGGGGAGTGAAATAGATCCTGAAATTTTTAGCTTACAAGGGAGTGGGAGCTCGCAAGAGTGACCGCGTACCTATTGACGAATGGGTCAGCGAGTTATTGGTAGTAGCAAGGCTAAGGCAGGTATAGCCGGAGCCGTAGGGAAACCAAGTCTTAATAGGGCGACTAGTTGCTATCAATAAACCCGAAGCGTGATGAGCTACACATGGGCAGGTTGAAAGTCCGGGAAACCGGGCTGGAGGACCGAACGGGTTGGTGCTGCAAAACCTTCCGATGACTTGTGTGTAGGAGTGAAAAGCTTATCGAATTACGTGATAGCTGGTTCTCTCCGAAATGTATTTAGGTACAGCCAGCAATGAAGATCTCATAGAGGTAGAGCTCTTATACGGCTAGGGGTGTCGAAAGGCATTACCAAACCTTGTTAAACTTCGAATGCTATGAGGAATATTGTTGAGTGAGACTGCGGGGGCTAAGCTTCGTAGTCAAAAGGGTAACAGCCCAGATTTCTAACTAAGGTCCCTAAAGTATAGCTAAGTGGGAAAAGAGGTGTCTTTGCTTTAACATCCAGGAGGTTTGCTTAGAAGCAGCAATCCTTTAAAGAAAGCGTAACAGCTCACTGGACAAGCGAAGATGCGCTGAAGATGTAACGGGGCTAAAGCTATATACCGAAGTTGAAAGCCAACTGATTTATCAGTTGACGGTAGGAGAGTGTTCTCTGCGGGATGAAGCTCTACTGTGAGGTAGTGTGGACTTCAGAGAAGTAAAAATGCTGACATGAGTAACGTTTTCTGATGAAAATTCAGAATGCCGAAACCCTAAGGATTCCTACGCAACGTTCTTCGTCGTAGGGTTAGTCGAGACCTAAGGCTTTCCCGGAAACGGGATGTCGATGGACAGCTGGTTAATATTCCAGCACCTATATATTCAGTGATGTGGTGACACATGGGGATGTGTGAGAGCCTGCCAAGATTATGGTAGGTCGAAAGAGCAAGAGATTCCGACTTGTCGGAAGGCAGAGATAGGCAAATCCGTTTCTGTTAAATCGAGCTTAATCGGAAAGGATCTCTTCGGAGTGAATGATTCTCATAGTTTCGATGTCAAGAAAAACCGCTAAACTTATGGATATGTAGCTCGTACCCAGATCAAACACTTGTAGGGTGGTAGAGAATACCAAGGCAATCGAGACAACTAATGGATAAGGAACTTGGCAAATTAGCGGACGTAACTTCGGGATAAGTCCTGCCTATAGCAATGTAGGCCGCAGCTAAAGATGTGGGGGGGACTGTTTATCAAAAACACAGCTTCCTGCTAACTCGAAAGAGGATGTATAGGAAGTGATGCCTGTCCAATGCCAGAATGTTATGCTCTCTTGTGCAAGCTCGAGGGTTAAGCACTGGTGAATGACGGCCGTAACTATGACGGTCCTAAGGTAGCGAAATTCCT
>CAIVDB010000063.1 GCA_903904545.1 uncultured bacterium | reverse complement strand
TAGACTTAATCAAACTCTTTAGATTTATTGATACATAGCTTCTCATATAGTATATATTACTATTAAAAGGTGTTTGATATAAGTATAATGATTTTTTTATAAAAATCAACCATAATTTCATTTTTTCTTTCTA
Source organism: uncultured bacterium (assembly GCA_903904545.1). Next base: position 1,896 of record CAIVDB010000063.1, on the reverse strand, counting down.
CGAAAAAAGATGGGGTATTAACCCATCTCTCTCGAGGATTACTTGGAATCTCTATTTTGGAGGTAATCTTCCACCACTATAGAGCAAATACTTTTCAACATCTCAGTGAGTTTTTTTACTTCCTCATCTGACATATCTTTATATTCATCTCCAAGCAACTGCCTAGCTTTTTCTATAAGCATTGTTTAGGCTTTAATCTGACTATCCATTGTTTGGAGTTTGTCATACAGCCTGTAAAAAATATACAGCTCGTTCGCTGATTATTTTGATGGTAATTTTTTCTTTTCGCTTTTCAATTGATTTTTCTTCTCTACAAGAGCGTCCAATTTAATCTTTTCTTCCACAAGAACTTTTATCGTTTTTCAACCAAAGTTATCTATTATAGTAGTAGAATGAGGAAAGGATTTTTTAATATCAACTAACTTGTCATCTAATGAGTAAGATTTTGTTTTTCTTATTAAATCCAGCTTCTCTCACTTTTTATCTAATGCAATTGATAAATATTCTTTATCATTACAAATTTCATCTACAGCACATTTCAGCTTTTCATCTTCCAACATAGCAAATACATATTCCTCTATATCTTTGTCCAATCAGGGGAAGTAAGTTTCTCAGACAAAATGTTCTTTATCTCAATGTACTCTTCAAACAGCCTCATTCAAACTAAATGTTGAATAAGCCAAAGTAAACATTTCTAAACTCTTATTCATTATAAATTCGTTTATATTCATTATTTCCACAGAAGAACCAATAATATATATATTTACTTCCCTTTTTAGAACTGATTGTATTATATAATACTCTAACAATTTATCCCTATATTCATCTTGTAAGAGTAGGTTTTTATATTCCAAAACTCTTTCTCCCGTAAATCATAAAAGATATAACTCTATCATAAAAAAAGATACGACAAAATCCATCATTGATGAAATATAATGGTCATCATATACCTCTATTGGTAAATCCACTCTCTTTTTGAAATTTCTAAAAAAACCTAAAAAATCATCTGTATCATCTTCTTTTTTTATTATCTGTTTTGTTCTCAAATAATCTGTTATTCCCTCATTTTTTTCAAAATATCTATGAAAATTTATTTCAAAATCATTGTCTCTTATAACTTTGTCTACTTTTAATGTTTCCATATTTAATATTACAAAATAAACCATTCACAATATAGACAAACCAATGACAAAATAAAGCCACTTTTGGTTGTTTTCGTGGAACGAAAAAATATATTGGTTGGGCTTACATCATTGTATTATATAATCTCTCATAAGAAAAAGAGGGCGGTTTGCGGTATTCTTCACGCACACGCTCTCTTATGGGGAAACGATGCAATGGTGTAAGCAACCTGGAGGTATCGTAAATCGTCCCCTTATTCTAAAATAAGAGCGACATATATGATGGTCAGGTTTTGCTTTATAACCTACCATTTTTTCATTATGACAGAAAAGAATATTATCAAAGCCAAAGGAAGACCAATGCTTTATTGGGAAGGCAAAACAGCTCAACTCAATATTGAATACTATCCAGCTCAGGAAAAAGAAGTCTACTGAGACAAAGATAGTAAGGAGTTCAATAAAATTTTTTGGGGAGATAATTTTCAGGTACTAAGCCATCTTTTGAAGGAATATAGGGGAAAAATAAATCTAATATATATAGACCCTCCTTTTGATAGTAAAGCTGATTATGTTAAGACCATAAAACTAAAATGAAAAGAAATCAAAGGAACAGAACAGAATCTTTTTGAAGAGAAACAATACTCAGATATACGAGGGAAAGATGAGTATTTACAATTTATGTATGAAAGATTATTATTTTTAAGAGAGTTATTACACGAAAATTGAAGTATATTTTTACATTGTGATTATCATAAAATCCATCATCTAAGATGTA
>CAIVDB010000062.1 GCA_903904545.1 uncultured bacterium | reverse complement strand
CATGCCCGTTTATATGCCCTTGTGGATTGAATTTTATTCATTTTTCTAATAGTTCTTGTTTAGACTTATAAAAGAAGTTTTTATAATTTGTCTTCATTTGTTGGATGAAGTCCTTGTTCGACTTTAGTAATATGCTCTTGGGATCTAGTAACTGATCAATTATCGGAGATGTGTTATTCTCTAGAATGTCTCATATAATGTCCGCCACCTTATCAACAACATCTTTCTTGTATCATTCGTGTATGAATGAATTTTTTATATTTTCTTTTAGTATATTAAGATTTGTGCTCACATTCTCCTTGATTTCTTCTTTATCTATGCGTTTCTTATGATAGAGGAGCCCTATAGTATACAATATATCTAGTACCAATCTTTTGTCTGTTTGGAGGAGTTCCTCAATCTTATCTGTTTCGCCATTGAGATCTAGAATAGTTTGTAATCATTTTTTTGCATATATGAGATAATTGTTTAGCCCTTGTTTTGGACTCTTTAGTAGGATATCTATTGTCTCTTTTATATTATTCATATCTAAGAAAAATTACGTAAAGTCTTCTTGAGTTTCTTACTAAATTTTAAGGTCCTTTTTATAAATTTCCATTTTGCTTTGAATCATGTATTCCGATTAGATTGCCCATGGATTCTCTTGGGGAATAAGACATCAAATCTTATTAAATTGAGCCCTGCCTTTCTTGCTATATATAATGCATAGAGATCTAGAGAGAAATCTTGTGGAGGATTTGTCCGTTTCTCGAAGAAACTCCTATGAAAAATGTTTGGTTGGGCATTGATTTCATGAAGTTTTGCCCTTAGGTATACGCTCTCAAAGATTTCCATCCCCAAACTAAAGATCTTATCAAATAATGGTCTATTTTTTCTTACTCATTTTACATAAATATCTTGTGGATATCCCTGTTCTTTTATAATATCAAATGCTTTGAATACGTCTTTGGGATCTGTCTGGAGATCAGCATGAGTTCGTCCTACATAGGTTCATTTGGCAGCCTTGAGTCATTCCACTACTGAGAATCCGTATCATCTGTTTGATGGGAATAAAATGACCTTTACAAAGGCATACTTTTCTTCTACATCCTTTAGAAGTTTTGCAAACTCATCTGCTGGTCAGTCACTCACAAAAAGGAGTTCAAACTTATTTTTAAGTTCGGATTTCTCTAGTAGAGTATGTATTCTTTCTGTAAGAATTTCAATATTTTTTCATTCGTTGAAGCAAGGGATGATAAGTGAAAGTGAATTTTCCATATCTATATTTAAGAATATAAAATTATTTGTAGTCTTCATCTATCTCCTTTTTGTATGGATGATGAGGACATTGATCAAAATATTCTTGTCGATAGAGATATGATTTGAAATCATTTGGAGTCCCTCGTCCTATGTATTTGTCTGCTTCGAATACTCTTACATTATATCATTTTTGTATCATTATATCGAGCACGAGGTCGTTGTGGGTAGCTCCGTTTACGTTGATTCCTTTCTCTATCATCTCTTTTGCAGACTCGAAGAAATACTTTGCCTTTTTGAAGTAGAATGCTCACACAATGGCGTGGTCTTGTAATGGTGAATCAGAGAGAGGTACTTTACAAGATATTCTTTTCGCGGTTATTCCATCCTCTTTGGTCACTTCTATCCATCATCGGCTTGTTGGTGATAATTTTTGTCCTGGATGTCCTTTAAAGCTTCGGATTGCTGCATCAGTTTTGGTATGAGCATACATATCTATAAATTTAGTAAAATCTCGCATAAGTCCATTGTCACAAGCGATTAGATTTAGTGGTCTTTCTGGATCAAAGAGATGCTCTGCTTGTATACAGTCTTGGACAGGTCCTTGGGGATCCATAGCAATGATTTCACATCCTGGAAAGTGCTTTTTGAAATGATCACCCATACCTAATTCTTTGATGTGTCTATTACTTGAGACAAATACCATCTTCTTGGTCTGTGGCATATCATTGATAGCTTGTACAAACATGGGGGTGTTGCCTATTTTTATAAGTGGTTTGAGGTCCTTGTATCCTGCATTTTTAAATCTCAATCCTTCTCCTCATATAGGTATGATGGTCTGCATATCTTGGTATACAATTTCGTCGTAAGTGTTTTGTGGATATATCTTTGATCTAAAGAGATTTGATCGATAGAGATATTCCTCTAAATCCTGAGGAGTTCACCATTGAAGCATCTTCTGGATCTCATAGACATAGATGGAACATCCATCTTTCTTCATAAGATCATATACCATACTTACATAATATTCGTCATTCATTGCCTCTCCCTCTAGTAACATCTTTTCACAATACTTCTTCAAGATCTGTCAATTTGCAAAATAGTATGTCCCTGTAGATTGGAAGCATTCCATAGTATTTTCTGTGAAGGAATGTTTTTCTTTGATTTCCAACATCCGATTTTGCTCATCAGTTCTCATACTTGCGTATTTATTATTATGCAAGAGATGGGGATGAAATCATATATAGGAGGGGATAGCTCCATCACATTTATTTTTCTGAATAGTTTCTTCGAAGTCCCTGTAATCTCGTTGCATTCCAAAATCACAATAGTTTATAATACAGGGTTCATTATCTTTTATCAAATTTTTAGCCTTCATCACTTCATCTACAGGTCATTTGCCTTTGGAGGTGATTAAGATCTTCGGATTTGTTGTTATTTTATTCAAAAGTTCAACAATATCCGTAGTGTTTGCATGGTCTTCATTTATGATAAAAACAAAATCAGAAGCTCCAGGAAAGAGATTGACTACATGTTCGATGATGGGCTTTCATTCAACCTGAATAAGTGCCTTTGAGTCACTGTATCCTGCATCGAGGAATCTTTTTCATATTCATGTCATGGGAATGATTATCTGCATGAGTTTTTATTATTATATAAAACAAAAAGTGTCTATAATAGAGTAGTTTTATTCTTTTTAAAAACAACCCCAAATCTATACTATATGTGTATATATTGTAGATTTAGGGTTGTTTTTTTCTAGCTAGTTTTTCCAGCATTATTTATGCAGATATTTAGACAATTTAGTAATTAACGTCTGTTAATCTCTTATCTGTTTTAGTTTCGAATTCTTTTGCTAGATCTGAGTAGAAATCTTGAGATTCCTTGTCTTGGGTGGCAATATATCCGTTTGTTAATACCATATTTTTCTTTGTTGGTGCTGTTGCTTCATTTATTTGTATCGTATTGCCATATCCGTCTTTTATCTTTGGTAGTCATAAAGCCTTTGCTATAACTTCTAATGGACGCAAATCCCATAGTTTATGATCTGGTTGATAGTTTAAAAGGTTATGAATAGGCGTTACTCTATCGTAATACTCTGATCATAATGAGGCGTCTTGTGACATAATAGGTTTAAGGAATGATCTCATAAAATGCAGGGTAGCGCTTCCAGCTCACCCTATAGTCACTTCATTGATACTTAATCCTTTTTCAATACTAAGTCGTTGTTTGTATGTAGTGAAATTGTTCTGTGGATACGATATCCTATTTGATATATTCATTATTTTTGAGGTATTAGGAGCGTTTTTTTCTAATCTTATCTCTTTAGGATCGCCGTTTCAATTATAATCGAATCCTTTGATATACTCTCCATCAGAGACAAATCAAATTTGTTTTATTGGATCAATTATGATAGTTCCTTCTGGTCTAAAAAGTCTATTTATCTCGTCACGTTTGAGCAGTGTAAAAAGTACTGTAGGTGATATGTTGTTCTTCTTCAGATCTCCAGTCCCATCTAGAGGATCAACCATTCGTACCATATTAGCTGTTTTTCTTTCTGTGTTTTGATTGTCATCTTCTTCTGAGAATGATCAAGGGAAATCATTCCTTAGTCACTTAAATTTATCTCTTTGGCTTCCATTGAGAAGAATATCACTTGATTGGAGATCTGCTTGAGTTAGAATGTTTGCTAAACTCTCTCCATCAGCACTTAGCACTTTTGCCTTTTGCGAAAAAATGTTGCCTAGTCTTTCTTTGAATAGGGGAATTATACTAAAAAAT
>CAIVDB010000061.1 GCA_903904545.1 uncultured bacterium | reverse complement strand
TCACCATCATCAGAAGAGGTGAAAGTGTAAGAAGTTCTATTGAGATCATAGAGAGAAGAAGAAGCAGTGATTCGAGAAGAACCAGATTTTCTCTGGACCTTAAATCTTACGGTACCTCTATAAGAATCATCAGTAGTAGACCCATCACGAGCCTTGACTGTCACATCAATTTCTTCATCTTCATCAGGAGAAGAAGGAGAGGCAGAGATAGAGAAATTATCAGTATCTCCATTGGAACTAGAGTCATTATCATCATAATTTGTATCACTTCGTTCTCAATTATCAAAATCATATCCCCATTGTGGATAGGTTCGGACACTGCTGCTACTAGGTTTATCCTCCCAATCTGTAGGAGCTTGTTCATTGTTTCTTATCCAAAGTTTGATAGTCCCTTCATCATCATCGCCATTGTAGGTAAATTGACCATTACAGGCAGCGACAGTTTTGAGGGTATTGTCAGGCAAAAGAATATCACATCTTAGTGTTCCTGCTCCATCAATACGATCGGTTTGGAGTTCAAACCTTGTACTAGAGATGCTGTCGATAGAGACACAAACAGTTCCGCCATCAAATTCTACTTCTCTACAATCGCTATTTCTAGCAAAAGAAAGGGAAGGAAATAATATTCCTGCAAGAGTTACACAGCTAATCGCTGAAAGAAAAATCTTTTTCATAATAGCCTATATAAGGGATAAAAGAGGTATAAGGTATATCTATTGAATTAATATTATAACTATTACAATGTAAATGTCAAATCTAATTCAAGGTAAAATAAGAAGCCGAAACTTCTTTATCCTTTGCGTAGTCAAAGGGCATAAGAAGTCTAACGTCGTTTCTCTCTATAGGAACATTTTGAAATTCCTATACGAGAATACAAAAAGCATATACTTTTTTATTTGATATGCAAAACATAATTGATATAGTATATACAAAGACTATTCTTGCTCTGTACATATGATTTTACTTATTGTCACTATTTCTATGCATTCAGCTTTTGCTAAAACGATTTCGTATACAGGATGGACCTTGTTTGGTCTTATTATATGTATTCTCTCGATTGGCGTCATAAGATTCCATGGAGACGTTTGAAGTTATATTACCCATCTCAATACAAGTGATTGGACCTCTATGAGTGCTATTGCAAAGACATTTTGGGGTAGGGATGATGGAGAAACAATGGTTCTTCCCTCAGACTCTTGAGTTATCCTTTCCTGAGATATTCAACAATGATCGGGTACCCTTATGACCGGTATCGACGCCTATGATCCAACATTGGAGCTTGATATGGATGCAAGTAGTGCCTCAGGATTTGGATTTATTGCCCCACAGTGACAGAAACCTGAAGAAGAAAACTGAGCAACACTCCCTCCAAAGGATGCAAAACAACAACTTATGAACTTAATCAAAAATCGTGAAATACAGACACAACCAAGTCAGTAGCCAATCCTATAACGGAGCTCTGATAAATTTCTTATTTTTTTAGCACCTCGTCATGTTTCAGTATAGCAAAGGATCACTCAACCCGCTCAATATCCAAGAAAATTGTGTGATAATAGATCATTTTATCCAGACACAGGGAAAGAAACACATATCTATCCAGGAAGGAGTAACTCATTGTGAATATTTTTATATTGGGGAAAAAAGTTTGCTTGATCTAGAGATCGTTGTGACAGCGTCAAATGTGCATCTTCAGATATATGGGCTTATTTTTGGACAAGGAGAGCATTCTCACTGTCATACAACTCTTCTGACACAGGCAAATAGTATCCAAGCAAATATGCATTTGATTAGTATCGTTCAAGAATCTTCTCAGATAGAACATAGAGGAACAATTACGATTCCTTCGAATTTTCATCAGATAGAAACTCATCTTTTGGAAGAACATGTGATGCTGTGAGATACACTCCATATCCATGCACAACCAGTCTTACAAATTGCTTCTCATGATGTTCGCGCATCGCATTGAGCAAAGATTGAAAGACTTGATGAAGAAAAATTACTCTATATGATGAGTAGGGGATTGACAAGAGTCCAAGCACAAAAATTAATTCTTAATGGATATATCAATCATATTACACAACAACTAAGTAATGCTGCCACACAACAAGAACAACAAGAAATCCAAGAAATAACTGAGTCCTTAAAAACACAATTAGCATAATTTTACCTTATCTTTCTCCATGATCAAAGAATTTTCCTACGGAGTAATCCCAATCTATGAAAGTAAAGCAGGCGAGTATGAGGTCTTGATTGTCAAAATAAAGGAGGGCTCTTGGTGATTTCCCAAAGGACACGTAGAGATAGGGGAATTACCAAAACAGACTGCTCAGAGAGAATTACTAGAAGAGACAGGACTGACTGTTACTCATTGGTATTCAGAGAAAATCTTCGATGAAAATTATACTTTTATGAGAGGTCGTCAGAAAATACATAAACACGTAGGCTATCTCTTAGGAAGAGTCTCAACGAAGAAAGTTACCTTACAATACAAAGAACTCGATGATTATGCTCGAGTAAATTTTGCATATGCACAAGAAAAATTATCCTTCCCTGAAATCAAAGCTATTGCAAATAAAGCACAGGAAATTTTACTTACCTACATGCAACATCATGCATAGGATAAAAATATATATGCTTATCAAATGATGTATTGCTTGTGCGATTCTTCTTACTTGTGGAATACTTATGATGCATACATCATCAGGACAAGAAATTCGTTATACGGCAACATTTGTGCTTCCACTTACTCGTGACATGGCCAAAGAAGATAAAGAAATAAACACGCCATTACAATCAAGTATCCAATGTATCAAAGATATTATTGCAACACATCCTCAATATACGTTTTGACTTATTACACAAGGGAAAACCATACGTTATCTGGTGCCACCTACACGTGATACAGGTACCTTGCTTCAATATGTACAATGAATCGTTATCGATGCATCACAATCAGGAATACCGCAACGATCATCCGGTATGCAAGAGGCATTAGGTGAGACACCCAGTATATGGATAGTAAGCCCCGCCCCTTCAAGTATACAATCAGTACTCAATATTCCCTTAGCAGATACCCGTTCGTGTGATGATATTCAGCTCAATACAGTTTTTTCTCATCAATTACATCTTTCTTCGCAAGAGAGACAGGGAATAGTACGGTGAATTATACTGCTTGTGTTGATTTTACTTTTATAAATTTAGGATTCATGTACGGCTTTTTGTTACCAAATCCTCAATGATTATGCATAGATATGTATGGAAAAATATTCCTCCTTCGGGTAGGTATAGGGATAAGTATCACAACTTGTTTATATTTACGATGGAAACGAAAGAGGATACAAAAAGCACAACTATTACACAAGCACCATCAAGAAGATATGGATAATATGCGCAGAAAACTCGCCATGACAAAAGGGGAGACTCAAGGAGATCAACAATTAGTGATACAATTCGTTGCATATCTAGAAAAATTCACTACAAAGCAACAAACCTACTCACGGGAAAGTTTACTTCAGGAGAAATGATTTAGTTCAGATGAATGTCAGACTCTCCAAGAGACTTATTATGGACAAAAAGAACTTTCCACAATACTCAAACAAAAGATCAAGGAGAAAATGAAATAAAAGCAATCCTTTTATTATCTAAATGAGATTTCGATGTTATTTGATATGGTAGATCAATATGATGTACAGCAGATACAGTTCCTTCGTGAAACACGAGAAAAAATTATTCAGCAGCTTGCTATCCATCATGATCAGAAGAAAATAATTTCTTTCCTCAATAAAGTCGGGATTCTAAATATTGACGATCACGAGAAAGTTGTACATGTGGGAGTCCCTAACGAATTTGTCCTCACTCAGGCAAAGAAATTTTTCGCAAAAGCCATAAAAGATGCAATCAATGAAGTATACAATCCTCAATATGGAGTAAAATTTGTTCTTTATACAAAATTTGCTCAATGAAACGATCTCCTTATCGATCTCAAGAAAATCCTTCATGTCAAAGAGACTAAAGTGACTGAACAGTTGCAAATCAAAGATGGACTCAAGTGAGAATTAGCAAATTATTTTGGCATTCTCTTTGATCCAAAGTTTACCTTCGATACCTTCATTGTCGGATCTCATAATAATATTGCATTTTCTGCAGCTAGAGCTGCAGCAGAAAAACCAGGCGAAGCATATAATCCGCTATTCCTCTATGGAAACGTTGGACTAGGAAAGACACATTTGATGCAGGCAATCGGTAATGAAATCATGAAAACATTCCCCGATAAAGTAGTCGTCTATTTGCCAACAAGCAAATTAGTTGATGAGATTGTTTCTGGGGTGAGGGGGAATAAATTGTCCGGTTTACTCAAAAAATTTGATGAAGTAGATGTCCTGCTTTTGGATGATATCCAATTTATAGCAGACAAAGAAAAGACACAAGAAATATTTCACAATATCTTCAATGATTTCCAGATGAAGAAGAAACAAATCATATTGTCTTCTGACCGTCCTCCAAAAGAATTGGTACATATCGAGCCCAGATTGAAGTCACGTTTTGCCTTAGGACTGGTCGCTGATATCCAATCACCAGATTTTGAAACTAGGATTGCTATCCTCCAATCCAAGCTCCAGAGCAAAGATGAAGACTTAGATTTCTCATTCCTGGAATTGATTGCAAAACATGTCAAAGATAATGTCAGAGAGCTTGAATGAGCCCTTAATATTCTTCTTACTAGAAAATCTGTCCTCCATGAAGAACTCCAAATAGACGATGTGTATGCATGTCTCAAGACGCTAGGGTATACTGTCCAAGAACAAAGAGAAGAAAAAATGGCAGTGTCCAATACCAAGAGTCAGCAAAATTTTTCTCATCTCGTAGAGATGGTTGCTCAATATTATAATCTCAGCGTCAATGATCTCAAATCCGATGCAAGAAGAAAAGAAATCACCAATGCACGTCAAATCCTAATGCTCATCGCCAAAAAATATTTCAATCGAACCCTCGAGAAGATAGGGGATTACTTTGGAGGTAAAGGACACGCAACCGTCATCTACGCCATCAATAATATCGAGAAGAAATGTAAAACAGATGCAGATATCAGTCACGATTATAATGTCTTCGTGGATTGGCTTGAAAAATAGTTTATAGTTAAGAGTTAATAGTGAAGGAATTTTTTTGTCCTCCTTTTAAAAGGAGGGGGTATCCACGGAGTGGGTGGAGCCTGCCTGTCGGCAGACAGGGATTTAAAATAAGAACCCCTCGCTATATATTAATTGGAAGAGATTGCGCTTCCTTTTTCTATATAAAACAATTTCTTATTTCCCAATAAACAGATTCTCGATTCCCAGTAAACCGAGAATAGCTTGATTTATTAAGGAAAGTATATATAGTAGGGGAATAAATCTAAATAAAAAATCATGAAGAAAAACAACAAAAAAGGAGAATCTGATAATAGAAATCCAGTTCTCCAAACTAAGGGAGTTCTTTACGTATCAAAAGATGATACGGAGAATGGAATATTATTTTCGGAATCTCCCTTGAGGAAGTCAGTGAAAATAAATATTCATCCTACTTATTTCACTGAACTCGATAAGCCAGAATTCAATGCCTTAATAGTTGAACTTATAACTACGGAACCTGGAGGAAAACGTGGTATATATGAAAAGGAATTGAAGAAGATGTCTGCTTTTGCATATGAAAAGCTGATAAATTCCTGCGCTTTGACGTCCAGAAATTTGGATTTCAGGAAAAGAGCAACCCCCGACGTAAAGGGGAAAAAACCAAAATACAAAATAGAAAGAGTATTTGGTTAGGAAGGCTGTCTTTATTAAGACAGCTTTCGCACTTTATACAAAAAAACAAAACCTTGATTTCTTCTAGAAAATATGTATGGTAGGGCACATAAAAAAATAACTAAAATAAAAACTTAACAATTAATTTATGCAAAGAACAGGAAAAAGTTTGTATTTTACCACAAGCAAAGGTAAAATAGTCCACTTCGAAGACAAAAACAGCGCAGAGAGTATTATCGAAGCAGAAGTTAGAGCCAACAAAGTAAAAACAGTAGTGAGAGTGGTAGTGCCTTCGGTATTTGATACTTATGCAGATGATCCGAGATTTATTGAAATAATTCGTGATTCGATGTGTGCACACACAAAGGGGCACGAGGCAAACTCCTTCAGCGATCTGAGATCTGACTTAACTCTCAAGTATCCAGATTTCTACAAAAAAATAAAAGAAAGGTGGGAAACTGCAAGTAATTTGCTTACTGGTTGTAAGAGTAAAGAACAAAAGCACAAACAACACGGAGGGACTGGAAAAATGACCTTCCACAAAGAAGAAAATCGATGGTATGAACATACGGCATCTTCTTACTAACTAATTAAGAAATTTATTTTATTTGAAAGTCTGCCGTATAAAGCAGACTTTCCTCGTTATAAAAAAATATTTTATGTATTCCTTCTTGTATATTATATTTTTTGCTCTTGGCGCAAAGCTTCCTCATGGATACGATTCCAAACATCGATGATAAATTGTTTATCTAGTCATAAGAATTCTGCTTGAGAAGATTTCGAAGCAATAATTTCTTCCCATCTCGCAGCATCACGATAGGGGAGCCCTTGAGTCTTCTTAAATTCTCCTATGTGTTCAACGACTTGCATTCTTTTATGCAAGAGAGTAAGTATTTGATTGTCGAGAGCATCTATCTGAGATCTAAATTTTTGAAGAGCATCCATTTCCAAATGATAAATTATAAATTTTGAGATTACTGGTCATTGTAATGATCTCCATAGATCGCCTGTTTAATAATCATAACAAAGAGTCCAATCAGATACCCAAAAAGAAAAGTAATAACAAGTGCATAAAGATTACAGAATCGAGAAGGTGTATTTAGAGAGAAGACGGGTTGTACACAATGGAGTTTACAGATAAGATTGATAATCGGTTGCCATATTCTAGGAAAGAAATCCACGGCAATAGCAAAAAAATAATGAAGAAGTCAGAGAAAACATCAAAAGAGAAGCGCAAATTTCTGTCTCGTGAACATTGTTGAGTAAAAAGTATGTAAAATAACATCTAATAAGTACATCTCAATATGTATGTTTTTGGCACATATTTACTAGAGCTATATTATTCCAATTATAAAAAAAAGACACCGATTGCTCGATGTCCTTATTGCTTTGAATTGTATTACAAGGCATTACTATGCGTTACCACACATTACTATACGTTACCATGGTAATGTATAGCAACGTGCAGCGATTATTTTCCCTTCTTATTCAATACTTTATTGATCAATTCTGGTTCTACTTCATCTTGAATATATCTTTCGACGGGTCTTGCTCCGTATTGAGGATCGTAAATCTTATCAACTATTTCACCGATCTTCTTCTGAGTAAACTTAGGCAAAGCAATATCTGAATGTGTCTTCCATGTAGAGAGGAAGGTATCAAGTTTGGATGTAAGAATTTTTGCCAGTGTTGATTTCTCCAAATGTTGGAAGACAATCTTATAATCAATTCTGTTGATCAATTCTGGAGAAAGGAAGTTTTTCATTTCTTCCAAGACTCTTTCTTTGACGAGAGCGAAATCTTTTTCACTGGTCTTCTCATCTTGATTGGCAAATCCGATGCGTGATTGTTTTTTTCCAAATTCTTCACTACCGATATTTGACGTCATGATGATGATCGTATTTTTGAAATCAATCCATCTTCCCTTTGCATCCTTGAGATGTCCTTCATCCAAGATTTGCAATAAGATATTCAAGACATCTGTTGCAGCTTTTTCGACTTCATCGAAAAGAATTACCGAATAGGGTTTTCTTCTGACTGCTTCAGTGAGGCCACCTCCTTCATCATACCCAACGTATCCAGCTGGCGAACCGATCAATTTAGAGACAGAATACTTCTCCATAAACTCAGACATATCTATCCTAATCAATGCATTTTCATCACCAAAATAATCCTTAGCGATCAATTTTGCAAGATAAGTTTTTCCTACACCACTTGGTCCAAGGAAAAGAAATGATCCAATAGGTTTCTTATGGGTGATCACAGAGAGTCTACTTCTGGTAAGTGTTTTGACGACAGCATCTACTGCTTCGTCTTGTCCGATAATAGTCGTTTTGAGCCCTTCAGCAAGTCTTCTGAGCTTACTCACTTCATCTTCATTGACGATATGCGTAGGGATTCCTGTCTTATCTGCAAGCACATTCCCGATATCCTTAGCGTCAATAAGTGGTCTGAGGTGGGTAGGAATATTTTTGCTGGTTCTGATCTTATTCATGTCTGTCTTGATCTGTTCTTCTTTATCTTTGAGTTCTGCTGCTCCGAAGTAATCTTGTTTTTCTATAGAGTCTTCTATTTTTTTCTGGAGTTTAGCAAGCGTCTCTTCGTACGTTTTGTATTCATCGTCGTTGTCTAATTTTTGTGTCATCGTAGATTCTCTTGCACAGGCTTCATCGATAAGATCCAATGCTTTATCTGGAAGAAATTTATTCATCATATATCTTCTAGAGAGATTGATAGAGGATTCGAGTGCCTCGTCAGTCAATTGTACTCCATGGAAATCTTCATACGTTTGTTTCAATCCCTTGAGAATACTGAGCGTAGATTCAGGATCAGGTTCATTGACGATCACTTCTTGAAATCTTCTTTTGAGCGCAGCATCTTTTTCGATATGTTTCTGATATTCATTAAACGTAGTTGCTCCAATAAGTTTGATTTTTCCTCTTGCCAAAAGTGGCTTGATCATTTGCGCAGCATCGTTATTTTCTTGTCCACCAGCTCCGATAATTGTATGGATTTCATCGATAAAGATGATGATATTGTTTGTAGGATCTACTGCTTCTTCAAGGATCGATTTCATTCTCGCTTCAAATTCACCTCTATATTTTGTCCCTGCAAGAAGGGTTCCCATATCAAGCAAGAAAATTTTCTTATGCAATAATTTGTCTGGGACTTCACCTTTGACAATTTTTTGTGCAAGTCATTCAACGATAGCAGTTTTTCCAACTCCTGCTTCACCGAGCAAAAGAGGATTATTTTTATTTTTTCTCAAAAGGGTATAGATTACTTGATTGATTTCGTTTTCTCTTCCAATCACGGGATCTAAAAAACCATCTCTCACATCTTTGGTAAGGTCAGTCCCAAAATATTCTATCGTAAGTTTTTTTTCTTCTTTTTTCCCTTTATCAGCTTCTGCAGTAGGGGAGTCATTTCTCTCCATGATTTCACTATCAATAGCATCTAAAAGCATATTGATATCACTAGTTTCCTTGATATTATCTATATTCATCGTATGCAATGTTTTAGGATCTAAATGGAATGCTGTTAGTATTTTAGTCAAAATCTCCAAAAAAGCAAATAAGCCATAGTGGGAAATCGCCCCCGTTGCAATCACTTTTTGTGAGGTGCGACGTAGTGTTTTGATGTCTATTCCCTGGCTATGAAGGTGCTCTACACATGGACTGGACAAATCGAAAAATGATATATAAAAGAGGACTCCAAGGTCCAAATGTTGCATTGTTGGAGTCATAAAGGATTGTAGTTTTTGACTGAGTTTTTTGCTAAAACCAAGATACTTTTCTTGAACATAGTCGATTACATTCCCTTTTAGTCCATATTTCCCCTCTGGATACCCTATAAAGATATCCTGATGAGGCAATCCGACGACATGTTCAAAGACACCTAAAAGTCCATGTTGTTGTAATACCATACAGACACCAAAAAACAAATCATCTCCTCTGATAGTTCTTTGCTTGGTACGCGACGCAAGACTATTGGCTTGTTTAAGTCCAGAAATCGCTTGAGCTGTAAATACGTCTATATGATTGTGCATTGAGTGAATTGTTGGCGAGGGGATAAAGAGAATTCGGAATTTAGAATGCAGAATTGAATATCTAGCTACTATTTGTTTTTTGTCTATTGGGAATTAGGAATCAGGGATTGGTCTATTGGGGGATTCGTATAAAGAAAAAATCTCCCACAACCTTGTACAATCTTTTACGATTTTGTTCGATTTTTTACTCTTCTCTTCTATGTAATTTTTCTCACAAAAAAAGCAATCCCGAAGAAGAGATAATTGGTATATAGGATTGACTTTTTTGGGTAAATAGATAGAATATAAATACAGTAAACAAAATTACAAACAAATTAATACCACAACAAAATGACACCAGCAGTATACCAAATCATCAAAATCTTTATTTATCCACTTCTAGAAACAGAACATGGATATAAGGTAATCCAAATTCCTCAGCTTTTCCAGGCAGATGGACCAGGGCAGAGAAGTCTGTATATGATTCCCTGTTCTCATGGAACAGCATATGTCTTTAAATTCTCTCAGTTGATGAACGGATTGACGTCGGCTGTTATGCAAGCAGAATCCTCTGCGTACAAAGAAGCACTAGGTGGACTACGAAAGGAACTTCCTACTCTATCAGATAGGGAAAAATTTCTATCAACGATGGCCAATTTCTTTGGAGAAAAATTACCCAAGGATGATCACCATTATGAACAACACTTGTAATAAAAAGAGCTGTCTGGATTCAGGCAGCCCTTTTTTCGTATAGGAATTATAGATAAAAACGACGTTAAAACCCACCTTCGTGGACTAGTCCTTTGGGGATTTCCGGCGTCTTATTTTAGAAATAGAGACTTGACTTTTCTCGATAGAAGGATAAAAGAGGAAAATAAAAAAATTATAAACAAAATAATATGCCATGGACACAAAGTACATTATAATCATGTTCGTAGGAATAGTACTATTCTTCTTGGGTGGTGATATTAGGCGAAGTCTAATACAATATATAAGGGAAGTTGGGAAACGAATAACCCAGAATATACTAAATGCAAGAAGAAAAAAGTACGAGAATTTCTCTGAAAAATTATTGGCTATTGATAATCTTTTGAAAGAAGATAAGCCCTTAGCCGCTAAGACTGCTATTGCAGAACTTGCAATAGAATGTGAAGATATATCTCATAAGGTATTTTCCTTATCTGATGATCGGAACATAAAAAGAATCAGTGAGATTGTTATTGGAAGGGGAAATATTAAATGTTTATTCCCCACAATGCAATATAGCTATGCTGGAGATGTCTACTCATTATTTGTTAGTCCCTATTATTCTATCCAGGACGACAAAGAGTGCATTTCTACTTATAAACAAATTGAATCTATTTTGCTTGATTATTTTCATCTAAAATAATTAGGTAACAATTTAATGCAAAGGCTCCCGGATAAGGGAGCCTTTCCAGTATCCAAAAAATTATTGTAATCAACTCCGAAATAGCTAGGATAAGACCAATCGAATATCTCTTTTATTTTTTCTTCTTCTCAATGTTTTCTCTTTTGAAACAGCGACGAAAACCGAAGGTGATCCCTATGAATATCATAAGCATCCACAAGAAATCACTCTATCATAATCTAGAATTGTTGCAGAAACTCCAGCCACAGGCGGTCTTTTTTCCCGTACTCAAATCTAACGCGTATGGACACGGATTGAAAGAAATGGTAAAGATACTGAGAACTACGGACGTCCCGTATTTGGCAGTCGATAGCTTCCCGGAGTATCAAATCGTGAAACAACATTCCGACAAAGCTATTTTACTCCTAGGAGAAACCCTCCTCGAGAACTATCCAAAGTACGATACTAAAAGAACAACTTTCTGCGTCTACAATCTCGGTACGGTCAGAGCATTAGGAAAAATAAATAAACCCATCAAGATCCATCTCTTCCTCAATACGGGAATGCAAAGAGAGGGAATCCAAGAAGACCAGTTGCTGATCATTTTGGAAGAACTCCGTAAATATCCCAAGCTGCACCTAGAGGGAGTGCTTTCTCATTTTCATAGTGCTGACGAAGATAAGAGCAAAAGCATCCAAGAGCAAATCGCGATGTTCAAAAAATTATATCACAGTATCGTCGACGCAGGATTTACTCCGCTCTATAAACATATCGGGAATAGTGCAGGGATCGGAGTAGTGGATGATGTGTTTTTCAATGCGTATAGACCAGGAATAGCGATGTATGGCTACAATCCTTTTGCTCCAGGACATCCTCAGTATCAGCAGTTCGCCAAATTACGTCCTGCATTATCCATTACGTCTAGAGTCATCTCTTCCCAATTGGCATGGCCAGGTGATGGCGTGAGTTATGGACATACGCATAAGCTACACGACAGGATGATTCTAGCTACGATTCCTTTTGGGTATGCCGAAGGATTGCCAAGAAGTGCATCAGGAAAGATTGTAGGATATACGGGAAGACGCCAATTGAAACAAGTAGGTACTATTTGTATGAATCTTTGTACTTGTACCTGTGAAGGAGACGCGCTTATAGATATTGGGACTAAAGTAGAGATCATTAGCTCCAATCCAAAAGATGCCCATAGCATGCAGGCATTAGCGACCGCAAGTGACACTATTGTCTATGAATGTTTAGTGAGATTAGATAAAGGAATAAGAAGGGAAATTATATAAATGGTGTAGAGTTTATAAGTGTATCGTTGTATGAAATCACATATTTTAATCTTATATTTATCTAGAATGAAGACAGATGATACATTTATGATCAAAGCTATAGAAGTTGCTAGGAAATGCTTTGAAATTTGAGAGTATCCAATATGAGCGGTAATCGTAAGAGATGACAAGATAATCGGCATTTGAGAATCAAGACAAAGAAGAGATGAAGATCCTACTGCTCATGCTGAGATGGTAGCAATTAGAGATGCTTGTAAAAATATAAATAGTAGATCTCTTAAGTGATGTGTGATATATACAACTCAAGAATGTTGTCCAATGTGTGCCGCAGCAATAGTTTGGGCAAAGATGGATGGAATAGTATTTGGAGCATATTCTGAAGACACGAAATGAAAGTGATCAGATACTTTATCGTGGAGGCAGATTTGAATCCCATGTAGGGAAGTTCTTGATAAAAGCTATCCCAAGACAGAATTGGTTGAATGATTTATGAGAGATGAATGTAAAGAATTGATTACTCTATCATCTGAGTAAAAAAACTCAAGTTTGGTTGCCGCCCTGGCCCAAGCCAGCGATACGATCGTGTATGAATGTTTGGTGAGATTGGACAAGGGAATAAGAAGGGAAATCATATAGTCTTATCGTCATTCCGGCGTTATTGTACGGTTTACCGGACTGCGGCCGGAATCTTAATTGAGAAAATAAGGATCCCTGATTCCAAATTACGAATAAACCTTTTACCCTTCCAAATTAAATAAATTAAGCTATTCTACAATTTTGTACAATCTTGTACGATTTTGTTCAACTTTTTACTCTTCCAATTCCCCATGCAACAAGTTCGATTCTATTCACTTATAAGTGTCCTCGCAGTCAGTGCGGTTTCATTAGTTGGCGTCATTGCCTTAGGATTTTCAACAGATAAGCTGAAAAAGATAATTTTGTTCCTCGTAAGTTTCTCTGCGGGAGCATTACTTGGAGATGTCTTTATTCATCTTCTGCCAGAAGTTATAGAAGAAGCAGGGTGGAGTATCCAGGTTGCATTGAGTTGTTTGGGAGGAATTATTTTCGGGTTTGTGACAGAAAAATTTATCCATCGAAATCACTGTCATATGCCGATCACCAAAACTCATGTACATCCCTTCGCTATGATGAATCTTGTTGGTGATGCAGTACATAATTTTATTGATGGACTCATCATCGCAGGAAGTTATCTCGTAAGTATTCCTGTAGGTATCGCGACAACGCTAGCCGTACTTTTGCATGAAGTTCCTCAAGAGATAGGTGATTTCGGTGTTTTGATTCATGGGGGATTTAGTAAAAAAAGAGCAATATTTGTAAATTTTCTGACCGCATTGACGGCGATATTGGGTGTTGTCATTGCTTTGGTCTTGCATAAATATATAGGTAATATCACAAGTTTCTTAATCCCTTTTGCGGCAGGCTCATTTATCTATATTGCTGGGTCTGACCTTATTCCTGAACTTCATAAACAAAATAAGTCGCGACAGATAGCCGGACAGCTTTTGGGAATACTCTTGTGAATCGGAGTAATGATGTTGCTGCTTATAGGAGAATAAAATAGTTAATAACTAATAACTAAAAGTGAACAGCGTAGGATTTTTTTATAGGAGTTTTTCCCATGATTACCTTTTCCCCAATAAACTAATTCCCAATTCCTGATAAACCATTTCAAAAAAAACATCTTTCTATCACGGGCAAATAACCACAAGATACAAAGATGTTATCGAATTTTTTTTAATCTCTTTCGTCCAAAACGATCGAGACCTTTTATGATTCGTTTCCCCCAAAAACCTAAGATCAAAAGTGATCCAACTCCGATAATCATATTGATTACGAAGGTGGTTTTTTGGATATTCCCTAGTTCATACAAGACAAAAAGTCTGATGATATAGGGAAGGTAAAACACCATAAATAGTCCAAAAGTATCGGCTATATACAGTGTTAGTAGTGTACTTTTTTTGGAGATACGTGATTTTCTCCCAGATTTTCTGAACCATACCATTACAACCGTAATGATATTGGATTTAGTAATCTTCTTTCTGAATATGGTCATAAGAATAGCCAAAACTCCAGGGAGTATTACTAACATATCCAATAATAATGTCGATCCTCTGAGAAAAAGGACAGACCATATATTGGCGTTGCTCACATGATATTCTATCACAAAGGCAACCAATTGTGATAGTAAATAAGATCCTCCCGCAATTATGAAAGAGAATCTTGTGTAAAAATAGATGCGAATCTCTTTCATTTTTTTATTTTTTTTAATTGTTATTTTTGTTTCGAAGGCTCACTATATTCTTCTAAGACAAAAAAACAATGCCATATCCAAGAAGATAGAAAAGTAAACGTGATGAAAATCAGTATTTAATCCTTTATACAACGAATAGAG
>CAIVDB010000060.1 GCA_903904545.1 uncultured bacterium | reverse complement strand
TTCAAAGAAAAAACCCCTGACCGAAATCAGAGGAATTTTTATTATTTAATAATTAGACTTTACGACTTTATAGACTTTAGGACCTTACGACTATTTCACTTCCGGTGACAATGCTCCACTTGCAAAAACTACTGTCTCTGGTGTGACATCTTGTAGGTTAGGATTTGGTCCCGTTCTAAAGGGGAAGTCTTCTGGGATATAATATCCTTTGATTTGTGATAGACATTTCAAGACATTTGTCTGTCGATTGATAGGACTAGACGCGTAGATTTTTCCATCTTTGTTTCCATATCTAGAAAGTTGTTTGATAGTATGATATTCTCCAAGATAAGCATTATTCAAGGTAAGAGGGATTGCTCTTGCCCCTCCATAAGCGGAAGAGAAAGGAACTCTATCTCCACGATCATTATTTCCTACGTTACCGATATTCCCTGCAGTACTGAGGTAATGACCAAGAGTACTTTCTGCAAAGGCGATACAAATCACTACATCTCTATCGATATTGGTGTCTTTGACGACATCAGCCCAGAAAGGAGCAAGTCTATAGATACCTACACCATATCTTCCAAGGAATTGTGTTTCTCTTTCCAAAAGTGTGGAACCAGACATTAGTTGAAGATTAGTAATATCGATAGCTCTTGCATATTTATCTCTAAGATATTTGATTTGATATCCATTGGGTAATGCATCTTTGTCTTGGACGATACTTGCATCGAGGACATCGAAAGGATCTAGCGCAATACCATCTTTGAGGAGAATATACGTGAGATTAGCTCATTTAGAAATAAATCCTGCACCTCTAGTTCCTGGTTCTCCACCACTATATCAGATGAGTTGTCCTCTTCTTACTATATCTCATGGTTTGATGACTGCTTTATTGAGGTATTCATAGACGGTAACATATCCGTCAGTATGTACGACCATGACTCGATTGATTCCAATATCATTATTGTCAGCAACGAAATATACGATTCCATCACGAGAACTATATACAGGAGTTCACTGTGTCGCCTGTATTTGGATTCCGATATGAGGTACTCCATATTCTTTTTGAAATGTTTCATCTCCAAAATAGGTTAGAATGTTTTTTATAGGATACAAAGGCCAAGCAACAGGGTAGACTTCTGCATCTTGTTCTATGGCATTCAATGCTTTCAACTTCTTCTCCATATCAAAATTGACCGTATAGACTCATTTTTTCACTTCTTTAGTCAATTCTACAATTTTATCGTAGACTGCCTTCGTGCTTTCGAAGAGCGTAGAGATAGTAAGTTGTCTTTGGCTTGAATCGTTTCTATATAAAGCAATAAATTGCATAAGATAATTCTTTTTCTGTTGGAGTTTTTCCAATGCTACCTGGTAATCTGCTATATCGTCCTTAGCTTTGTTCTTGAGTTGATTAAGTTTTTTGATGAGTTGAAGTTGTCTTGTTTCATGTTCTGCATATCCACTCAAGAGATCCGTAAACTGTAACATCATAGATTCTACCATATAATCATTAGCAAGTGAACGAGGAATATTATCTGAGTTGATGATCAACTTCATGTCATCGATAGTATTTGTTCTTTCATTATAAAGCTTATTATCCAATTTATAAACAAAATTTGCAAATACCTTAAGGTACTCCTTGGTATCCTTAAATCATTCTCTAGACTCGGTCAATTCATTGTAAGCAGCATACATGAGTTTTTGGTAATTAGCTATCTTGTTGAGGGTATCGCTTACTTCTTGAGTAGTCCCATTGATAGTCTGGATTACTTTCACAATTTCTTGTCTTACCTCCCTATATCAGGTAGGCATTTGCGATCCAGAGAGTTCTTGTTTATCAAGAGTATAGAGTTCACTCGTGATACTATCTACACTTCCTTGAAGTTCTTGCATACGGTCATAAGCCGTTTTTACATCAAAATCAGTAACAGCACTATCTGGTTGATAAGAAAGAGACTCGACACTAGTAAGTTGAGAGCTAGTATCTTCAGCAAAAACGGTAAAAAGCCCTAGTCATAAGACGAGAGATAGTATACCAGCAAGATGTTTCATAGAGAACATAAGGAACCGTTACAGAGTAAATCTACTCTAAGTATACATAGGAATCTTAAATATACAAAAAAACAGGGCCCTAGGACCCTGAGTTCTCTTGACAAAAACATATAAAATTATTTAAATACTAACGGAAAAAGAAAAACAGCATTGCTCTCCTTATTTAAGCGCTCATAAGACAAGAGATTTGAGGAATCCTTTTGCTTTTTCGTTCGTTCCATGTTGCTGAGTAAAGAGCGTAGTTCACTCTTTTCCACAAAGTTTCATAAGTGCTTCATCTCCACCCTCATGTTTTCCGAATGCAGAAGTGATATCATATACTTTCCCATCTACAGCAGTTCGACAATCTTTAGTTGTGGCATGTGTGTTTACCTCAGCTAGGGTATATCCTGGAGAAGTAGTTTCAGCAGGAAGTGTTTCTAGGGTTGGTGCCATAGTTGTGGTGATATCTCCTGTGGTTGGGAGTTCTGTTGGTTGAGCTGGCGTGCTACACGCAGTCAAGAAGATAAGCGCCATAAACGCTGATATGAGCGTAACTTTTTTCATAAGAGAAGATTAAAAAATAAATAGGTACAAGAGAGTATATAAAAACTACTCATCATATTCAAGAAAATATTAATTTACCCCATATACCCAGGTAGGAGGAATATTTAGCCAAGTAAAACCTATTTTGCGTACAGGAAAATCTGTATAAAATTTTTTGAATGTCGAAGGCTGATAGGTAAATGTCCTAAAAATCGTCCCTTGAGCGAGATAGCTTTTCAATTCATCATGGATACTTTGTGCAGGCAAGAAGGGGAGTTATGAGACAATAAGATCTATCTTTCAGATATGATGTTTCTGTCTAATATGTTCAATATCCTTTACATCAGCCTGTTCTATAGTGATGGCATTTCAAAATTTTTCTTGTAAGAGTTTTACATAGGCTTCTTCTATTTCTATGATAATAATTTTAGTGCCAGGGAGGACATGTTTGAGAATATATTGGGTAAATATACCCGTTCCTGCACCCAATTCTATCACACTATGGATACTAGTCCAATCGATATTCTTTATCATTTGTTTTGCAAGAAATCTAGAACTAGGCGTGATAGACGCATTTCTTTTTCTATTCTTGAACATTTGTGATAAAAACAATAGCCTTTCACCCATTTTTCAGATATAAGGAAATAAATAAAGATAGGTGAACATCATAATTATTTGTTTTTCTCTGCAGCTTCGATAACTTCTTGTACAGTACCCTTGTACATAAAATATTCTTCTCAGATATCATCAAGTTCACCATTCATGATTTTTTCAAATCCTGCAATAGTATCACTCAATTTGACATATCTTCATTGCATACCCGTAAATTGCTCAGCCACAGAAAATGGTTGGGAGAAGAATTTTTCTATCTTTCTTGCTCTATAGACGGTCAATTTATCTTCGTAAGAGAGTTCTTCCATACCAAGAATGGCGATAATATCTTGTAATTCCTTATATTTTTGTAATATCCTTTGGACTTCTTTGGCTATGGTATAATGTTTTACTCCGACAATATCTGGAGCAAGGATAGTAGAAGTACTATCCAAAGGATCTACTGCAGGATAAATTCCCTTTTCAGTAATAGCTCTACTCAATACAATAGTCGAATCCAAATGAGTAAACGTAGTAGCAGGCGCTGGATCCGTAAGATCATCGGCTGGCACATATACGGCTTGGACAGAAGTAATAGATCATTTATCTGTAGAAGTAATTCTTTCTTGCAAAATTCCCATATCACTTGCTAGGGTTGGTTGATATCCTACTGCGGAAGGGATTCTTCCTAGGAGCGCTGAAATTTCTGATCCTGCTTGAGTAAACCTAAATATATTGTCGATAAAGACCAAAACATCCTTCCCCTCGACATCTCTAAAGTATTCTGCCATAGTCAATCCACTCAAGGCTACTCTTGACCTTGGACCAGGAGTTTCATTCATCTGTCCGTAGACCATTGCTGTTTTGGAAAGCACTCCAGATTCCTTCATCTCATTATAAAGGTCATTTCCTTCTCTGGTTCTTTCTCCAACTCCACAGACTACAGATACTCCACTATGTTCAGTTCAGATATTATGAATAAGTTCCATCATCACGACAGTTTTTCCAACTCATGCTCATCCAAAAAGTCAGACTTTACCTCCTTTCAAGATAGGTGCCAAAAGATCAATAACTTTGATTCCTGTCTCTAAAGTCTCTGCCTTGATAGAGAGTGACGTAAATGCAGGAGATTTTCTATGGATAGACCGGCGTTCTTTGCTTTCGATGTCTGGAGTTCCATCGATAGTTTTTCCAAGTACATTAAACATATGTCCCAATACTCATTCTCCCACAGGCACATCGATAGGTCCTCCAGTAGAAAGTACCGTATCACCTCTTTTGAGTCCATCAGTAGAATCCATAGCAATACCTCTTATGATCCCATCTTCTAGTAATTGCAATACTTCGATGACTACGTCATCGCCATTACTATTTTTGTTCTCTACACGCAATGCGTCATAAATCCTAGGGACATCTGAGAGAAATTTTACTTCTACAACTACTCATTTGATTGCGGTAATCTTTCCTTTAGCTACTTCCATTGATATCTATTACAAAGTAAATGTACTATTTTAATAACTAATAACTAATAACTAACAGTGAACAGTGAAGGATCTTTCTATATAAACTCTAAGCTCTAACATCTAAGTTCTAAGCTCTAACATCTAAGTTCTAAGCTCTAAGTTCTAAAATCTAGAGGTTAATTCTGCTCAATAGCAAGTTTCGCACTCACAATCTCGGAAATTTCCTGAGTAA
Source organism: uncultured bacterium (assembly GCA_903904545.1). The sequence continues at coordinate 10,163 of CAIVDB010000060.1, read as the reverse complement.
TCTTAGATTGACGAGTTTTATTATAGACTAATTGGAGTCCTCACATGATATCTCCACAGTTATCTTTAGCATTTTTCATGGCTAACATACGTGCAGCATGTTCTCAGGTCTTATTATGAAGTGCCGCATGATAGATGATCATTTCTGTGAGTTCTTCTACGAGATTTTTTTTGAACTGTTCTCTATCTGGTTCTATCACAAGATCTGTATGCTGTTTAAATGAGAGGGTAGTAGTGACATCAATATCCAAATCCTGTAAGAATGCAGAGAAGCTCTCTTGATCCAAAGGATATAATTTAAATCTCAGAGGGACCTGCACAACAATGTTTTTAAAGAAATTGAAATATATCTTAATTTTACTATAGGTCTTTTGTTCTATGGCCTGCTGGATATAGACATAGATAGCTTGGATATCGCGCTCATCGAAGTCATCTTTGAGCGGGGTAGATGCAACGACGTTCCATCCATCTCTCACAAAAAATTCTAGTGCTTTTTTTCCTATAGCGATGATATCTACATCTTTTTTCATATTTGCATCCTGGTATTTCTGCGAGATATGTTTCATAAGTTTGGTATTTATTCATCCACACAGTCATTTATCTGAACTTACTACAACAATCAATCTTCTTCCATGTTTATCCCAGGTTTGATCATCAAAATCAAAGATATTCACATGATCCTTGAGTGATTCCAATACACGCAAAAATTCCAACATAAAGAGCTTGAAATTGTTCGTCTTATTCTTGAGCTTCTGAAGCTTAATAGTAGAGACAATTTCCAATGCCTTTATGATTTTTTGCAAGTTACCGACGGATTTGATTTTTCCTCTGATAAGTTTGGTATTGGCCATTAATAGAACTAACAACTAAAAACTAACAACTAAAGACTAAAGACCACTATTTTACTGGGATTTGTGTTTGATCCTATGTAATTTGAGATCGGCAGTGATTTTGTGTAAGGACATGTATGCTTTTTCTATCTCATTGATATCTCCCTTGAGTTTTATTTGTTGAATCTCCTTTTCTAGGTTTTCTTTCATATTTTCCAAAAGTTCTTTATCAGAAGTGACATCAGTAGATGCTGTATTGATAAGCAGTTCTACAGTATCTCCATCTAGGTAAATCAATCCCTTCCCCACAGAGAGAACGACCATATCATCTTCAAACAAAAATGCGGCTCCTTCCACAAAGGCTTCTGTTGTTTTCCCTTTGGGTAAAAACTTTACTACTCAAGGAGTGATAATACTTGTCAAGGGAATATGATGGGGAAGTATCCCAATCTCTCATGCGACAGTAGGCACAAGTACTTTGAGTACTTCACCCTGATACACAACTGAGCTAGGGGAGATAATTTTGAGGAGCATTGAGCTAAGGAATTGGAACTAAAATTATACTACAGTAATTTCTTCGTAAGTTTCTTTGATAAGTGATTGTATTTCATGTTCTATTTGTTCAGTAAGCGCTTCCTCTTTGTTGATGCTTTGTGCAAGTGCAAGATGACTACTATCCATCTTTTGGTACAACATCTTTTCGAAAGACAACACCTTATCGATTGCTAAATCATCAAGGAATCAATTGATACCAGCGTAGATCAGAACAGACTGTTTATAAAATGGAATAGGATCATTATTTGCTTGTTTGAGCATCTCAACAAGTCTTTTCCCTTTCTCTATTTTTTTCTGTGTAGAAATATCTAGTTCTGAGGCAAACTGAGCAAAACTAGCCAATTCCCTAAAGGAAGCTAATTCGAGTCTCAACTTTCCAGATACTTTCTTCATGATTTTTGTTTGAGCATTTCCTCCTACACGAGAAACAGAGAGTCCAACATCGATAGCGGGTCTAATTCATGAATTGAATAATTCTGTTTCCAAAAATATTTGCCCATCTGTGATAGAAATCACGTTGGTTGGGATATATGCGGATACATCTGAGTCGAGTGTTTCGATCAAGGGGAGGGCAGTCAAACTTCCTCCTCAGAAATCTGCATTTAATCTTGCCGCTCTTTCCAATAATCTGGAATGGAGATAGAACACATCACCAGGATACGCCTCTCTTCCTGGAGGTCTTCTCAAAAGAAGAGATACTTCTCTGTATGCTACCGCATGTTTGGAGAGATCATCATAGATGATAAGAGCATCTTTGCCTTGTCCCATAAAGTATTCTCCAAGTGCACATCCTACATAGGGAGAGATATATTGTAAGACTGAAGGTGCATTAGCAGGAGCAGTGATGACAATAGTATACTCCATTGCTCATTTTTCTTTCAAAAGTTCTACAATCCTTCTGACTTTAGATTCCTTCTGCCCTATCGCAACATAAATACAGTACACATTCTTTCCTTTTTGGTGGAGAATAGTATCTATAGCAATAGTGGTCTTTCCTGTTTGTCTATTTCAGATAATAAGTTCTCTTTGGCCTCTTCCGATAGGCACCATGGAATCGATTGCTTTGATCCCAGTTTCTAGAGGAGTATTGACAGAGTGTCTGGTAATGACACCAGGAGCAATCTTCTCCACAGGAGCAAATTTGTTAGGAGTAATCTCGCCTAATCCATCGATAGGGTTTCCCATACCATCCAAGACTCTACCGAGGTAATTATCTCCCACTCAGATACTCAATACCTTACCTAATGTTTTGACGGTATCTCATTGATTGAGTCAACTATAATCTCCTAAGACCAAGACACCTACAGTGTCATTGGAGAGATCAAGAACCAATCATTTAGTTCCATTCTCAAATTCCACAATTTCAGAGAACATAGCATTATCAAGTCCGACAACGATAGCTACCCCATCCTTGAGTTCAAGGATTTCTCATTTTTTGGAGAAAGAATCATTAAGATCTGATTGTTGGATATCTTTTTCGATCTTTTCCAGAATTTCCTTCACAATATGCATTGAATAGCTCTAAGAGAGTAAAAATAATTAATAATTAATTGCCCAATAGGGTAGTGAGATCAATATCTATATTTCTATGATAACGATATCATTCTCCTTTGAGATCGATACCAAGCACAGGGATCTTATTGAATTCCACATCAGCACTATCAAAGTGCTGGTGAATATATTCTTCCAGGGCTCCTTGAGTAATACTATTTGCTCCAATAGTAAATTCTTTTCTATATTGGGTGTACGTTTTTTTGCAGATTTTTACGATAGCAGTAAGATCACTGAGATTTATCTTTCCCAGAGTATGGAGCAGTGTATATAATGTTACAATATCAGGATAACTTTCTTTGATGGTCTGTAAATATCATTGAGAAATATTAAGTTTATGTCCATAGAGTTTGACTAGTGAAACAATCACCAAAAGATGACGAAGCACTTCCTTTTCTTCCAAGGCTTCTACGAAAAATTTACGTACGAGGTCTTCATTTGAGATAAATCTTTTCATCAGAGAGTGTATAATAAAATACGTCTATACCAATAGTTTAATCCTTGAGATCATCTACCAATGTCTTGAGATAGTCATCTTGCAAGTGTTTATCATCTTTTAAAAGTTTTTTAACTACTGCTTTAGTAGTGGTTTTGACTGCTAATTCTCGGTTGCTTGCCAATTCTTCTTGTGCTCTTTTTGTCTCAGTAGCAGCCTGTTTGATGATTTCTTCTGCTTTTCTCTGAGCATCATCCAGGATTTCTTGATTGAGTTTTTTATTCAAGAGCTCTCCTTCTTGAAGGATAGTTTTTTGTTTATGCAAAGAGTCAGCAAGAATAAGCTCCTTCTTCGCTTCAGCTTGCTGAATGATTGCATTATACTCAGATTCTGCATTTTTAAGCTTCTTGATAAGTTGCTCTCTTTCCTCAAGCGATTGAGTTATCTTATCTCACAAGAAATATTTGAACAACAAAAAGAATATGACCAAGTTAGCCACTTGTATAAGCACGTTTATGATAATGGTCGTGGTTGATATATGTTCTTCCATCACTGTTCACATAAATAAAAAGTATCATACTATATTCTAAGTACTGAGAGTGATACCAGAAAATATGTTATTGACTCAACATAGAGAATGCAATAACAAACCCATAGATAGCGACAGCTTCTGTCAATGCTAACGCCAAAATAGCAGGCACAAAATAATTCTTAGCACCATCAGGGTTTCTTCCTAATGATTCTAACCAAGATTTCCCAATCATTCCTAAGGCAAGCGCTGCTCCGCAACCAGCCATACCAATAGCAATTCCTGCTCCAATGTACTGTAAAGTCATATGTATATAATTATAAAGATAAAAACATTTTAATGATGTGATTCTCATGCCATTTTGAAATATACCAAGACTAACATACTAAAGACAAATGCTTGCAAGAATCCAACAAAGAGTTCAAAGAATACTACAGCAAGAGGAAGTAATAGCGGTATCTTGATGAAGCTTGTTGTCGCAAAGACAATTAGCCCCAAAAGGACCATTCAAGCAAGAATATTCCCAAACAACCTCAGTGACAAAGACAATATTTTGGCTATCTCTCAGACGATTTCTATCAATCCTATAAACAGTCATACGACAATATCAAAGATTTTGCCTATAAAACTAGCTATACCAGTTACTTTAGGCACGATTCCAAGTCCTTTGTACCCGATATACTTCTCGATATAATGAGATCAATTATTCTGGAATCCATATATAATAGACCAAACAACACAAACAAAAGCAATGGTCATATTGAAGAAGACATCCGTAGATACGGGTCTAAAATAGAAATGTGAACCAGGGATAACAAGTACAAACATGTCGCCCAATAGCCCAATGATATTGCACCACAATATATAGAAAAAAATGAATACAATAAATTTAACAATTCTTAATGGGACATTCCCCCCTAGCTCTTGAAAAAATAAGGTAATCTCTTCTATGCCTACATCGACAAGGTTGGTAAATTTATTGTGAGGGTTGTTTCTTCTAAGTAAGGTATAGATAAGTGTAAAGAGAGCGAAAAAAATAGTCCCTATCAGAGAGGCTATAATGGTCTGGGAGAGCTGTAATCATCACAGGTGAATATACTCAGGTAAGAATTTGATTGCTTCCATATATGTCAAGTTCCATTATACTAAAGATACATCATGCTAATTTCAAATAATACATAAGGATTAGCAGATATTTTTCAAGTCATGATAAAAGAAAAAAACAACCAATATAGAATAATCTAGATATAGATAGAAACTTCTCTTGAAATCTTACTGAGATTTTATATAAGCAGGTCCGATTTTTAAATTTTATGGAGGAGAATATATCATGAACACACAAGAAGATAACGGAGTAGGAACTTCTATGAGAAAGGAAAGTCTCTTGATCCCTGGAAATCAAATACCCCATACGACAGAACCTGTTTTAACTGATTTAACAGAAAATTTAATCATGGAAAATGAACCAGTATCTGAGACATTATCTCTTGAAGAATTTACTAATGTTTTGGAAAGGAAAGGCGGAGAGGAAGAAAGATTGTCGCTTCTAGATCAAATAGAGAAAGGTCTACTGACCTCTGAGGACACATTCTTCTTTTATATCTCAGAGAAACAATATGCCTTACATAGAAAAGATAGGATAAGGGGCGCTGACGAGAAAGGGAACCATTCTTTCGAAAAAGGTGCTCATACCTTTGTAGCACCCTTGAGTCTCTATAGATTATTCAATAATAATAAAAAATGAAATCAAGAAAAGTGACCCATGCAATTCCACAATATGCAAGTAAGTATCGGTAAATGATCAAATATCCAGGAGCTTAGAGCTTTTAGTTGTAATCGTCCCGACAAACAAGTGAAAATAAGCATAGGCGATAATACTTCTCTTGCTCACAATGTATGATTCAAAGTAGAAGACACTACAGATAAGACAGCTGAATTTTTTATAGGGGATAGGGTCTTCATAGGAATCAACTCTACACTCGAAGATGGGGTAACTATCAACTCCTGAAAAGATGGAAATTATACGACAGTAGGATTCGGTTGTCATCTCCAAAGATGATGCAGTATCGGAAGTGGATGTATTGTTTGAGATGGTGCTACGATAGGGGAGGGGGTAAGCTTACCAAGTAATACCGTCGTCCTGCCGGGAGTAAAGATTACCAAAGAGAACATAGGGAACCAAACAGACATGGAAAGCTTTCAATATTTTGATACAGGGGCGCAACAAACATTCAAAGGGTTAGTCCATGTGCATAGTGCAGAAGATAGGAAAAAATTAAAAGAGATGGGACCATCATTAGCCTTCCTAGATAGATTTAATGATCATGTATTGGAAGATAATCATACCTTCCCCACAATGTATAAGTTAGTCAAAAAAATCCATGGGGCAGAACATGTAGAGACTATAGAACGTAATCAGGGCCATTTTGTGAATATTGATTTACCAAAGGATAAAGATGAATTTTTATATCATTACTATAAGGAATCACTACAAGTTCAAGCAGCTGAAGCAAAAGGGGAAGCCTATGAAGTAAAGAAATACCCAGGAGATTTTACCAAGGTAGAGATCGAGGATACGGTAACTATGAACCCTGGAGCCATCATGTATAATGTTGGAGAGACAAAGATTACGGGGAATTCCTATATTGAATGACTCATAGTCAATAGAAGTGGAGATGAAGGAGGAAGTCTAACAATATCTGATAGTCACATCAAACATTGAGTAGTATTTCATGCAAACGGAGAGAAGAAGATAGAAAAGAGTACGGTGAGTAGGTGGTCTATTATCCATGGAAAAACAAAGATCTCTGCAATGACGGTGGGAGAAAATGTTCTTATCCATAACTCTGATATCGATGCTAGTCAAAGTCCAGATGCAAAGATCATAGACTCTTGGACTACGATTGTTGGAGCAGTCATCAAGGATAGCTCTATAGGTGCAGAGACCCGTATTTTGTGACATGGAAGAAATATGAATCAAGAGACTGAAGAAGCGCGCTCAGGAGTATATATTGAGAATAGTTATGTCCCTTGCAAGTGTGTCATTAGAAATGGAAGTACTATTTTGTGATCTAAAAATATGCCTATAGGCACCACGGCATTTTTCGGAAGCAAGATTTTGGAATAAAAGAATATATACCACCATATTCTGCTGTGTTATTTTTTTAGCACAGCTTTTTTTGAAAAATCAATAGCTTATCGAACTAGCATCCCTATATCTACAGTACTATTTATATATACCTCCTCCATGAAAAAGAAAAAAACCTGACATACTCTTTTGTTCATCGATACCGAGACGACAGGACTTTCCTGTACAGACCAGATTCTTCAATTTGCTGCTATTTATGGAACCTTTGATGGTAAGGATTTTCATGAAGAAGCAAGAATCAATCAATACATCAATATCACCACCAAGATAAATTATTTTGCACAAAGGGTGCATGGTATTAGCAAAGCTATGGTAGAGGCGTATGACTATATGGATGGATATATAGATACGTTTTTGGAATATGTAGAAAGTGCTGATTATCTTGTTGGACACAATATTTCCTTCGACGTAAGGATGTTGAGACAGGATTGTGAAAATATAGGAAAGGAGTATAATTGGGATCGTATAAAGACATTTTGCACGATGAAAGATACCGCCCATATCAAAGAATTACCAAAGAAAAGGCCAAGATTGGGATTGCTCTATACCTATCTTTTCGATAAAGAATTTGATAATGCTCATGATGCTCTAGCAGATATCCAAGCAACAAAAGACTGTTTTATAGAACTCGCAAAGAGGGGACACATCTCTCTAGAATAGTTATTTTCATTATACAAAAAAATGAGGTTTGACCCTCATTTTCGACTACGTAGGTAATCACATTCATTTAAGCCATTCTTACATTGACTGCATTAGTTTTGTCTTGACCTTTATCTGATTGTTCGATATCATAGTTAACGACATCACCTTCCTTGATAGTGAGTCCACCCAACATAGATATATGTACAAACGATTCTCTACCGTCAGCATTATTCTTGATAAAACCGAATCCCTTGTCTTCGTTGAAGAATTTTACAGTACCTGTTTCCATTGTAGCATTAAAAAAATAATAAAATATGAGTAAAGAACTCACTGAAATAAATATACTCTTCTCCTACCAATAAACAATGGAATCTTTAGTATCTCTTTATCCCCCAAAAAGAGGATCCATTTTTATACTTCTGGTCAAATACATGCGATACGTTTATATAGTGAGATGCTGCGATAATACCCTATATACCGGTATCGCCAAAGACATAGAAAAAAGAATTTTCGATCACAACAATTCCAAGGTCGGAGCAAGATATACCAAAAGCAGGCGTCCTGTAACATTGGTTCGACATCAAGAAGCAGGGGATAGAAATGAAGCAAGTAAATTAGAGTATAAGATCAAAAGAATTGGGAAAGAAAAGAAAGAAGCACTGATTAAATAGTTTTTATTTTCTACTGGTTTGATAATGCCAAAAGAAGTAAAGGGATGTACTCATCTCATTATCCGTGAGGGAAAGATTGTGAATGTCATTACTCATCTTAGTGATTTACCAAAAAATGGTGTGGTTCACCTCAAAGGAGATAAAATATATACCTTTGATGAATTTAAAGTGTCCCACGTCAATGATCATGACGAATTACTCATCGAGAAAGAAGGTATAGTAATCTCTGATTATTAAAATAAATATTTTTCATCTTGATTTAGGTATATATTGTCTTATACATACTTTTACCGAAAGGTCAAATCTCTAGGCCTTTGGCTTGTGCAAATAGTGTGCAGATGGAAATTAGAGATAAAACAAAAATAATTTTTTTTATGAAGAAAAGTAATGCAAAAGTCTCTTCCACGAGAAGAGCAATCGACCCGGAACGTATGTTCCCACTTGTCCAATGTACTCAGTACAAAAGACAAATGAAAATGATCTTGATGTATCAAGGTCTAGAAAGTACCTCGTATCAGGTAAAGAAACAACGATACACTCACAGTCAAACTGCGCTTCCTGTATTTCAGGGAGAAGACAGAACTGCTGACCAAATTTGTTTTGGTCAAAATACAGTGACATCGCCATCGTTATCCATGTTGTCTGAAAGCTCTTTCGAAGATTTTTATGAAAGAATGCTCAAACAATACAGTAGTAAACTCCTCACAGAAGCTCCACAGAGCCCTCTAGAATGGATGTATGCTACCGGAGGCATAATTCTCTAAGATAATAAGTAATTTCCTATCTTAGTAGCGAGTGATGTTCACTTACTTCGTTATCTGTATCAAGATACCGTCAACAGATCCCTTAAGAAAAAGAGACAGAGTAATCCTCGTGTCTTTTTTCATTAGAAAGAAAAATCATAAAAAAATTCTATAAAGATAGCTTATACGGTTAAAGGCATAAATACTCATCATCTATATCTTAGTTTTTCTCTAGTACTTCTTCATCAATAATATTTACTCCGGTCTGAGTAACTTGTTGGAAAATCTCTTTGGGTATCTCCTTTCATAGGGTCTGAAGGAATACTGCACCATGAGACATTTCATTTACTGCAACTTTCGAAAGATTTATTCCTACTTTGGGAGCAACAGTGGCCAATCCTTTTGCAAAAGACATAAATATACCTCCTCCAATACAGAATAAGTCTATAGGGTCGACATCAGGTCTTTCTAAGGGGATTCCTCTTGCTATAGTTTGTTGTCTAATAACTTTTCAGTTAAGATCTTTGATAGGGAATCTAAGAATCTCTGAGGAGCTGTCTTTGGAGATATACATGATTTCATATTTTACAATATTTCCTTTGCCATCTTCGACAGGGACATAATAGATGATGCTATTGGATCTCTTTTGTTTGAGAAATTCAGAAAGTTCAGAAACTATCGGCTCTTCAGATCATGTTTTCTTTGTGTTTTTGTCTAAGATAGCCTTACTGATAGCTTCTCGTTCTCGAGCCCTTTGGAATTTCTTCCCTTGCGTATCATAGACATCGACATGTTTGTCAGGTTTTTTACCTATTCGTTTCCCATCGAGAAAAACCGATTTACATGAAAATCAATCTTTAGTCTTCCATAGATATGTGCCATTTTTGGCTACGGTCTCCATCGATTTTTTCAATGAAAGAAGATTGACCTTGGTTTGAAGATTGAGTATAGGGATGTATTCTTGGTTATTCTCTACAGGAGGGGGAGTATTTCATCCTTCCGAGGGAGAAGTATTTCAGTTTATAGAGGTCATGGGTAAAAAAAGAGGAATATAAAACA
>CAIVDB010000059.1 GCA_903904545.1 uncultured bacterium | reverse complement strand
GAGTCTCGTCACCCGCTCCAGACGGAATAATACCATCGTTAAGGTGGTCTAAAATACCGTACAGAGCAGAGATTTGAGGGGTTTGATACCCTTCATTTTTTTTATAGTAGAGTTTTCATCAAAACAAAACTCCCACTAATAGCATTTTCAAATCTGTACTTCATAACTCCCAAACTGACAACGGGTCTACTATAATATTTTTCACTCTATCATAAAGTACTATAAAATCCCTATCGTTAAGTGCTTTATCTTGTAGCTCATTTTCTAATATTTCTTTTTCTTGTTCCATTTCCGCTCGTTTTTCTTCTAATTTCTGTATGATTTCGGGTTTACTGAGTTTTCCTACTGTATTTCTGAAATTATCTATCTCTACATCTATTTCTTTTATTCTCCTTTTCTTTGCGTCATTAAGTGTCGCTTGTATCTTGTTCTTTTCTTGCATAACTTCTTTCAATGTTCAATCCAATAATGCAATAATTCATTTCTTTGGCGTAAGACTAGAAAGTAGTTTCTCAAAATCAGCGTGCATAGTATCTATATTTATACACTCTTTCTTTATACAGTCCTTTCTATTACATCAATAGTAATGATAGATTGTTCCCATCTTCCCTGTGGATGGTCGGGCTGTCATTGGGTAATTGCAATTAGGACAACAAACCATACCTCTCAATGGGTATAGGTCTGAAGTATCTTTTCTTGGTCAAAATTTCAATCCTCATTTTAGGTTTAATCTTTTCAAAATCTTATGAGCCGTAGAAAGGCTTATCAATGGCACGTGTATAGCTTCTACGGGTTTTGTTATCCCGTAGTTTGGATTTGGATAGAGAATAAACCCTGCATAGAAATAGAGTTTTTCTATCTCAAACAATCTTTGTACAAACGTTAAGCCTAATTTTCAGGGATTTGAAGAATGAGAATTTGATTTGAGTTTTTTTTCGTTGAAGTATTCTAAAAGTTGCATTTTGTTTATGAATATTCCGTTTGCAAAAAATTCTAATCCTTCTTTTATGATTGAGGCTTGTGGCTCTATCATCTGTAAAAATTTTTCTGTCTTGCTTCCATTTTTCACGTGTATCCTTTCATATCCTGCTGGTACATCAAAAATCCAGTGTCCACTATAAAGTTTAGCTTTAGATCCGTTGAGGCTTCTTTCTCTTATCTGTAGTCTTTCGCTCTTTGCACGGATAATATCAAAATCAGTCATAAAGGAGTCACTTACATTTTCATTAGATATATTTCTTCCGCTATGAGTTAGGACTATTTCTACTCCAGTTGCTTCAATTCTCTTTTTCATTTCCATTGTTTGAGCGATGTCTTCGCTTCTTGAAATCCTAGAAATTTCAGTACATATAAAATACAATACTTTAGGGTGTTTACTGTTCTCTTTTTTGAGATACTCTATAGCGTCTAATAGTCCTTTTCTACTCATATCAGCTCCTGATTTCCCCCCATCAGAAAATACTTTCAATACAGGAATTTGTTTGATTTCTGCCCATCTTCTACACGTTGCCTCCTGGCTTACCAATCAATTTCATTCGTCAACCTGTTTTTGGTCGGATACACGAACATAGATAATTGCTGTTGGATTTTTTAGTAATTCAACAAACTGGTTTTTTTGTATGTACTCTCCTTTTTCAAAGTCAAATCTGTACTTTTTATTAGGATTGTACCTTTTCTGCTTCTGACTCATTTGTATTTTGGATAAGAAATAAATCATTTGGAGTACAAGCTAAGCCATTTAAGAGCTTGTATATTGTCATAAATTCTATTTTCTTTGGCTTT
>CAIVDB010000058.1 GCA_903904545.1 uncultured bacterium | reverse complement strand
GGCCGAGGCCCAAGCCCAAGCCCAGTTGGCCCAACAACGGCTGGCCGATCTGGGCTGATAGGGAGGGGGGCTTACTGCCCTTCAGCCCCAGAGGCTTTTGATGACCAAAATTTTATATTAGAACGATTAGAGGACAGTCTATAGAGCAAACACATGAGGAGATAAAAAAAGCACTAATTAGTGGATATAGCAAGCAAATACACGACTCTATTTTTTCTCAATTATATCCCATACTGAACATTGAAAAGAATGCCGAAGTAAATATATCCTTTATGAATTATGGCAATACAGAGCTAGTCTATTTAGCATCAATAGGACAAGAGAAGAAATTTGCCACATTGATTAATCAACCACAGACAACCCCCCAAGTAGTAAAAAAAGAATATACCAATCTTAGAAGGTTAGGGGAAATAGATCCTAACCATATAATAGCACCTCTTGCATACTTTTCTTCTCAAGAGTATGGGATGTATGCAACAAATTATATAGAAAACGCCTTATGTATAGCACATTTAAATGGCCATGGAATATACAATCCCATGCCTTATTATCACTTCGAACACTTTTCTCCAGAGACAAGTAGTGAAGTAAACATACAAAGTATAGCACTACTCGTAAATTATTATGACCAGAAAAATAATCGTTGAATAGCAGAAACAGAAATATCAGGGAATGATTTTATTCTAACCAAAGAATTTAAAATAGAGTATCCCGAAACAGTAAAAGATAATATAAAACTCATTGCAGCAAGAAATTCCATAGATGTTTCTCTAGAGGAATATTTAGATATACTCAGTAAAGAATTCTTAGTATGAACCCAACGCGATGCGGGACAATGAAGAATATTCAAAGTCAACAAAAGATCTTCTAAGGCAATGACTAAAGAAGAAATCACAAAAGGAATCTTATCAGGACTACAATTGAGAGAAGAAAATAAGAGCAAATAATATTCGCCTTTTTTATATTCTACTTTTTTTCAAAAGCTTTGAGCTTCAAGCTTCATGCTTCATGCTATTTCCTATACAATCTAATCCTCTCTTTCCCCTTATGATCTTTAATGACCTCGAAAGGGAGATGTTTTTTAAATGGAAAGGTATTGGCAATCACGATGGTATCCTTGGAAATGTGTGAGAAAACCCAGTCCTCTATGGCGAGCATTTGTCCAGGAAAGAGATACAGATAGATATAGTCCACATGAGCTAAATCTGCTTGGAAGAAGTCTGCACGATGTAAAGTGATGGTATATCCACGCAAAAAATTGATAAGTCTTCCATACACGATAGCGAAGCTATTGATATCATAGCCACTCCCTATCATGCCGTACTGATGAGCAAAAAATCTTAAGGCTTTACCATCCCCACAACCAAGATCCAAAAGACGTTTCCCACGAGCCAGATGAAGATGTTCGCGCATCAAACGTAAATCTCTAGCAAACGAGCCGACATACACAGCCTTCTCTCCTTTGGAAAACAGTAATAAAAAAAGTTGAGTAAAGTACCAGAGCAAAAGCCCAAGTACTCCACCCAACACAAGAGAAAGTAATATAATTTTAACAATCATAGAGTATCATTGAAATAATGAACATTTCACAATTTTGTACTATTTTGTACGATTTTTATCTCTTCCCATTCACTACGATTCACTTAGATCCAGCAGTCCATTCCATCCATTTCGCTCTAAGAAGGGCTCTGTATTGGTATCCATATTGTCCTACACTAAATAAGGTAGTAGTGACTAGGTAAAGTCCCACAGCCGCACTCATCTGCCAAACAAAGGTAGCAATCATAGCAACAAGGAAGTAATTCATAAATCACATCATTTTCCCCATATCTGGAGTGTTTTGTCCAGGTACTGAAGGAGCTTTTGGCTGAGCAAGGGTTGTAAGTTTAGTTTGAAGAAACGTAAATATCGCACCCAAAATCGTTAGAATGATATTGTGTTTAGCTAACAGATCCATTCACAAAAAGTTGTGATTGATATTAGCAGGATCGATATATTGACCACCAAATCCAGTAAAGAAACTATATATCCAAGTTGTAGGCACCTCTCCTGAAGAAATATGGGTAACTACATAATACAGTCCAATAAAGACAGGGATCTGGATAAGCATCATCAAACATCCTTTGAAGGCTCATTTCCCATCAGATTTAAATACCTTCATGGTTTCCTCAGAAAGTTTCTTTGGATCATCCTTATATTTTTCTTGAATCTCAGTCAATTTAGGCTGAAGATTAGACATCCCTTTTTGCATATCATTACCTGCAAGGGTTTGTTTGATCATCAAGAGTCTGACCGTAATCGTCAATAAAATAATTGCTATTCCAAGATTGCCACCAAAAATAGCCAAAAAGATAACAAGAATATTGAAAATAGGACGGTATAAAATTTCACTCACTAATAATGCAAAAATATTCATTGTGGGTACATATTTATATAATTAAAAATTCATTCTTCAATAAAACTCCTACTACTTAAAACTTAACACTTAAAACTCAAAACTTCTTTACACTTTCATTACTTCTTCACTTTTCATCTTTACCAATTCATCTACCTTTTCATTATGTGATTTGATAAGAGATTCAACATCTTTTTCATTTCTATTTTTTTCATCTTCTCCGATTTCTTTTGCATCGAAAATAGTTTTATTTTCTTTCATAGCATCTTGTCTAATGACTCTAATACGTCCCTTAATTTCCTCTCCCATAGCTTTGACCTGTTTGGTAATTTCAACTCTTCTTTCCTGAGTAAGTGCAGGCACCTTGATCAAAAGATAACTTCCTTCATTCTGAGGAGAGAGACCAATATTTGCATCATAAATTGCTTTTTCTACGTGTTTCAATTCATTTTTGTCTCGTGGTTCGATCTTAATCGTTTGTGCATCCATCAAGGTCACATGAGCAATTTGAGGCACTTTCATAGCCCCATAGGAAGCTTGTACTTCAATGCCTTCCACGAGTCCTGCAGAAGCTCTTCCTACTTGTAAATTTTTCAATTCTGTTTCAAAATACGCAATAGTTTTGTCTAACTGTTGTTTGTACGGTGTCATGTCCATCGTAATACTACCATTTATAAGATAAAATATTCCTAAACAGAGCCCCTCATCTAAGAAAAGTATCTGTCCACATATTGTCTACTTATCGTCGACTGATTGTATAAAAAATCCCACCCTTTGCAACAGAAAAATACGAATATACTGATATCCATTTTTTATAAAGGAACACTCAATCATGATTAAATTCAATACTTTATAAATAGTTTCAATTTAAAAGCCGTCGCAAGACTTGTTTCTAATAATACAAAACGATCCATGTCGTTGCCGGTAAGGCAGTCATTGTTGCCACAGGGCAATAAATTTCTCTTATTGTCTTATTCCAAAACTTGGCTGCCGTGAGGGAGGGCTGGAATACGTACAATGACTAAGCAAACCATGGCCGAGCAACATGCGATCTGCGAGGCCTAGCCTTTTTGCCTACTTTTTTGGCAATGAAAAAAGTAGGTCCCAGCGAAGCGTTACCATTAGCACAAGACAAAAGCGACCGAATGAAATGAGGAAGACTACCAAAAGTAGTCAGGTCCAGCTCAGCTGGATAAGGCCCAGCGCAGCGTCCCACAAAAAAACAAAAAAACCAATAATTAATTCTCAAATATAATTTCATCCAATACAACATCATGACTATCTATAGGAAGATCCTGGACCACTTGGCAGTCGAAACAAAGTCCTATTTTCTCCGCATCGGGATACTTGGACAAAAACCTATCGTAATATCATTTTCCTCTCCCAAGTCTTTTACCATCACGAGTAAATGCTAATCAAGGGACTAAGATGACAGCTATTTTTCAGACGAATACTTTCGGGGACTCAATTACAGACACCCCAAAAGATCATATACCAAGTACGGATTCAGAAGTATAGATTACAGGGACAAGTTCCTCACCAAAAATTTGAGGGACTACAACAGTTTTCCCAAGCTCGAGAAGATACTCTATAAAGGACTGTATCTGAGGTTCTTTGGACAAAGGTAAAAAGACAGACCACACATCACGGTCGTCTATCCTGTCACGTAGCTGTCCTCCAATAAGACCCGACTGAATTTCTACATCAGAAGGACTGAGTTGAGACAGAGTATTTTGCATTGTTTTTCTCAGAGAAGCTTTAATTTTCATCACAAAAACATAGAGAAAAGGATGAAAATGTAAAGAAGAAATAATTATTGACTTTACTATATAAATATGTAGTATGAATCTATTTTATATTATTTACTATATAAAAATGGAAGAAAGGGAAGTATTTATGGAACTAAAAACAAAAAACAACATCAACGCAAGAAACTATATAGAAAATGGAAAAATAGACTTAGCAAAAAAAATAATCGCAGACACTATGGGTATAAATATTCAAGATGTTTTATCATTGGAACACGTAGGCAAAAAAAGTCGAAAGGCTGAACTTACAAAAAAAGCTATGTTAGACCTTTTTCAAACAGAACAAAATGAAGAGATGAAAACACTGACCGCTGATATTAGAGAGATATGTTATAACCTCATAAATAAGGCGGAGATAAATAACGTATCTACATTCGAAGATTTGCAAAAAACTAGAGAAGAAATGGAAAAAAATCCAAACATGAGCCAAAAAATTGTCTATAGAATGCCATATAAATTAGTATATTCAAAAAAGAATATATCTTTATCTCTATTCAAAGAAGGCTGAGAACGAGAAAACGGCACAGGTAGTCTAAGAGGAATACGAGAAGAATTAAAAAAAGAAGAAGGAAGGACCTTCGAAGGCGAAGATGATGCAGCTCACATAAAGATGAAACAAGGAGAAATTGATTTGGATATTGAAAATCTAGATATGGGAATAAGTTGAATCTTAATGTTGGGGGATCGTTGTTTTACCAAAAGAAGAGAACAACAATCTCGGATAAGTGACAGGTGAACAAAAGTAGGCCATCCGAGGAGCACACAAGATAATATAGGACCAGCAACAAAAGTTGAACTTATAAAAATCAGAAAATTACTCAAAGAACTTATATAGTTCACTTGCTTTATTCTCTACTCGAAAAGACATGGAAACTATAGACATCGAAAAAGTCGAAATGAAAAATCTTGCAACTGATATTAGAGAAACATGTTACAAAATCTCTCGCAAACCAAATCTTATAAAAACAAGCGACGACGAGATTTATGACAATTTTATCGACAATGATGGAGACCCTGATGCTAATACAGAAATTCTTTTGGAACGTCCCGAAGGAAATCTCAGTGATAGATTTTTTTACGTAAATCTGAAAGATCATTTCATTATAGAAATATTCAAAAATCTCTCTGAAGAGCCAATATACACACAACATGAAGAAGACTTGCCCAAGTTATTCTCTGATATAAGACCTCTCCAAAAAAAGAATAAGGAAAATTTTATCCAAACTGAGACGGGAGACATCATTATAAGATTCGGGAAATCCTACCTAAGTACAAAGATCTCTGAAGATGAGCACAACAGAAAAATATGAATGCGCCTCTTAGGAGAACATGCTTTCATAAATATGGATATTCCTGGATCAAGGAATGAATGAGATTACCAAATCATTCCCGCCACACAATCCGATCTCATCGCCATCCTAGAAGAGCTTAAAAAACTTACATAATAAAGTTTCTTTATTTTCTTCATACAAGACCATGGAAAATAATGATTTAGAAAGAGAAGAATTAATAACAAAAATCACACAAACGTGCCGAGATATTATAAAAAAGGAAGAAATTTGTAGAGTAAACACAAATGATGAATGTCATAGTGCAATAACAGCAGCCAAAGAAAATCACAAAGCAGATCAAGAGATACTTCAAGAAGACGATATAAAATTTTTCTATTTTAATAACAAGAAATATATCAATATTGAGTTATTTAAGACCATGTCTGAAGACCAAATCTATATGAGTGAACAAGAGAAAATTCCACAGCTCTTTGAAGGAATCAGAGACATAAAGGAGAAAAATAATGGGTATTTTTTATCTCTACAACCATGAGATATTCAAATATTTTTAAACAAATCTCATAGAGAACCAAATACACCCAAAGAAGAAAAGAACAAACAATCAAGAGCTTGGGTACTTTGAGAACATTGTTTCATGAGAAAAAATATTCATGGAGATGAGGAGGAAGAAAAATATGAAATCATAAGAGCCACCCAATCCGATCTTGTATGGATATTAGAATGACTCAAAAAGTTATTATGAAATACGGAAGTTGAGTTTATAGCATAGAGGTACATTTCCTCACTTTCTTTAGCAAGATTAGAGAGGAGGCACATAGGTATATTCCAGAATGACAAATTTCCAATTGCAATTTCCTAGGAATTATATATACTATGTCAGATATAGTACCCAATAGATACCTATATTACATTAGCGTTCTCACTCTTCATCTGTCCTTTTAGCGAAAATTTAGGACCACAAAAGAGTGATCCGGACTAAAAGCCACAGAAAACCACATGAAGAAAAAATACAGAAACGCTTTTTTTTGTATTTTCAAAATAGCTTATCCGGTATAGCTAAGAAATTTTAGTCATTACCATACGTTACGTTCCAAATTCTTTGGAACACATTACTATGCATTACCACCTGCCCCGAGAAGTCGGGGTTGTAATGTATTCACTTCGTTCATGCAATGAATGAGTAATGAGGTTGTTATGGAAATTGACTAACAAACATTCTATTTTGTACAATCTTGTACGATTTTTAACCCTTCATCAAGAAGACTATGACAACATTTCAAGATCTCTGATTATCAGAGAAAACACTCAAAGCCCTAGAAAAAAAGGGATTTATCGAACCATCCAGCATCCAAGAGCATGTGATCCCGCTTTTACTCCAAGGAGAAAAGAACGTAATAGGACAAGCCGAGACGGGTTCTGGAAAGACAGCAGCTTTTGGTATTCCACTTATCGAGAGACTCGAACCAAGTAAGGAAGTCCAAGCACTTATCTTGGCACCAACCAGAGAATTAGCCATGCAAATTGCAGAGGAAATTAGTTCTTTCCAGACAGCAAAGAAATTGAATATCGCCACTATTTACGGAAAACAATCCTATACCGTACAAATACAAGCACTCAAAAGAGGTGCAGATATTGTGGTAGGAACACCGGGAAGAATTATGGATCACTTGGATAGAGGAACACTCAAAATCCAAAATCTTAAATACTTCATCCTCGATGAGGCAGATGAGATGCTCGATATGTGATTTGAAGAAGATATCCAAAAGATATTTAAACAAACAAATGACCAGAAAAAAGTATTGCTTTTCTCTGCAACCATGTCCAGAAACATTTTGAATATCGCTAAAAAATATATCGGGGAATATGAGTTAGTTTCAGCAAAACAAGAACAGTCTACGGTTTCACAGACAGAACAAAGTTTCCTAGAAGTCCAAGAAAAAGATAAGTTTGAAGCACTTCGCAGAATCATAGATATGTCTGCAGACTTTTACGGGATTGTGTTTTGTCATACCAAAGCGGATGTTGATCTTCTCGTGATGAAACTCGCCGACAAGGGATACAATGCAGAAGCACTTCACGGCGATCTTCAACAAAGACAAAGAGAAAGAGTATTGAAACAATTCAAAGATAAAAAAGTAAAAATTCTCGTAGCAACTGATGTTGCAGCCAGAGGAATCGATGTCAACGATGTGACCCATGTAATCAATTACGCACTTCCACAAAATGCAGAAAGGTATATCCACAGAGTAGGAAGGACAGGAAGAGCAGGAAAAGCAGGAATAGCAATCACGTTTGTAACCTCTAGAGAATACAGACAAATGTCATCTATCAAGGCTATTACCAAAACAGATATTAAAAAGGGAGTAATGCCTAAGGTATCTGACATTATCGAAAGCAAAAAATCAAATCTCAAAACAGATATCCAAGGAACCGTAGCTGGAGAAAAATTCAAAGAATTTCTAGATGTTGCGGATTTTCTCATGGAAGATACTGACCCACGTGAAATCATTGCAGGACTTTTGAAGATCAATTATGAGCATGACTTCTCTCAGAAGGGCTATGAACAGATTAGTGAAATGCCAGCAGGAAGAGGAAGTAACGATGGACAAGCAAGACTCTTTATCGCTGTAGGAAAAGCATTGGGATATACTCCTCGCTCACTTCTTGATTTAATTGAAAAAGAAGCTAAAGTACCAGCGAATCAAATTGATGACATGAGAATCATGGAAGATTTTTCTTTCGTAAGTGTAAGTCATGCTGATGCAGAAAAGATCATAGATGCCTTCGCAGAGAAAGTAATCGATGGAAAGAAATCTATCGTCAATAGAGCCAAAGATGATAATAGAGGAGGAAGCGGAAGAAGATATGGATGAGGAGGATCAAGAGGAGGTGACAGAGGAGGTGACAGAGGATGAGACAGAGGATGAGACAGAGGTGGAAGACCATTCAGAAGTGAAAGAACAAGCGGAACAAGTTATGGAAGAGAAAGACCTGCTTATGGTGAAAGATCAAGAAGTTCAAGTAGCGACAGACCAAGAAGCTCAAGTAGCTCAAGTTATGCAAGTGGAGCGAGTAGATCAAGCTTAGGAGACAGACCAAGAAGTTCAAGTAGCTCAAGTTATGCAGGTGGAGCAAGTAGATCAAGTGCTCC
Organism: uncultured bacterium; assembly: GCA_903904545.1. Next base: position 36,651 of record CAIVDB010000058.1, on the reverse strand, counting down.
TGCTGGAGATAAAAAGCCTAATTTCAGTGCAAGAAGACCAAAACCAACTCGATAATCAGAAAAAATAAATTTCACAATTACAAAAAAGCGCTCAAAAGGCGCTTTTTTCTATAGTTAAGTATTATCCTATCTTCGAAAGGAGTCTATACTCGTGGATAATTTTTTTCAAGATATCTGGTGTCAACAAAGGAGAGAGTGCCCTATGGAAATCTTCATGATATTGCTCTCTTTTAAATTCCCCTTTTTCATCATAATAATATCCTTGTCTAAATTTTTTCCCATTTCTATCTATAACATTTTTTTGTTTCTTCCCATCAATAGTTATCCATCATGTTTTCAATTTTTCGATAAGAGCTTGTTTTGCCTTTTCCCAAAGCATCGTCTTTTTTTCTGATTTCATCACATTTTGTAATGCTTGTTCATACCTTTGATATAATTCTTGATATCCTGGTTTATATGTTCTAGATTCTTGTGCCCGAGAGAAAGCAATATGTTTCGATACGCCGTTAGCTAGTCTTTTGATCAAATAAGGATCACCTATCACTTCAAGAGGTCCAACTTCAGCATCTGCTTCTTCATAGCTACGATCTTCCAATGCGGTAGCATCTTGATGATGCTGTTCATGAGATACAATTCATGTGATATAATCATAAATATCTAGAGTCCCCGTTCGATGATAATAAGATTTTGCTGCATGAGTTTCATATGCAAAAGCATCCTGACACGACGCCAAATCTATAAAAATTTCTTGAGTAGAGGGTTTATGAAAACCTAGATCACCGTCCTTAGAATAATTTACGAAATTAACCGTATACTCTTTCTCCCCAATAAGGAGACAAAGAGGAAACGTCTGCGTTTGTACGGAATACAAGCTCCCTGAATTTGTATTTCCAAATATTGCCGTCCATTGATCACTTTTTTTAATATCTGATAGAAGAGTGGTTATCCCATAAGATCTTAGTTGTTGACTCAACTCCTTATAAAAATTTATATCACGAGTTTCCTTGGTTTCTTTTGTTCATATCTCTTTTTTCAAGAGAGAAAGATCTTTACCTACGTTAGTGGCAAGACTTAGTTCAGATTCAGGTCAAGAAGACACTTCAAAATTCATTATATGAAGAAAAGATAAACACTTTAATCATAGTCCAAATCCAAATTTTTGCAAATTTAGAACATAACTATCCATAAAAAAGCGCTCAAAAGGCGCTTTTTTTTATTGAAATAAATTTAAAACCCACGACCAATCTAATCTACAGGGACAATTCTTATCTGTTGTTGATGAACATCTTTATACACTCTCTCTCCTATAACAATAATATAATCTCACTTTTCTATCGTTCATTTAGATTTCAATATATCGATAGCGATTTCCTGGTTTTCTGTACTATGCTTTCATCGTTTAGCTATTTTTTCTGATAATATTCCATAATTTATCTCTAGAAAACGATAAACATTCTCATCAGTGGTAAAAGAAATTACGGGTTGATTTGGTTTAAATCCAGACATATACCTCGCCAAATCTCATGAATAAGAGAATACAACCACTAACTTTGCATGAATCTCATCTGCAAGCATCAAGGCATGCCTAGCTAGAGCTTTTTTGAGAAAATGAAATTCATCTGTTTCTGGTATTTCGAAATCTTTATGCTTGTTATTGGTAGTTTTTTCTGCTTCTTGAAGAATTTTTTTCATATAACGAATAGTCTCTATAGGATATTTACCAACAGTCGTTTCATCAGAAAGCATGACAGCATCAGCTCTCATGATGACACAATTATACACATCGCTAACTTCAGCTCTCGTAGGAAAAGGATTATGTACCATGCTTTTCAATAATTCTGTAGCAACGATAACAGGCTTCCCATATTTAAAACACATATCTAAGATCGTCTTCTGATACGTAGGCAATTGATGGATAGGCAACTCTATTCACAAATCTCATCTAGCGACCATGATTCCATCAGACAATTGGACTATTCATTCTAAATGAGTAATCGCTTCTTGATTCTCTATTTTAGAAATTATTTTGACATGAGATCACCCATGAGTATCCAGAAATTTTCTAATTTCATCCACATTTTCAGCCGTTCTCACAAATGATGCCGCAACGAAAGAGATCCCTGCCTGTATTCAAAAAATAATATCTTCTTTATCTTTATCGATAAGTGCTGGTAAGCCGATACTTACTCATGGCAAATTGATATGTCTCTTAGATCATATTTCTGCATCAGACAATGCCGTCACAAGAAGATGATCCTTAAATATTTTTTTGACCACAACAACCAAAAGTCAGGAATCAATAATCACCTCTTGTCCAACAGTCACATCAGACAAGATATCAGGATAATCACAAAAAAGATCACACACAGGATCAACCTTTGCATCATCTATAAAGATAGAAATATTCTGTCCTTTCTTGACAATCAACTTTGTATCTCTTACGCCTGTTCTTATGTCTGGTCATTTAGTATCTAACAATATACTTAGATTTGTTTTCTTCGTCGCATTCAGTTTATGAATTTTTTCAATAATAGGTTTAGCTGTGACCGGAGTAGCATGAGTAAAATTGATTCTTACGACATTGACTCAAGCCTCATAGGTATCGATAAGCTGTTGTTCATCATAGTGTTCAGTGATAGTTGCAATTATTTTCGTTAACATAGAAATAACAATAAAGATAAAAGTTCAAAAAATCAGGCAAAACATAACCCCAAAGGGAATAATTAGCAATATTTATTAAGAAAATTTACGAGAGATTATTGAATGAGTTCTGAAGAAAACTCTGCTCAGGAAGAGATGCCGTCTCCTGTATAAACAGCACCAGAGATAAGACTTCCAGAAGAAAAGATACTTCACGTAGCTATATTCCCTGTAGCAATTATTCCTGTTCATACAGATTGAGTTCATGTTAAAACATTTCCAGTAGAAACAGGCGCTATTACCTCAGGAACAACAGGAACAACAACTGGCGCTGGTTTAGCAACTACATAGAGTAATAATCCAAGTTCTCATCTTGTAATCGGCTTATTAGGATTGGCAATATCCAAACCACTAAGATATCATTTTTTAGTCGCTGCATCGAAATAATTCTTGTACCGAGGAGTTACTTTTTCACTCTTTCTTCCCTCCATGATTCTCATAACCGTAACTACTGCTTGAGCGATAGTGAAGGTTCCGTTTGGAGAAAATTTTTTACTTTTCCCTGTGATATATCCCATTTTACATGCCAATTGGATCTCTGGTTTCAATGAATTATTCTTAGCTACATCCGTAAAAGCACATTGTGCATTAGAATATACATAAGCAGTCATTTTCTTTTTCATTGCTTTAGCAAACTGTACCATAAATTTGGCTGCTGCCTGCCTAGATACATTGTTTTCAGCCTTATAGGATTCTCTATTTACTGCGTTGGTTATTCACTTACTCTGCATCCAGGTAATAGCATCATCTAGGGTATCCGCTGACACGAAAGACATTCCTAAGCCAAAAACAAATACAAGTAGCAAAGAAAATACTGATTTTTTCATCTCTTTATTTTTATTTGGTAAAATCTACGACCAAAATATATTCATTTTCAAGAAAAATGCAAATAGCAAAAATGACATTCTAATTGAAAAATCCAAGCAAATACATATACGAGGAGTTAAGAGTGACGAGTGCAGAGTTATGCGTTGAGTGGAGAATGTAGAGTACAGAGTTATGAGGCAGAATTTTTAACTATAAACTCACTTCTAAACACTTAACCCTAAACCCTTAACTCAAAAGATTCCATCATTCAGCATTAATCATTAAACATTTAGCATTAAATAAGAACCATGTCCTTAGCCAACAAATACCGTCCACAAACCTTTGATACGATTATAGGACAGACACATATCACCGATATTCTCAAGGCACAAATGAGAAGTGATAAACAACAACATCACAATTATTTGCTTTTTGGACCAAGAGGAACAGGAAAGACTACTGCAGCAAGGATCATTGCTAAGGCGATCAACTGTCTAGAAAATACAGATGGAAATCCATGCAATCATTGTATCAATTGTCAGACCATCAATGAAGGCAAGACTCTGGATTACGTAGAAATCGATGCGGCATCACATACCGGAGTAGACAATATTAGAGAAGAGATATTGGACAAAGCTATGTATCCTCCTACAAGCCTCAAGAAAAAAATATATGTCATCGATGAGGTGCATATGCTGAGCAAAGGCGCATTCAATGCCCTCCTCAAAACCATCGAAGAACCAAAAGCAAACGTTTGTTTTATTTTGGCGACCACAGAAATCCATAAGGTACCTGAGACCATCATCTCTCGTTGTCAGGTTTTCAATTTCAAGAAAGTGCCTGATGGGGAAATGAAAAAACATTTGGAAAATATCTGTCTCCGGGAAGAGCTTACCCATACTCCTGAAGCCTTACAAGTTATAGCAAAGATAGCAGAAGGCTGTGTCCGTGACGCGGTCAAATACGTCGACCAGGTAAGTGTACTGGGGGACATCAACGAAGATCACATCACGAAGTTTTTGGGAGTAGCTCCAGAAAGCATGATTGTAGATTTTATGGAAATCATCAGAGCTCAGCACAAAGAAACCATCTTCCAAAGAATCGATGATATTCATAATCAATGAGTCGATCTGCACAATTTCGCAAAACAAAGTCTCATGTATATCGATCAACAGTTCATTTCAGATATCGATTTCTTTGCTCGTATCTCTGAAATTTTTTCAGAAATCATTGGCAGCATAAAATACTATCCCTACCCTACCATTGTCTACAAGATAGCTATCAATAAATACGTTAATAGTGAAAATATACCAACTCCAGTGCAAGAGAAATCCAAACCAGTGATTTCCAAGAAGGAGATTCCAGAACCAAAAATAGAGTCAAAAAAAGAAGAAAAGACAGAAGAAATTATTCAAGAGAAAGTTCCAGCAATTCAACATCCTGAATCCAAAGTCCAAAATTCTATGGACGGAAATGAATTACTTAAATGAATTTTACAGCACCTAGAACAGGGAACTTTTAGAGACAACATCCAAGATCAAGTTGTTATCGATGAGGTAACAGAGAGTAAAGTAACCATCATCGCAATAAACAAAATCGCCGAGATGATGCTAAAGAAGCCAGAAAACACAACAACTATCCAAAGGATTTGCAAAGAAATCTTAGGCAAAGATATGCATATTGAGATTAGATTTGAGAATAAAGAAGCCTATTTTGCCAGGAAATTAGGATAAATTTTATCAGTTTAAAAATCTGATGGATGAAAAAAAATCACTAAAAAGGAATTTATTCACCTGGTTGTTATATGATTTCTGAAACTCTTTCTTTTTCTCTGCTATCGGGACTATGTTTCTCGGACAATGGTTGATTATAGACAACCATCTTCCAGATATTCGATATGGGGCAAGTTTCTCATGTGCTACACTTCTCGTATTTATTTCTTCCCCAATATTAGGTGCACGATCGGATAAAATAGGTAGAAGGATGCCATTTCTCAAACGGTCAACTATCTGATTAATTATTATAAACTGAATCTTGGCGTTTGTCGCCCTCTCTTCTCTTCCAAACAAAATATTTATTGTTCTCTGACTTTCTATAGGAGTACAATACCTTTACCAGACGAGTCTAATTTTTTACAATTCACTCCTCAAAGAGGTATCTACAGAAAAAACTCGTGGAGGAACTGCTGGATTATGAGAAGCATGCGGACAATTCTGATGGATCATTGCCTTACTTGTATTTATGCCTTTTGTAAGTGGTACTCTTGCATTCATAGGAGAACCATGAAGACATCAGGTATTCTTACCTGCATTCATTCTCTCAACTTTATGTATGATCCCTCTTCTTTTACGATTCAAAGAACATAAAAAACCGATAATCCAAACAACACAGAACATATACAAGAAGGCTTGGGAGGGCATTAAGCAACTCCGAACCACACAAAGAAATGTGTGATTATATCTTTTAGCTTTCTCATTAATCTCAGACATAGTTCTCACTATGATTCTCTATATGGCAGTAATTATGGAAGTAATATACAAAGTATCAGATACATATAAGACACTAATTTTGATTCTATTTGTCTCTGTGGGGATGCCATCTGCATATATCATTGGAAAATTAGCTGATAGCTTCGGATACAAAAAAGTTTTGGCATTTACATGTGTAATGCTTGTAATAACTACAGCAACTTTCTTTTATTCATCAGCACCTTGGATCTTGTATATAGTAGCCACTATATGATGAGTGTCAGCTGGATGATATTTTGGAGCAACGAGGGCGTTCATGACAAAACTTGCACCAGAATGAGAATTGGGAGAGTATTTCTGACTATATTCCACTTTTCATAAAGCAGCATCTATCACAGCCCCACTTATCCGATGATGAATCACATTACGACTAATACAATATCCTATATTCAAATACCAAATAGCTGGAACAGTAATGATAATACTCCTTATCATCTGAAGCATTCTTATGATGAAGGTTAAAGAGAAATAAGCAATTTATTTACCATAAAAATGATGACAAGCAACATCAACGAGATAAAGAAAATTCGAGGAAAGAATAAAAGAGTCCCCAAACATCTAGAAGAAGTCTTTTACCAGACAATCACTTTTTATCCAGAATTAAAAGAAACCTATATCATCGTAGTAGAAAATAAATTCTATGGGATTCAACATACCTTAAGGGCATATCCACCATTACTTTCACTTTTCAACAAAGCAAAAAATCGTGTCTATCCGATTGTGATAAATACAAACAAGGATATTCCCATCTCTTTTTACGATCTTTCTAAGGAGCAACAACAAGGAATCTTCGCACATGAGATGGCGCATATAGTAGAATATGTACAGCTGACTTCCTTTCAACTAGTAAACTTTAGTCTTCGTTTTGCTTTTTCCAAAACGTTTACTGAAAAAATGGAGAAAGCGGTTGATAAGATGGCTATTGCCAAGGGATGTGGAGAATATTTATTGGCACAAAGAACTTCACTCAAACAAAAAAATACAGACCAAGCGCATTCAGAGTATGTAGATCACCTCTATCTCAATCCAAAACAAATCCAACAAGAAATGAAGAAATACCCCGATATCTATCCAGACACCAGAAACAATTCAACACAAAACTTAGCACCTAAAACTTCCAACCCCTTTAAGCCATTCCCCAAAAGAAAACATACCATACAAACAATATGGGCATTTATTATTGCAATTACAGAAATGATGCGACTTATTTATATCCAGAGAATGCACAAGAAAAGCAATCGGTACAAATAGATCTACTGAAGAGTAAAATTAAATGCCTTTCCAGACGCAGAGAAGAGAATTCTAATATTTTTCACAAGATTAGTATGATCTGGAAAATCTTTTTTTATATCACTATGCAGCCCTTCCCAGAAGAGTTCAATAGGGAGATATTGATTTCATTTTTTACCAACACACACTCTAAGAAGAGGTTGATCACGGGTATGAAGAATATCTACTTGAAAAGAGTTTTCCAAAGAGGAAAAAAAATCAATAATTTCCTGGGGAGAATAGTCTTTAAATTCTTCCTTTTCAAAAATAGTTTTTTCCAATCTAATGTTACCAAAAGGTGGAGAACAAAAATTCACAGCATAAGGAGAAGTGGCAAGTAGAATCTCTTTTGTTTGATTTGCAGCACACAAACATTGCTTTCATAGATATTCTTTTTCCGCATCCTTGCAGGGATTATATTTTTCCTTTCCAAAAGAATGAACAAAAGACTGTCATTCATATTTACAACCATTATGACTTCGTTTATCTTTTCACATACGCATATCACATACAGAATAAATCAGGACTAGCAAGAAAGGACTACATATTTTAGAATTAAGAAGACAGAGATGAATAATTTCTAAGAGTTATTTTGATTCCATAAGAAGAAAAAATCTCTTTCAGTTTTTGGTAATCATCTTTTATAAGTATGACACGCTCTTTTACAGGAAAAGGCAAACAAGTCAGTACAAGTTTTGCAGAGAGATCACGAACATCTTTCCCATTAGGAATAATCATAAGAGCACGTTCCCCAAGACTAGGACGATTAGTATCATCCATATAGATCATAACATCACTTATTGGTTTTATCAATTTCATTCAACCTGTTGTCACTTGCATATTAGTGAGTCCATCAAAGAAATGAATAACATCTTCTTTAGAATATGCAGTGCTTTTAAGTTCTTTAAGTTTAATCTGTCAAAATATCTCTGAATAAAAATCTAAAGCCAATTTAGGTGACTTGACTCCAATAGTTTGAGCAATACGATTACCAATATGCTTAGACGAAGAATGGTGTAATTGGGTCTTTTTTTCAGATAAATCACGTTCTTCTAAAAAAAGTTTTTGTGTATGACTTTTAAAGCTCCCTTTATTTTGGCCTCTACTCATAAATAACGATAATCAAATAAATAAGAATAATATAGACTTTTATAGAAGAAAGTCAATACAAAATATATTTAAGAGATCTTGATTGCATATCTATTATTTCAATACTTTTTTATACCCACCATATTCCCCTTTCAAAAATTTCGCAACTCTTGCAATAGTGGTGGAAGAAGCTCATGTTTTCTGTTCAATATGTTTATAATTTTCTCCTTGAGACAATCTTTTGGCGATATCTAATCTCAAAGAAAATTCCACAATTTCATCTTCAGTCAAAAGATCCCTAAGAAAGGCAAACACCTCTTGTTTAGTTTTTAATTGCAAGAATGCCTTCTGCAGATCCAAAGAAATTTTTTGTAAATGATTAGTTTCCATAATGGTTTTGAGAGATAAATAGAGACAGTATACACATTAGAAACTTTATTACAATAAAGTATTGCATTTAAAATAGGAATCTTTATACTTTACTCAGATAAAGTATTTATATAAAGAAAAGTTATGGATAGAACTATATTCAACAAAACATCTCATCGTCATCATCTTTACCATCAATGATAGGTTTTTCCGATTATCAATTTTTTACACTCTCCCGGAAAAACGGGGGATTTTTTTATATTTTACACAACAACACATGAATACGATACAAACAATAAACGACCAAAGAGATCTTAGACAAAATGAAAAATCTCAGCTTTATATCAATATTTTCGGAGAAGAACCATGGAATGAATGATATGAATGCACAAGCTGTGGAAAATTATTTTGATTGTCCAAAGCAAGTGAATCACAAAAATGCGTATGTTGAAATCTCTTAAAGGCGTTTTACAATACTAACGAAGTAGAAAGGGATCGAAGATCTCGAGCAGAAAAACAATGATATATTGGAAAACTAGCAGAGACATTAGACAATAAATTGGTTGGATTCATGCTTGGACGAGAAACAAATATATGAGAGCTCAACCAAGAGAAATTAGGACTAGGCACAGAACAGATGAAAAGGCTTACACAAAACATTACAGAGAACTATAGTAATTTTGACTTAGAAAGTTTTTTTTACTTCGCAGAAATATGAGTAGATAAACAAGTAAGAGGGATGAAAGTAGCATCTACATTGTATCAACAGCGAGAAAAAGATATGACAATAACTCCCTCAAGATACATATTACTGAGAACAACAAAAGCAACTGACAATCCTTACAAACGATTCCAAAAAAAGTGATTCATTGATGTCTTTTCCTACAATGACGAACAAGATAGAGTTATAATGATCAAAAATCCTTTATTTCCTAATTACTAAGAATGAAAAAATCTATAATCAAAATGGTCTGATTAAAACAAGGGAAAACGACAGTCATCATGGCTGGCGTGCATGGAAATGAAAAAGCAGGCATTTTAGCTTTTGAAAACCTTTTACCAACGATTCAAATAGTTTCATGAACAGTGTATTTTATCTTGGCAAATATTTTGGCAATCCAGAAAGATATAAGATATGTAGAAAAGGATTTAAATAGATGTTTCAAAAAAAGAATATCTTGAAAAAGTTACGAAGAGAAGAGAGCAAGAGAGATCAGGTGAATACTTAATAAAGCGGATTACCTCTTGGACCTACACAATACATTCAACCAAAGAAGTGAGACATTTTTGATAGGAGAAAAACAAGCTCTATCGAAATATTTCCCTGTCAAAAAAATGCTTTCATGACTGGGCCCTCTTCATAAATGAGGGAGTGATGGCTATATGAATGAAAGATGAAAAACAGGACTCTGCATCGAATGTGGGAGTATAGACGACATTCAAGGACAAGAAAGGGCAGAAAAGTCTATCATAAACTTTCTAAAAATCACAAAGAATATTGAAGGAAAACCACAAATACTAGGGGAAAACCAATCATATATCGTATGTGAAAAAATGTATACAAGCAAAACAAATACGTTTATACTAAGCAAAAAATTCAAAGACTTCGAATATATTAAAAGATGAGAGACCATCTGATACGATGGAAACAAAAAAGTAATAGTAAAAAAAGATTGAATCATTCTTTTTGCTCAGAATGGAAACAAAATATGAACAGAATGCTTTATTCTCTGTGCTCAGGTCTGAAGTTATCAATCTAAGTTCTAAGCTCTAAGCTCTAAAATCTTCACTCTATCTAAACCAACATTTCACTATTCTAATATTGAAATGGAAGGTTTTCACTTCTTCGAAATCCAAGCGATCATCAAATTCTTGACGCAAAACATCTACTTGCCACGTCATCATTTCTAGAAACATCACAAAGGTTCATTGAAAACAATGTCCCTGATCTTTGAGATCGAAGAGCTGTTGAAACATAATTCTATAATAGAGTAATCCATCGTCTCCACCGACAAAAGCGACTCTTGGTTCCCATTTTTTTACTCTCTCAGGATTTTGTTCATCATGAGTTTGCTCAGGGATATAGGGAAGATTCGCCACTAAAATCACATCCTTGGGAGTGACTATTTCTTTATAATTATCTAAGAATGCACACAAATCTGATTGGATAAATCTCGCATCATATTTAGAAGCATCTATATGGGTATCATAATTTTTTTTGGCAACAACTAATGATTCTGGAGTAATATCTGAGAAAAAGACCTCACGAAAAGTATCGTGATTTTGGAGTAAAACCGAAATTCCGAGCACACCACACCCCGTACCAATATCCAACAAGACTACTCCTTCCGACTCCTCCATTTCTTCTCCAATATACTCTGTCACGGCAGTGATCATATACTCTGTTTCTGGCCTAGGAATGAGGGTATTCTCATCTACATAAAATTCTTTCCCGAAAAAATCTACATGTCCCAAGACATATTCCAAAGGTTTTTGCTCGACCACATAGTCCTTGTAAGCAGTACATATCTTCTGGTAGAGAGCATCGTCCACCTCCCTTTCTTGGTCTGTTCGAAGGTCCTCTCTTGTACACGCACAGAAGCTACACAGAAGTTTTTGCAAAACAAATTTCTCTGTAAACTGAGGATCTTGTAATATTTTTCCTATTGTCATTTCACAGTGATACAAATTAAAATAGCGCTTAGCCAATAAACGAATTCCCAATTCCCAATTCCCGATTTCTGATTCCCAATAAACCACTTCCAATTTATCTGCAAATAAGTATCAAGAGATTACTTTTATTCCAATCGATCCAATGCAAATAGCCTTCGCCATCATAGCAAGTCTTATCATCACCTATATATGGATTCGACTCCTAAATACCATTTTTTCTGAAAGGAAAATGAAGAGAGTTATTTCTTTCAAAATTTTGGGAAGTGGAATATTTTTAGTAGGAATACTCTATGTCTACAGTTCTTTATCATCACGAATTCCATCACTCAAACCATTTCTTCTTTCTTCTCTTCCTCCCTTCCTCCCTTCTTCTGTTTTCTTTTTTATACTCTATTGTTCGATAGGGATCATTGTGCTTACGCTCATATTTCGCAATCGATACAATAGGATCCTCCAGAGCATTATCATTGGAATCATTTGTTTTCTTCTGATCGGATACGGAAGTTTCGCACTAGGAATAAGTACAGCCATTCTCTTCTACATCCTCTCCGCCTACGCAGAAGAATATCTCAAATACAATACGGGGAATAATCTCCTGATGGAAGAAAAAAGAAAAGAACAGACAGATATCATCCTGTTTTGTATCCTTATCGCCTTAGGATTTAGTTTGACGGAAAATTTGGTATATATCGTCTCAAGCATATTTCAACACCAAGGAACGAGTCTTATTTCTCTCAGTATAGGCAGGGGAGTTATCTCATCATTGATTCATGTGGTCTCTACGGGACTGATAGCATTTATAAGCCTCCGTTTCCCAAAGATAGGAACAACTACGGTCCCCATGATTATTGGACTGCTATTGTGATTTGGACTCCATACTACCTACAATCTTAGCCTTAATTTTCAACTCTCCTACGTAACCGTCTCTGTAATTATTCTTTCTCTATTCCTTTTAAGTTATCTTTTCTTCAGATCCAATAGTTTATATAGAAAAAGTTAATCTAGAAATAAGATTGACTTTATTGTAATAATTGCTGCAATTAAGTTCGCATTTTAGAAAATGGAGTATAATTGATTAGTTTATATTTCTAATCAATAGATATCCATGATAGCACCTGATGTTTCCGAAGTAAAAGAGTTCCTTATTCAAGACATCATAAAAAAGAAGAGAAAGACTAGAGAAGTAGCGGAAATTCTAGGCGTTTCTATGAGAATTATTCAGAAGCGAACATGTAGATACAAATATAATGGGATCGAAGGTCTGAGGCGTTGAAAGCCATGACCCAAGAAGTGATTTTCATATAATAAAACAAAGGAAGAGATAGAAGAGATTGTATCTTTTTTATGAATGAAATATAAAAGAGAGTGACCAGAAAGGATAAAGATGAGGCTAGAAGATATGAGGATTATAATGAATCAGACAACGGTATATAGGATATTAAAGAGGAGAAACGTTAGGTATCATAGTACATATGAGAAGGAAAAGAAGCATCGAAAACTATATTCATTAACAACTCCAGGAGCAGAGATCCAAATGGATACCTCATATCCTTTTGGATATCACAGAAAATTTGTAATTTATAGTTGTATAGATGATTGCACAAGAATAGCATATTCTAAGGCTTACGAAAGTGCAAATATAGAGAATGCAAAGAAGTTTATAGATGAATTATTACAGAGGTATCCATTTGGAATAAGAAGCATAAGAACTGATCAGTGAAGAGAATTTTCAAAAACAATAAGCAAATATCTAGAAGATTTATGAATTAATCATATCAAAAATGAGCCATATCATCCGGAGCATAACGGCAAAATAGAGAGATATCATTTAACAGAAAAGAGCTGAGAAGTAATACATCGAGCTTATTTAATAAGTATTGAAGAGGCGAATTATAACCTACGACAACGACTATCTTACTATAATTATAAAAGAAGACATACAGGGTTATGAATGAACAATCTAACACCTTATGATAAATTTTTAGAAATTAAGAAAATGCGAACGTAACTCTGCAATAGCACATTGTCTTGACATATTAGATTTATTTGTTATAATCTTTCGTGGCAATTTATTTTGTACGTGTATGCAATGAGTAATAAAACCTTTATAGATAATCGAGATTTAAGCTCCCATACCGGCCCAGATGGATATAGAAGGATTCATCCTATTATTTTTGATGTATCTGATGTTCTTGTCAAAAATCTCGACTACGTAACTACTATTTCTGAATATAAAGATGATGCAGTTATTATCGGCAAAGAAAGGAATATCCTTGCCCTCAACAAATCCGATGCAAAAAAAATTCTCAAAGTCCCAAACGTTCGTATTGTTAATGAGAGAAAACCCTATAGAATCTGATAGACATTCTTTTTTTGGAAAACGGTCACCGTCTTGGTGATCTTTTTTTTATTTGCTTGATTTTTTTGGATAGTCTCGTATAGTGGCGATGTTTATTTCTTAGGACAAGATATGGCACTTTCCTTACTTCTCTTTGCTCTTCTGTGAACACTTTTTTGATCTTTATGATCTGTACTCCTCGTGAGATTAGGAGAAAAACAAGACAAAGAGACGCTCAAGTCCATCCTTCGATGACGCTCAGTCTGCCCGCACTGTCACACCACACTCCAACCCAGACATCTGATTCCTCTCTTTAGTTTCTTGTGGCAAAGAGGAAAATGTGCTGCTTGTGGACAAAAGATTTCCCGACTTTATCCCTTGCTGGAAATAGGTTCTGCACTTGTATTTGTCCTTACTTTCCTAGGATTTCAATATATGGGCATAGGGACAATCATCTTCCGATGTCTCATCAATCGACTTTTCTTTCTTCTGATGGTGTATGATGTCATGAAATACGAACTCCATGTTCCCCTTTGGATTATCTTACTTGTCGTAGCTACACTCCCTCAGCTTGTCGGATATCAAGGCAATTTTGTCCAGGCATTTCGAGGGGTAATCGTCTTCGTTGTTGGCTTTCTTGTAATTTTCTATGGAGCAAAAGGATATATTTATCTGAGATATCATACTGCTACTGAGGGACTTGGAGAAGGAGATATTTATCTTGCAGGAGCCGTGGGAGTACTGACGCCATTTATTTTTCTCTATCACCATATCGAGTATTCTATTGCACATATTTCCTCGCTATTTATGGTCTTTTTGCTTTTGAGTAGTGTTATAGGCATTATATTGTGGTTGATTTTGTGGGTCGTAAAACATAGTATTCCTAGTGTTTGAACTGATAGCGACTTGAGTTTATTCGCAGACAAAATATTGATTCCCTTTATTCCTGCAATGATTATTGCTTTCTGGGTATTACTTTTGTACGCCCCAGCATTCCTTTATTTCTTTGCTCCATTGGCATGATAATAGATCTCTCTGCCCCTCCCAAAGTGACCTCGAAGACCTCTCGCTCGCGAGGCAAATGGATAAGAGCTATTCTCTTTATCGGAATTAGCATCTCCTTGTATGGCATGATTTTTTATACACTCCTGTTTCAAGGGAATGTATTGCTCTCATTGCTGTATTCTATCTTCTTTTTCTTAGCATTTCACTTTGCGTATATAGAACTCTATCGTTTGCCGATGAGATATGTCTTGCTGGTATTACTTTTTCTTACAGGCCTAGAACTCCTCCTTATCCCTGCCACTCCTTGGCTCCTGGTCGCTGCAATCGTTACTATCAATGCGGGAATATTTATGTTCGCTTCCTATCTCCAAGATGAGACGAAAAATAAGATCCACTTTAGTTCACGGGGCTATTTCAATGTGGGTGGATATATTTTTACCGTTTATATGACAATAGGGTATAGTCTCGTCCTTCTCTCTTTCTATAATCAATTCCCTTTTTCCTGTGAAGATCTCTCTCGTGTAAGTAATCAAGGAATAGATATTTTTGCTGGACCACTCAAGCTCGGTATCCAGCAAGCAAGTGCACTCAAAAAGGATTCGGAAAAATTATTCACTTCCAAAATCAAAGACGTGATAGATATCAAATCACTAGTGTCTTCTCCATCGGTACTCTCTGGCGATACCTCCGGAAATATTATTGAGAATCCGATTATCGCGACTCTAAATACCTATAAGAAAAATCTTATCGATCAGGCAATTGCGGACAATCATACCGTCAATATGGGTATCTGTGACTATGTCCTCAAGGCGATCAATGAAAAATATCAAGATCCTCGTTTCCTGACTTCTGTAGTTGTTCTACTCTTCCTTTTGCTCTACGGATTTATCAGAATCGTCTTCTATGTTATCAGTTTTATTGGGCTTATTCTCTTTAAACTCAGTTTTCTCTTTGGGATCTTTCATACAGAAAAAAAAATGGAAGAAATCGAAGTCGTTGAATAGATTGGAGAGCTTAGAGCTTAGAGCTTAGACTAATTTCCAATTCCTGATTCCCAATTCCCGATTACCTTCCCCATCCATTGACTTTCTAAAGTAAAATCATATATTCGTCCAACAACAAAAACTAAAAATACTAAATATATGAAAAAAATAAAACAATTAATCTCAGAATTTTTTTGGGGAATAGCAGGAGATATCTTGCCTGTCATTATCATCCCCATTGCATTGGGCATAATCTTTGTAAGCTTTGCCATTTGGTATCTGTTTACGAAAATGATCCCATGGTTCTTTGTTATCATTTATCCGATAACGAAGAAACTCTTGCCGATATTAGTCGGTGGTATAGTGGCTGGCATTGTGTACTCTTTAAATATAGTATTCCCTGACGCAAGTTTGTGGATATTGTATACCATCCCTTGGGTAGTATATGCTTGCATATATGAATCCCTCAATTATTAACCGTTATTCTGATGTACAGGATATCGGTTTTCGTTTTTTATTGAGATTGAAAAAAAAGAGCACTTCAGTATAAGTCCTTAGCTAATAATCTTTAGTTGTTCGTTTGGAGATAATGCACTTCTTTTTACATGGTGGGATGACAAAGGTTGATTCCGATAAGAATAAGCGCTTTTTCCAGAATATTTGTCGTGATTGGGATAAAATCTTAATCTGTACCTTTGCGACGGAAGATAGAGCTACTTGGGAAGAAAGATTTCTAAATTATCAGAAACAATTTGCTCAATATAATCCTGAAAAACAGCTCAGCTTTGAGCTCGCCTCCGAAAATATAGATACTTTTAAACAACAAATTGATCGCTGTTCTGTAATCTACTTTGGATGAGGATATGAAGATAAAATTTTTGCCATTATAAAAAACATTCCCAATTTACGTGCACTATTACAAAACAAAGTCATTGTTTGAAGCTCGGCAGGGACGAATATATGGACGAAATATTTCTTTACCCAAGATTTTGAAGAGGTATGAGAATGATTATGATGGTTGCCTATCAAAACTATATGTCATCGATGATGAGTCTATTCTTCTGATCCGACTATTGATGAGAAAAGATTGGCAATATTAGATGCATATGGAGAGAAGTTGCCAATATACAAAATTGCAGAGCAAGAATACATTGAAATGGAAATATAAATGTTGAACCTTGCCTACCGGCAGGCAGGTGTTTAAGGATTAATGCTTAGTGAAGGAGTCTTTTATATAGAAAACTCCACCACGTAGCAACGCGGAGTCCGGCTCAGGCTTGGTTAATCATTACGCATTACGCATTAAAAATTACTCTTCACTTTTAGTTATTCGTTATTAGTTATGAAGAAACCTACAATAGTTGCCCCAGGAGGGTCATATACCAAAGCCATTGTCGCTGCTCAGTACGGCGCTGAGGAAGTCTATATTGGTGTACCATTTACTTCACTTAGAATGAGACAGAATAAGATCTTATGATTTGAAGAACTCAAAAAAACTGTCGATGCATTACATGCTCTAGGGAGTAAAGCATTGCTTACGATGAATATTTTTCCGAGAAACCAAGATATTACGATCTTCGAAAAGACAGTAGAGCAAATCGCAAATGTGTGAGCAGATGCAATTATTTTTTCTGATCCAGGAACCTTCAACATCATTAGAAAATACATGCCCGATACCCCACTTCACCTCAGTACACAAGCTTCGACACTCAATCATTCAGCAGTGCAATTTTGGTATGATTTGGGAGTAAAAAGGATTGTGCTTGCGAGAGAATTATCCCTCGCTGAGATCAAAGAAATCAAGGAAAAGGTACCAGGGATGGAACTCGAAGTCTTTGTCCATGGAGCGATGTGTATGAGTTATTCTGGACGCTGCTTACTTGGAGATTATATGAATGGAAGACCAGGAAATAAGGGAGAATGCTCGCATGCATGTAGGTTTAAATATAAAGTACGACTTGAAGAAGAACGCAGACCGGGAAAATTATTTCAGCTCGAAGGAGATGAGGATGGAAGTCATGTCTTATCGTCCAAAGATTTGTGTGTGATCCAGAGACTTGCAGAAATTATGCCCTATGTCGATGCGATGAAGATCGAGGGGAGAAGTAAATCAGAATTTTATGTGGCTTCTGTCGTGAAAGCGTATACGCATATGCGTGACAGCATCTTGGCAAACAAAGAGCCTGACCTAAATATCGTAGATCTCGTGAATAAAATTCCGCATAGAGCATACTGGGATGGCTTCCTTTTCAATGGACTTAAGGACTTCCCAGAAACAGAAGAAATTTCAGAAGATAAACAGCAGAAGATTTCTGAGGATAGAATATCTGAAGATAAGAGACAGACGATGTCCGATGATAAAACTGAGAAAAAAGACACTATTATAGATGAGAAGATAACGTTTGATATCATTTGAGCTGCCATGAAAATACATAACCAACTTTGACCTGCATTACTTGAGAAGGTGTATAAAAAATGATTGAAACACGAATTACAGAAATTATGATATAGAGTCAAAGAAGAAACCAAAGTAAATTACACAATAGATGATGAAGTTGTTGGGAGTGGACACATTGATTTAATCGTTAATGATTCTGTAGCTCTAGAACTTAAATCTACTAAGCTGACTAAATGAGATTATTATAAACAATTAAGATCTTATATGCAAAACAATTCAGAAATAGAGGTGTGATTGCTTTTGAATTTTTATAATAAATCACTTGATTATAAGAGACTCGATAAATGATTCAAAAGCATTAAATCTTCTAAACCTTCTGATGGCAATCATCAGACATCATCAGCTAGCAATCATCAGACATCCATAACCTACGATACAGCAGGTCCACTCTTTAACCGTAATTATTTCTGAGTTTTCACAAACAAATACACAGAACACGACAACAAAAAATACTATGCCATCGATCCCAAGGAAGTCATTGAACCAGGGATGAAAATCAAATATATTTCACCTCAGGGGATGTGAGAACTCACGATTCTCGATATCAAAAATGAGCAGGGACATCAGCTCGAGAAGGTAAATTGTAATACAGGAGAAGTCTATGTTCTTACAGATAGAGAGCTCCAAGGATGGGAGATTTTATATATGTAAATCGTCATGATCAATTCCCCTCGTCACGATGAATCAACAACTTCTTCGATGTCAGCTTCTGCTAGTGAGGATATTTTGGTAATGATGAATTTGAAAGGCAAAGTTTATTCTTGGGAAGCCGATTTTACTGATTCTGATTATGCTATTAGAAAAGAGAAATTTGAAGATCTTGCCGACGAAATTACTGATGCAATCTATGAAACTCCCTTTAAACAAGCTAATGTTTTATTTACTTTGATTACTGAAATAGTTAAAAATAGTGCTGATCATAGTCAAAGTAAGGTGCTCATCAAACTTAGTATTACGCCAACTCTTCATAAGCTACTTATAAGATTTAGTGTTCAAGATGGATGACCTGGGCTGCCTTTTGAGATGTGCGAACTTACTAAAATTTTCGATACTGTTTCCTGGAGAATAAAAGAAAATCTTAATCGTTGAGTTGGATTAAATAGAATAAAAGTTGCCGCTCAAGTTCTAAATGTAGATCTTCTTCTTCATCACAAATGAGAAGACTATCATGTTCATGATCTCTGATTGCAACACGATTGTATACCACAAGATTATTTCTGATATGAATGAGTTGGTGTCATAGACTTGGAAAAATAAAAAAAGCCAAACCCTCGAAAGCAAGTCTGGCTGTGAAAATAAGCTAGTCTCTATTTTTATTCAGCCTTTTTTTCTAACACGTGAAACTTTCTGATGATGCCCCACAATGCAAAAATAAAAAGGAATATTCCTATACCGATGAATCCTGCTTCCATACCAAAGATACTTGCAGTAGCGCCAAAAAGAAGTGATCCTAATGCAGCACCAAGTCCCCCTACACAATGTTGAAGTCCGGTAATTTTTCCGTCATCACCTGGATGTGTATATTCCGAAATGAGTCCAGAAATCGCTGGGCGAAGTAATGAAAGTCCAAATGCTATACCCAAAGAAATAGTAAGGATACTTGCAAATCCGTCCTTGAGACCAAGTAAGGCATAGAGAAACGACATAAAGAAGAGGACCAATAAAATAAATTTTTTCTTGTTATATTTATCTGCAAAAGCACCTGTAAAGACGTCTATCACGTATGGCAGCCTCATAACTGCAAAGATCACTGCTATCTGAGAAAGGTTGAGATTGTTTTGGATGGAAATAATGGGGATGAAGATAAATCCTACATAATTTAAGATATTGAAGAGGACTTCATCTCCCAATGCTCGATACATTTTTCTATTATAATTTCCCAAAGCGACAACTCATCTTTTGATTGCTCTCAATGAAAATACCTCACTGAGAAATTGATGGATAAAACTTTCTTTTCCCAAAAACTCTTTGATGTTTTTTTTACTCAACTTTGGAATCAAGGTATCACTAAGAAAGGAACCTATAGCAAATAAGGAAATAAATAAGAATAAATAAGGGAGCTCAACATATTTTATCAGCCAAGAAGCACCTAATGCTCAGAGGACATAAGCAAGGTTCATAAAGGAGAAATAGAGTCCGAATGCCTTTGCTTTATTTCCAACACTCGAATATTTACGGATAAGACTCTCATAACTCACAAAAAGCATTGCGCT
This sequence comes from uncultured bacterium, assembly GCA_903904545.1. The sequence goes on along the minus strand of CAIVDB010000058.1, from coordinate 16,219 downwards.
TGAAATTGCGGTACATACTACAGCTACCAAAAGAATAGGTACTGAATGAAGGATCCCTGCTAGGAAAAATAATATTCCCGTAATGAAATATATTCACTTACTAAGAAAAACAACTGATCTAATATTTGTATGGTCATCCAAAGTACCAATTGTTACTGCAAAAAACATTTTAATTAAAGGGATCAATGCAGCAATAACTGATATCCGAAAGACATTTGAGACTATAGTCTTGAGGTAGATAGAAAAAAAAGTATCTGCACCAAGTCCCCATCCCAATACAAAAAGGAAAGTAGAAATCGATATCGTTCTAATCGCTACGGGAATAGAAAAAAAATCTTTCTGAACAACAGAAAAGAGTGAGGGCTTATGGTTAAATTCTTCTTGCCGATCGACAATAGACATGGTAGGGTTGTTAAACAGTAGATAAACAGTAGTCAAACTGATGTTGTATGAATCTATTATACTGAGATTTTTTTTTCTGTCAATTTTCTGGGAACAAAAATCAATAATCAAAAAAAACGCCCCGAAGAGCGTCTTTTGGATTATGTTTTCGATATAATTATTTTTCATTGAGCTTTTTATTGATGCCTTGGATGGCATTCATAATCTCAATCGGGATCATCCATACTGTCGTATTGGACGCGTCTGAACTAATATCATTGATAGACTGTAGGGTCCTCAAATGTAATGCTCCTGGAGCCAATGCCAACATCTCTGCCGCCTTCTTGAGATTTTCTGCAGAAGCGAGTTCTCCCTGAGAAGTAATAATTTTTGCTCTTTTTTCTCTTTCTGCTTCGGCTTGTTTTCCGATCGTTCTTTTGAGATCATCAGGGATATTGATATCTTTGATTTCTACTGATAAGACATCTATTCCTCGTGATTCAGATTTTTCATCAACGATTTTTTTGATCTCTTCACTCGCCTCATCTCTTTTGGCAAGCAATTCATCGAGTTCAAATTTTCCAACAATATTTCTCATCGTCGTCTGAGCAAACTGTGTCATAGCATAGTCGAGATATTTTACATTAATGATAGATCTATCTACCTGATCCTCTTTGACTCTGTAATAAATCACCGCATTGATAGAACAGGAGACATTGTCTTTGGTCATTGCCTCTTGACTTGGCACGTCCACCGCCTTTTCTCTAATATCTACCGTTACTGTAGTCTGGAAAATAGGTCGGATAAACTTTAATCCTGGAAGAAGAATTCACGCATATCTTCCTAGCGTGAAAATAACTTTTCTTTCGTACTGTTTGACTACTCTGATCCCGGAAAGGAGGTAAATCACAATAAGTACAATAATAATTCGCGCTCCTCACTGCATGTGACTGTGGACAAAAAATAAAAAAATCTTGCATCTATTATAATGCGTTTGTGATATTTTTCAAGAGCTAGTTTCTCTCCAAAAATTATTTCAAAAAAAACCTCGCATATATCGCAGGGCTTTTTTATGTCTAGAAATATCTTAACGTCCTGTTGTGCTTTTTCTCAGTCTTGCTCTGGTCCATCCAGAGACAGGGACAGAAACCATTTCTGATCCTCCTGAGGGAGTTCTAATATATCTATATCCATCTGGATCTAATCTCAATCTTGTTTCTCGACAAATTTTTCTTCCTCTAAGGAATCGATTGTAATCATGTCCTTTAGGATTTTTCCATACCCCAACCACACCAAATTCTTTGGCTTCTTCTACTGTCAATTTTCTTTTGGGATAGTCGAATCTTCTAGATCCTTTGAGTCTATTCGCTTGCTTTTGTTGGATGGATTTCTTTTTTGCAATTCCTTGCTTATTTGTTCTACTAGCCATTTCCCTAGGTAATGTTAAATGCTAAATGTTGAATGCTAAATGATGGAGTTTTTGTATAGTACTGAATGGATGAAGTTTTTCAAGGGAAGCAAAGGGAATGTATAATTAAGAATACATAATGAATAATGCCGAAGTTATTGTGTCCTCCTTTTTCAAAGGAGGGGAACCACGACAGTGGTGGAGGATTTAAATCCTCAGTCTGCTCGCAGACAGCTCCTTTACAAAGGAGCACAACACTTTCTTACCTATTTTTCTCTTTTCCTCTTATTTTTTTCTCCATCTTGTACAACTTTGTACGATTTTTTACTCTTCTATTTTAGAGGCAGAATTCTCCATTCTGATAAATTATTTTTTCTGTGCCATCCGTCAAGGTAGCAGTGACTGTCCTCGGAGCAGTAGAAACAATGTCTACGTGTTCCGCACTCTGATTGAGTCCCAGACTCTCCAAATCTTTCTCTGTTAAATTTGCCGTATCTCCTTTGTGTGATTCATTGAATGCATTTCCGATTGCTACATGAGTATTTCCTTCGGGACCTCAAACATTTTCATCATATAAGGTCTCTGCCATAAATTTCATGATGCGAGAAAACTTTTTGTCCGTCAATGAAAACTCTCCCAATTTATTTGCATTAGGAATGGCGATAATCTCTGCCAAGAGTTCTCTATTTTCTTTTGCATCGAATTCAATAATTTCTCCATCTTTGAAATGCAAAGTGATGTCTTTGACAATCTGTCCATAACGATACAAGGGCTGATTAAATCTTATCCAGCCATTTGTTCCTCTCCGATCTGGGGAGGTAAAAATCTCGAAAGAAGGAATATTACATCCTCTCCCACCCAATCGTTGTCTATCTGTTCAGAGCTTCAAAGTAAGGTCCGCGTCTGGTCATACAACATGAAGATATTCGATAGGGAGTTCATCTAATTTTGTTTTGATAGTTTCTATAGCATCTAGCGTTTCCTGTCGTTTAGCGATAGGATCTTCTTGGTCGAGATAGCATGCTTGGATAATCTCTTGTCGATAATCTTCGAGTGACATATTTGCTTCCTTAGCCATCGCCTCGGTGCCAAACAATCCTAGTGTTCGACTCATTTTTCCTTCCATTTCTTTCCTAATACGTCTTTCTCTATATTCCTTGCGAGAGGAAATTCTTGCAGCAATTTTTTTGGGATCAATATCCTTGAGCTCTTGCATATCATCTTCCGCAATTACAGAAAGTACATGGGTCATTTGTTCTATTTTTCCATGAAGAAAATGACTTGGATAGAAACCAATTTGTTCATCACTAGCATGTTCATAGAAATGTTTAGCCACACCGTCAGGGAGATATTCAAAGATAGGATGCGCTCCTGCCTCTAGGATTGCTTTTTGAAGAGGAAGATACATTGCTTTGGCACATTCCGGAATTTGTACAAAGATGACATCGCCTGGATTGACGCCCTTCCCTCCTCGGAGAGCAAATTTTACAAATACATCAGCATATTTTTTGAGGATCGTTTCGGATGGAGTATACATGGAAGAGAATTGAGAATTTAAAATTGAGAATTCGTTTATTTGTTCATTAGTCTAACATCTAAGCTCTAACATCTAAGCTCTACGGAAAGACCATTCTACCAATCTATTTTTCTATATCAAGAAATTATTTTTCTTCTCAATTATGTATTGAATCGTTTTGCTAAATTCGTAATGTGAGAGAAACTATTCTTTGCTGTTTTTAAAACAAAAAAATATACCCGTATGCATCATTCCAAAGCTTTTTCTTTTTTCAAAAAAGCATTATATACGACGCCTATGTATGGAAGGACGATTGCACTTCTAGGATTTTTTTGTTTATGGATAAAACAACTCCTATTGTTTCTTACCTCTCATGAACTTCTTCGTGAAGCAACATTTTCTGGAACTTTAGCAAATTATCTTGCATATCTTGTGAGTGATTTCTTCGTGTTTTTTCTCTTGCTTGTCCTCGTTTTGCTCAATAGATTTATAAAAAAACGCGCAGTCAAATTTTTCAACAATATTCTTCTTCTCTTGGTTCTCTTGCTGTTTATTATCGATATGTTTACCTTCTATCTTTTTCAAAGTAGAGTCTCTATCTTAGATATTCCTCAATTTATTTCTCCCTCAGTATGGAGTTTTGGTGCTATCTCTATTAGTATTTTAAGTCTTTTTTGTTTGTGAGGAATAGGGGCGTTTTTTCTCCTTCAGCACAAGCGTTTTAGAAAAAACCAGAGATTTTTTTTAGCTGTATGTTGTAGCATCTTTGCCTTTGCAGCAGCATTTACGAGTCTCTATGCGCGTACAGGATTTCAATTACCACAAAATGTTCTTACACTCAATATCTGGGCAATCCGTGATGCAATCTTCAATCCAAGTATCTCTATAGGAAGTGCTTCCTATAATAAATATTTTTCCTTGACGAAATGACTTGGGAAGAAACCAAATATTATTGTTGTTTTTGCTGAATCTCTTTCTGTTATCGATTCACTAAGAGTTGGAAAGACGTATAACAATCTTCCTTATTTTGACAAAATCCAAGCACAAGGAGTCACTTTCACTAATTTCCTCGCTAATGGATGTACTTCTGATACTGCACATATTTCTCTTCTCCAATGAGTAGAGCCATGGAAATTTGCTTGGGAACAAGATAGCGCCTATACTGGATATAAATCATATACAGAACCTCTTCCTGTGTTTTTTGAGCATCAATGATATACGCCTATTTTTGTGAGTGCATCTAATCTCAATTTCTTGGATCAAAGAACGTTTCTTTCTGGAATAGGATTTACTACTATTGTGGGCGAAGAAGCTTTCAAAAATCAAAAAAAATATGTTTTCGATGCCGCTCCAGATCAAGACCTCTATACCCAGACACTCAAGATTGTTGAGAAACAAAAAGATCCCTATTTTTTGGCATTACAAACGATCTCTTTCCATAAACCATTTAATTCTCCTTATGGAGATACAGAGGAGGATGCACGTAGATACGCTGACAAAACCTTATATTATTTTTATCAACAACTCAAAAAAGAAAAATTTTTTGATAATGGAATATTGATCATTGTAGGAGATCATAGAAAGATGACGCCGCTGATGAGTGGAGAAAAAGAAGCATTATGAGCTTTACGATACGGGAAAGCGCTAGCTACGGTCGTGGGTGCAGGCATCCGTCCGGGGACAATCAATACCAATGTTGTCCAACATACAGACTTTTTTTATGCGCTAAAACAACTTGTTGGACAAGGAAACCTTACCCTCTCAAGAATTTTTAACGATACCTTTTCTTTCCAAAAGAGAAGAAATCGGGGAGTGATTTTTTGTCGTTATTTTGCTAATAAATATGGCGTCTCCAATATAAATGGCGTCTCTGAATCTTTTGCTCGTGTGGCTGATCTCAAGTATACGTATCCCTTTATTTATAAATATTTACAATCCTACACGGCATTCCAATGACCGATTCTCCAGACAGGAGATGTCTCTACAGGGAAGATATCTTCTCCAGCAAAAAGATTGACAATCATTGCTCATAGATGAGCCCCTCGTGGTGATGCTCCAGAGAATTCAATAGAGGCGATGTTACTAGCAAAAAAGCATGGTGCTGATGGGATAGAATTTGATGTCTCTCAAACAAAAGATCATCAAAATGTTGTCATCCACTGACCTGTCCTTGCTGGGACCACATGTAAATGACGTAATGATACAGTAGATCGCTATACACTTCAAGAGATCCAAAGCAAGTGTCTCCTGAAAAATGGAGAAAAAATTCTCACGCTAGAGGAATTTTTGCCTCAAGTAAAATGACTCTTTGACTATTACTTTTTGGATATCAAAGTACTCAATCCACAAGATACTGAGCAAGCAGAGCAACAAACACTTTCCATCATCCAAACTGTACAAAAATTGGGCATGGATGATGTTATCTTTTCTAGTTACGATAAGACGGCTACCTATATTCTTGGCTCTTATAAACGTATCCAAGCAGGACGAGATAGTTTTAGTCTTAGTGGATTTAGTGTACTTCCCCACCTTGCTCATCAATATTATCTCATGCCACAGACACTCGTCAAAGACAATACGCCTCAAGAAGTACAAGATATGGGGAAAAAACTCATTGTCTATGTCATCGATACCCTTCCAGAGTTGGAACGCCTCTATCATATCTGAGTTTCTATGGTCATGACTGATGATGTTCTCGCTATGAGAGAAGGCGAAGAAAAGATGTTTTTGGAGGAAAAATAGTTTTCTGGAGTCCTGTTTTCTGTTTGACTTGAATTTTGAGGGAGGATATGTAGTCTCTGTCGAGTATAAAGTATAAAGTAGTAAGTATGGAGTACTCAATACTCATATCTTGCTACTTATATCTATACTATTGCCGCGATGGCTCAGTCGGTAGAGCGCACCCATGGTAAGGGTGAGGTCACGGGTTCGATTCCCGTTCGTGGCTAAGAAAAAGAATAATTCATTATAGAAATATTTGAGGTCACGGGTTGGACCCCGCAGTACTGCGGGGCAGGTTCCCGTTCGTGGCTAAAAAAAAATAATTTATTACAAATCATAACTTAGTAGAGGTCGTCCCCTTGGGACTTATAAGATTTTTTTTGACTACTTTGGACTTCCATCCAAAGTGAAAAATAGGTCGTCTCTTCAAGACTTTTTTGATTGAAGCTCTGCGAAACAAAGGTCCGCTCAATACCTAGTTACTGAAGTTGCTAGAAAAAGAGCCGAAGGCTCGACCTCTCATAACCATGGACGGAAGTCCATGGAGAAAGAAAAGAAAAAATAAACTCCGCGAAGCGGAGGGCCTCTCTAACGAACAAGAGAGATCGTCAAAAATACACAAAGTTCCTCAATACATCTCCTATTTCCCATACTATATCACGTTTATTAAACAACGCAAGTTGTTTTTTTCTTTTTGGGGGAAGAAAGTTTACAAATATGCAAAAGGGAGTATCATTGTCTATATACCTTATATAGGCTTTTATATTCCCGCATCACCATGGCTATCACTAGCTGAGTTGAATTTACCCCTGATTCAAAGCAAGAACTTTCTCTCAAAGAGGCATTGAAGATGGATACTGTAGTTGATCTTAAAGACAAGATCAAGGTTTCCTCTCTATCAGAATTGGACAACAAAGAGAAAGAATCAAGGATCAACATACTTGCTGAAGAAGATTTTGATGATTTTTTATTGGCGAATAAAGATACTGTTGCTGCTTTTCTTCAGAAAGGAACCTATGCTACTCAAGGGAAACTACGAATAAAAAATGAATTTAAAACATATCTTTCCAATCACAAACTCGATGCCTATATCAAACAACTTCAAAACAAAGAGATCCAAGATGTCATAGATCAGACCACTTTCGAACTCGATGAGCTTTCTCATGATATCACTACTGCTCTCCTCAAAGATCTCAAACAAGATATCCAAACTCCATGAACCACAGATAAGCAAAATCCCAAAGAAACCCTTGTTGAAAAAACTACCTACGGATACAAACCAGAAACATTTAATTTTCAAGAACTTGGTCCCAAAGGAAAGATTGCCTTCGAATATGATGATATCGATGCACCAACAAATGAGCAAGATATTCTCAATATCTACAAAAAAGGTGGTCTCCACAAAGAGATGGAGAAAATCTTTGGTGGTCTGGGAGAACTCTCTCCAAGAGACTTCAAAATCAATCTTAGTCCTGTCAATGGACTTGCAGGGTTAATCTTATATCTTGAGAAGAATCCAGATCTATGGGACAAAATAGACTCAGGAAAAGATATCAAGAGATGTGGATTTGCCTACGACCGTGAAGGATGACGAGATCACGAAAGAGGGAAACTTGCTGACATTATCAAATATGCGCAAGGGAACGAAGACTTTAAAATAAAATTAGTTGCCTTTGCTCGTGAAGTAGAAGGCTTTGGTTCTGAATATGAAAAAAGATTGAAACAAAGAAGCAATTTTAGTAATGCACCCAAGGATGCAGACCACATTCTCAAGAGCTTGTGTGATTATAATGGAGATGGAAAATTATCTGTTCAGTATCGTGATGATACCAACAAAAGACAACACAGAGAACAATGGAAAAAAGACTACCAAGAACGTAATAAATCAGCACTTCCTTCCAATTGGAAGGATCTTTGGAGAGCAGATTGGTTTGCTGTCAAAGAAAAACAAAAGATGTCTAAGTGAGAAAATCAGGGCGATGTAGGGGCAATCTTCGGGCCTCAGCTCTATGATGCCATGCAGACAGCAGTCAAACTTTCTGAAACCAAAATAAAACATCAGGATACTCAATTTCTTGCCTTACATCCAGGAGTTACTCAAGGAGAAAATATTGTACTTTTCAATGTTCTCAAGAATATAGATATTGCTAATACTGATCCAAAGATCAGAAGTGCTATACAAGAGATTAGTGAAGATAAAGCGACCTTTAGTGAATTATCACAACTCTGTGAGACCTATCCTGCATTTCAGCCACTATTTTCACAAACGATAGAAAGAATCAATGGATCCTCTCATACCCTTGCCCCAGATCTTGTAGATAGACTCCTTGGTATCGATAGAATTCCTGTCACGTATCCTTCATTACAACAGAAATTAGACAACAATCCCTTTAGGGATGTATTTGTATCTCTAGGAAAAAATAGTGCCACTGGAGAAAAAATCACGCTATGAAGTCCTGAATTTATCCAGATGAAGAAAGGTATCATGACCTTCTTGGATAATGTACATATCGATGCAATGATGAATGATGAGCCAAAATTACTTAGCTTAGGTATAAGTAAATCTCGAGATATCAATAAAAAAAGACATGAGATAGAAAATAGTTTTATGAAAGATTTGTTGGGAGCACTTGCTTCTATTACCTTCAATCCTGCTACACTTACCGTTGGGTTTGTCTTTGGACAATCTGGAACTACAGGAGAAAAATTAAAAGATAAATATGCACGAAATGGTGGTGTGAGTAATGTGCTATGAACACCTATTCTGAGTGTCCATATAGGAGGAGAATTTGCTCATCAATTTAATTATCCTCAAGTCGTTACGAGTTCTCTAGACGATCTTCACAAAGCTAAATATATAGGAGTCGAAGCGGGCGCAAGTGAGATTTTTGTCGGTATAGCTCCTATGATCACTGTCGGCGAAGTAGGTCTCAATTATCAGAAAGATAGTAAGGCTGCTATCGAGCAAGTCTATAAGCAATATAGCGATGTAATCTCTGAAGTCTTTGCTCATGGCATCACTAAGGAGGGAATAAGTTCTCAGTCCGCACTTGAGACTACTCTTCTTACTCATCTTGAAGAGATGCAGAAGACATTCATCACAAAGAAGCCTTTGATGGAAAAATTTATCGTCAATAATAAAAAATATTTTGAGACCAATATCAAACAACTTGCTCAATACTTCGAGAGAAGTGGACTTCGTGCAGCACTGCAAACAGCAGAGAAACCTGTAGAAGCAGCACAAACTCTTTTGGATATTTATACCCAAGGAATAACGAACGAATGGAGAGAAACCATGTATCAACGTATCGCTGGCAAGACAGAAATTTCTAAGGTCAGCGCTGGTCTTGGTGGTATGTTTATTGCGGATGTATTTCCTCTAATCTATCCAAAAATTTGATTATCTCTCAGACATCGAAGAAATAATTACATCTCTCGTCAGGATCAAAAACTTCTGGATGCAAAACTTATCAATGCAGGAGGTATCGACCAAAAAGATATTTTCCTTCCTCAACCACCTAGCGTAGAAGCTTATGCAACATACATCGATGCAATATACTCGCTTAGGGACAATGAAGGAAAATCCTTACTTGAAGTAAAAGAAGAACCAAAAGGACATATCTCATTGACCGCCACTCAGGGGAACATTTCTGATATCATAGATATTCGCAGTAAGGTCCAACAAAAGGTCCTTGATAACTGCGCATTTTCTGCTGATGGGAAAACCTTAATCATGGGTGATGTAGGCAATATCACTGCTTATACCCAATCTGATGGTCTTGGGAAAAGATGTTTCTTGGTCCTCGGAGGAGAAGGAACAACGAAAACTTGCAGACTTCCTTCTACGCATAACTCAGGGAAAACGCTCAATGCTCCGATGACGTTTACAAGCAAAACTACGGAAGTCAAATCTGAGGGAAAAGCAGATACCCAAACACCAGAAAGCACAGAAACACAAGTAGAGAAGACAGTTTCCTTTGAATCTTTACTTACTACAGAGACACAAGCAGAGGAAAAGATAATGAAAGATATGGTAACAGTATTGATGAATTCTGAAAAAAACAGTCCTGCTGAATACAAAAAACTTATACAAGAAACTTCTGAGTGACTTATCAATGCCGATAAACTTAGTAAAGGAGTTGCTACGCTGATCAAAATATTAGGAAACAAATTTCCTGCACTTGCTGGAAAATTAAAAAGCGCTGAAACACCTGCTGCCACCAAAGCATATATTGTCGATAGATGTAAACAAATTTTTGCCAAGGAGCCTGAATATGCAAGAGCAAAGATTGGTCAAATCGTAAGCTATCATGCGACAAGCAAAATGGATGCACTTTCATTGAAGGGGCCCTCTGGAGAAACTATGGATGCCGACCTTATGGATGAACTCAAAACACAAAGAACACTATGGAGCAAAGATACTCATCCTTATACCACACCAACACAAGATGAGACTATTCTTTGATACTCTGCTTTTTATAGAAGAGGAAAATGAAAAAATCAATATATCAGCAAGAATTTCTCTCTTACCTCACTTGGAGGAACGGGATATCAGGGAGAACTCTATACCATCCAAGAGAATCCTCAGCAAGCAAAAGATTGGGTACTGGTAAATCTCAAGAAGAACGAACAAGAAATGAAGACATTTAAGGAGCATATTACTGCACTTTGTGCAAAAGAAAATATCACTATCGACCTAGGGAAAAAAGATGCAATAGAGCAACTTATCGACGGAACACTTCCTATTGACAATACAAATAAAAAGGTTAGACTAAATGTTGATCGAGTATTCTATTTGCTTGGTGAGTGTTGTAATGAATCGCTAGGAATGAAGATTAAGTGAATAGACATTACTACTTCTCAAGATGTTGTAGAGCCAGGAAATGATACTCCTCCCCCAGAAACCCCTCCTGTGGTGACCTATGAAAACTCTACCCATATCTGAGGAAGAAATCTCTCTAGTGGTATGAAGGCGGGTGCGTATGGAGAAGATCTTAGCATGAGTATTGGATTGATTCGTACGGAAAAATGAGATGGAGATCGTACGACTCCTGGTGCTGAGACTCCTGATGGAGACATTACGGGTCCTGGATTAGAGCCAGGTGGATGAGATCACACGTGACCAGGCATTGAATAATACACATATACTTATACTATTTTTACTCCTTATATATACCCATGTTTCCTCATTCTCCTCGTATAGTCTTATGATTGATTGGTGGACTCTTACCTTTGACTAGTCTTGCATGACTTGTTTCCTTGGGTGGAATCACTCCCCAAACAAGCATTCCTACTGCCTATACTAGCCAATGTATCAGTAATTTTCCTTATGGCTTCTATGAAGGACAGTCGTTTAGAGCATATGAAACTCAGACGCCGAACACTTTGGGATCGAGTCGAGAAATGTTGGATCCTACCAATACGCGCATTTACAATCCTTACGGAGCACTGGGAAATACATTGAATAGCAATACTCTCTGAGGTCTCCTTCCAGCATTCTTTTATACTTCTAACGGAAGACCCGGAACAAATCATTTCAATTTCTGAGGGATATCTACCCTCTTGGTGTATAAACAAAGTGATTTAACTTATACAACTAAACCATCACCTACTCCAAATAGAAACGCTATTGCAGCACAGATTGTTCACAATCTTTGGAGAAGACAAATCTCTGGACGAGGGTCTTTGACAAATATCTACACCATGAATTATGTTGGGATAAATGGCATCTGAGGATCGTTTACTAGTAATCCTAGTGCTCGATATCCAGCTGTGAATGACTACGAATGTCAAAACTTCTATATTGCGAAATGTGGAGATGGCGTCCAAGATAATCCAAATAAAGCAGGTACTGCAAGTACCAATGGAAAATTAGGAATCTTAATCAATGGAACTATACTCCCTTGGACATCCACTGCTCCTGCAGAAGAATGTGATGGCAGCGATGGAGCTCCTGTTGGATATATCTGCGATAGTTCATGTAAATTAGTGCAAAATATTCTGCAGCCTAAATGTACACTTGCTCCAGCACAGCAAACGGCTACCTGTGGACAAAGCGCGTTGCTTAATTTCAATTCTAGCAATGTCACCTCCATCTCTAATCTCGTAAATATCTCTGGAGGAATCATCCTTCCCAACCAGGCTGGACGAATTAATGTCTCTCCTACTCAGACTACTACTTATAGTTTTACAGTCAACGGTATGGCAGGATCCACACCTTCTATATGTACGGCTACAGTCAACATTATTCCAGCTGCACAACCAAATTGTACACTTACTCCAGCACAACAAACTATTACTGCGGGGCAAAATGCACTCCTCAATTTCAATTCTACTTTTACCACCGCTATCTCTAATCTTGTAGGTATCTCTGGAGGTATCATTATGCCAAATCAAGCTTGACGATTTAATGTCTCTCCTACTCAGACGACAAACTATAGTTTCACAGTCAATGGAGGTGCTTGTACGGTGCCCAAGACCTGTAATGCGACAGTTACCGTCACTCCTGCACCTCAACCGATATTACATATAAATAAAACACTTATCTCCAATATTTTCTACCACTCTGGTGACCTTGTAGGATTTAAGGTTGAATTTTCTAATACAGGAAGCTGAACCGCTCATCAGGTTGTTCTCGAGGATGATCTTCCTTTGTCCCTCGCATATGTGAGTAGTAGTTTGCATGGCGTAGTTCCTCCTTATCAATTCGGCACAGGAATGATTGGTCCCAATACGAGTGTTACGTATTCTGGTTTTGACCTTGCGCCTGGACAGACAGGATATATGATCATTACAGGAAGAGTCATTTCTCTCCAACTTTGTCAAAGTGACCCGCTCAATACTTCTTATATCTCTTCTTTGGAAGTCCAACCTCCAAAATATGATGGTGCTACCTACTCTTGTTATACACCAAGCACAAATTTGAGTATCATCAAGACGATCAATAAAAATGTCTTTTCTCTTGGAGAAGCTATCCAATTTGCCATCACGATCACCAATAATGGTCCAGATATAGCCAATAGTGTGCAGATCTGAGATCTTCGACCTAATAGTGCGTGTATTTTTCCTGCAACCACATATACCTCCAATTATCCTCTCACGGTAAACAGCGCTAATCCTCCTTATCTTCGAACACTTATTCCACAACTTCCTGTAGGCCAATCCCTTATTATCAATTTTACCGGGACTGTAGCAAACAATCCAAGTTGTGCAGTTTCGTATCTCAATACAGGGACACTGAGTTATACGGTCAATGGACAAACAAAAACAGGTATTTCTTCTGTTCCTTTTGTTGTCTCTACTATGAGTGTTTCTTTTGTCAAAACTATCTTACAAGCAGGATCTACTCATGGAGATTCCGTTACTTTCGCACTTGATTACAAAAATGAATGAACAACGACGCTCTCTACTTATTCTATCGTAGATTACTGGCCATCAACACTGAGCTTCGTCAATGCATCGCCTATGCCAAATAGTCAATCTATGACAGTAGGATGATCCTTACTCAATTGGACGTCGCTTCCTCCTCTTGGTCCTAATGGAACCTGAAGAATTATCATCAATGGAAAAATAAATTAATCGACTTTTACTGCTTCAATCATTATCCATGATTACTATGAAAAAAATTTTTGTCTCTGTATGCGCTGCCACCTGTATCCTTGTAGGCACGACTTTTGCTACATGAGATATTTCGCTCTCCCTGTCATCAGATTTGCCTCAAGCAATCTCTGGAAGTGTTCCGACATTTTCTCTTCAGGTGCACAATACTACAGGAGCAGTCTGTATGATTCAAGAAATTCAATTTTTCCATCCCTTCCTTGCGTCCTTACAGAGTTCTCTTCCTGCATGGCAAATAGGATCTTCTCCTACACCAAGCATATGGTTACCTTTTTTGCCTGCATTATCACTTTTTACACTCAATCAAGGACAGACAGGGCAACTTACTCTTTCATGAACACTTCGTCCTTCTTCGCGAGGATTTAATTCCTTGACCTTTACAGGGAATATAGCCTATCTTTGTACGAGCGGAGGCTTTACAGTAGCGCAAGGGCGACTTACTACATGAGTACAAATTACTCCTATTGCCGATCTTACATTAGAACAAACGCTTCTTACTCCTGTAGCACATAATTCTGGAGACAAGGTAGCTTATGCGATCAAGGTAATGAATAGAGGCTCACAAGTTGCAAACGGAATCAAACTAGAGACCATATTTCCACAAACAACACTCAACTTTGAAAGTAGTTCTGTCGCTTATAGTGCTCCTCTCTATACTTTTACAAAACCGAGTCTCAATCCTTGAGAAGAATGGGCAATCGTCATTACTGGAAGTCTCAAAGGGAATATCCCTGTAAATACCCTGTTTAATACGCTATCATCAGTGAGCCTTTCTGGAAGTGAATATACCCTTACGAATAATAGTGCTACACTTACGTGAATTGTAACAGCATATTTCGATGTTTTCTTGACAACTGCTTTCCCTGCCAGTACAGCTCCACAAATTTCTGGAGATCTTGTGAGCTTCCTGATCAATTATGGGAATACGAGCAATACTCCGATCCTCAATAGCAGCATCACGGCAAGTATTAGTGGAACTAATATTTCTGGTCTTGTATATAGTCTTGGAACTTTACCTGCAGCGCTTACAGGGAGTGTCATCGTCACAGGATATATGAATAAAAACTATCCTACGGGAACTCCTCTTTGTCTCCAAGCACGTATTGATGCATTGGGAGAACAAGGAAACACAGGAAATAATTTACTTCTTATGCCTGCTTGTATCACTGTTGCTCCTGTAGCTGACTTAAGTCTTAGCACTTCATTGGTGCCAGGTACCGATCTTTCTTCACTCACTAGCGGAAGCCAGGTTGGATATATCATTACCCTTACTAATACCGGTACACTTGGAGTCACTTGAGCCTTTGTCGATATTACACTCCCCAATACCCTCTTGGGATATACTAATTCTTTTAGTACCCAAACAGGAAATCTTTCTTCATTTTTATGGACAGGAATTTCTCTCGTTGCAGGACAAAGTATTTCTTATATCATTACATGAACAATAGGCACGATTCCTCTTACCGGACTCCAACTTTTCTTGAGTGGAAATATAGGATTCTCTGGTATCGAATCTAGTTTAGCAAATAACGCCTCTAGTACTAACACCTTCCTTCCTGGACTCGCAGATCTCAGTATTTCAGCAGATTTACTTCCTTTCACAGGATTTACTTTCGGAGATGCTGTCGTATATAAAGTAAAGTACAAAAACGAAGGAGGCAGAACAGTCACCGGGTTCAGTATCCTTTCTTCTCTCGCCTCTGTAGTCAACGCTACTCCTACTGCACGAAGCTTCCCTGTACTTATTCCTGGACAAACAGGAGAGATCTTAGTGACAGGAAATTTCAACACTTTCCTAAGCTCAGGACAAACCTTTGTGAGTTCCTTTACCATCACAGGCAATGCAATCGATGCGAATATATCCAACAATACCACTGTAATTACTGGTGTCGTTGCAGGACGCCCAGCGATCAACCTCACACTCTCAGCACATAATGTCACAAAACCACAAATGGATACCCCTCCCTATGGATCTGGTATGGATACTATGATCCAAGCAGTATCTGGAGATATTATTGCATTGACTATCACCTATGGAAATAATGGGAATGTTGTAGCCAACAACGTGAGTATCAACCTCGTTGCTTGAGCAGGATTTCTTTCTCTTTCTTCTTTCAATGGACAACTTGGAACGATTACTATAGGACAATCAGGTACTCTTGTAGTCACAGGTGTTGTTGGTCCAAGAAATTATATTTCATTTACGCCAAGCGTGACTTTGAGCTCTTCATTGCCAACACTTTCTGATAGTGTCATCATCCAAGAGCCTTTTGTCTGTGGGGATGGATTCCTTACAAGAAACGAAGTGTGTGATCCGGTAGGACAACTTGGAGTCATTATTTCTGGTCAAGTTTGTGAGAAACAACAAAATAGTTGTGTCTTAATCACAAAATATATTGTCAATACCGCGTGTTTTGATTATCAATTTGGAACACAAACCGGCGGACAAATCTGCAGTAGCGTACAACTCCCTCTTTCTGATGCAAGTTGTACCTCTATGACTGCATGAGCTCCTGTGAGTACGAGTAATGGATATAGTGTATCTCTCTCTTGTTTAGGAAATAATACCCTTGCTG
>CAIVDB010000057.1 GCA_903904545.1 uncultured bacterium | reverse complement strand
TTGAAGTTTCTCACGATGTTTATAAAAATAGTGGATCATATCTTTTGCTTTCTTATATTTACGTTCCAAAATATAAATTTCTATAAGATTATAAACAACCTCTGCATCTTTATTATTTATAGTAAAAGCATCTTTGAGAAAAAGCAATCCTTTTTCTCTATTGCCATACCAATATTCACAAAGACCATAACACCTCAAAATTTCATGATTCTCAGCTTTGGTAAGTTCTAGTGCCTTTTGAAGATATTTTTTCGCATCTAATCGATGATTTTTTTCCATTTCAAGGACTCATTTGATGTAAAGTCCTAGAGGATCATTATTATTGTTTTTAGTATTAAGAAAATCTATTGCCTTAGATGCTTTCCCTATCTCTCATTTTCTATACTGAATATCAGTAATTTGTAACAAGGCGTTTTCGTTATGTGGATCTCTAAATAAGATACTATTTACCTTACTTATAGCTTCATCAAACTTTCATAATTCTTTCAATTCTTCAATCTCTGTAATAAGTGATTCAGGAACATACGTAGACATAAGACACAATTAAAGATAAAATAACATATACATCATCAAGTGTACCCCAAAAAGGATGAAATTCAAATTTTAGACCCCTACAGACGAATTTAGAAGTTTACTTTTGAGAGAATAATTATATAGAATAAGAGATAAAACAAGAAAAAAAGGGATAATTGTTATTTTGATCAGAATCAACAGGAACAATACATAAGATTTTACATAAAAATATCTAGCTACCAAGAGAATAAAACATTAAATAATCCCGAGAGAAAGCAGCCAAGAACGAACAAATGAATCAGTAATGGGAAGAATATATGCAGAGGCAGATGCCGTAGCAGAAAATATTCACAAGACAAATCAGGAAAGATCCCAAACAGGAGAACCACTTGTTCCAAAAGGAACAGGAACGTCTATCACGATCATGCCTGAAACAGTAACAATCTTCCCAGTAAACAATTCTCCAGATAAAGTAGGTCAGAAAGCAACATCTCCAATAGAAAAAGACCTATGTCCTAGTGAAGGAAGTGAAAACTGATCAAAATCCTCGTAAAGACCAGAAAGCTGCAAAAGTGCGAGATCTAAGGTCTCATGTAGCCAAATATGACGTACAGGGATTTTTCTTTCTCCAGAAAAAGAGACTTCATAATAATTCATCAGTCCATAAAGCACATGCGCATTGGTAATCGCATATCAACCAGAATGAATAAGAAACACACGTCATCCTCACAAAGTAATTGCTGAAGAAGAATTATCTGTTCAGGAATAAACGATAAGACGACCGATATAGTTTATATTTCCAGAAAGAGGAGAAGGCAAATGAGGAGGAGATGGCTGCATAGCCCCTTTTGGTAAAGAAAAAAAATGAATAAGAAAAAAGATCAAACTAACAAGCAAAGCAAAACCACAGAAAAATAGCCAGTGCCTTTTATGCATAAGAAATAGATAGGATAAAATTACACAGTAAGAGATCTACATTCTAGATAAAATCTCTTCTCTTCAGCTTCACCCATAGAGAAAGTCTTTCTTGGGAGTGCTCCATCGAGAATCACGGTTTTGAAAAAGTCTCTTTTATCCATAATAGGGAGAAAAAATCATAAACTACGAGGTTTTTGAGAAAGAGCAAGTGTAGAATCCCATCCATGGACATAATCAATCATCGTTTCCTTGTATTGATGAAGGTATTCATCCAAGAAGGCTTGTAAACTACCTACCTCCAAAGTAGATTTAGGATGTGCAATATCAAGTATACCATATATTCCCGCAGCAGCAAAAGCAATACAATGATGATTAGCTTGTGGGAGGAAATGAGCTTTCATATCTTCCTGCGTCTGATAAGGAGTAATGGTAACTGATGCTCCCTGATGAGTAAAATATTCCTGCATAGCAGCAAAAAGATGCTCCTGATCAACATTGAATACAACTCTATGGATGGGCTCGAAAACAAGTCCATCATCGTGAACATTTACAAGCTCAACAAGAGCGAATCTAGCAGGATGATTGATTTGTTCTTCTGGAGAAAGGGTTTTCTTTTTTTCCTCCCAAATAGCCTTTGCTGTAGCAAAGGAATGATTCCCATCACCCATAGCAAAAAGCATTACCTGTGCATCAGGAGTTAATCCATATTTTGCCTGATATGCCTGTGGATCCATAAGACGAGATAAAGCAGTAATTATCTGAGATATTTGAGCTTCCTGATCAATTTTATATCATGTGATATGACCCCCATTCATCATAAGATCAGTATCGTACAACTTTTGATAGTCAGCAATATGGTCAAACAAAGGCTCAATAACTGTTTTTTGTTCATCATCGATAAGCACCATAATATGTGGACTCTCCAAAGGCGCTCATGATCTAATAGCAATTCTTGGTGGCAATCTATCCAAAACAGTTCCTTCAGTAGCTCTAATCAAACTTTGAGATCAGACAGAATAGTCATAACGATTGAGATCAAGAGCAACCATGAGTCACTTTCTAGAAGCAACGTGAGATGTTTTCCTATCTACCAAGACAAATCAAGCCCCTTTGTGTTCTAAAATACCTTGGGAAAGATATTGCTGCATAGTATTTTGGATATTCATAATTCTCTGAGCATTATCAGGTGACTGAAGATAGACCTCTGGATAAATGAGGCGAAGTAGAGAAGGACTCGTACCTACAAGATCTTCTACTTGTTTCCAATATTCTGGCTCTGAAGTATACTGATCACACGCGACAACAGACCATTTGGTGAGGTCTATAGTACTATTTGGAAGAAGAAGCTCAGGCAGAGCAACTCACACTTGATCAAAGATTTTTTCCATTACACAAAAAAAAGAAATAAAATAGACAGCCACATCATACGAAAGCACAACATTATTTCAATAAAAAAAACGACACCAATCAGATCAGTGCCGTTTCCTTATATTATTCTTCAGTAGCTTCTTCTGTGTCTTCTATTTCTTCAGCCTCCGGCGTTTCCTCTGCCACAGCCTCAGACGAAGTATCTAGATGAGCTGCCTTTTCGAGAAGATCAGCTTCTTTTTCTGCTTTCTTTCTATCTTCTTTATATTTCAAATTTTCTTCTTTCTCTTCCCATGGTCTATAGATGACATCAATATTCTGATCAACCATCTTAGACAATGGAGTTTCTGGTTCATCCAAGTGAATATCATTAGAATGAAGTGTCTTGATCGTAGTATCCTTAAATCTAATTCTAATTGCTCATTCGATGATACTTATTGCTCATTCCAAAGTATCCTTTCCTGTCATTACTACCTGTCCCTTTCTTGCTCTCTTCCAAAGTTTCAAATCCTCTAGACTCAAGAGTTTTCCATCCTTATTTCCATGGACTAAGATAAATGGCTCTTCCTTATGAAGGAACATATAAGTCACTTCATCTCCTTCTTGCAATTCTATTGCTTTGACTCATCCTGCAGTCTTTCCCATTGGTCTGAGATCGCTACTCTTGAAGAGCAACATCCATCACTGCTGAGTAATGATTCCAATATTGTCGGTATCATTTACTGCCTCTACAGAGACTATTTTCTCCTTGAGTGCGAGTTTCATGATAACGGTTGGGAATTTCTTGAAGGAAAGTACAAGTTCCTTATTGATTTTCTTAATACTATTTTGATTAGTAAGGAATACTAAATGATGATAATCAAAGTGAAGTGTTTTAGCAAAGATAACCTTACCTTTGAGTCCAAAATGCTCTTTGAGATTGATAGAATTTTGTTTCATCACAAATACACCAAATTCCTTGAGCCTCTGTACCACAAGTTCTCCTATATCAGTAATCACGATAAGCTTATCTTGATTATGCGTATAGATAAGATCCATAGTTTCTTCAGGAATAGCTAGAATCCTTGTCTGATAGAGGACTTTGATACTATAATCATTTCCTACTCGGACAATCACATCTTCCTTGACCTTGTCTGCCGCATCTTTGAATGCCTTGAGACTTCCAGCGATATTATAGACACTGAGATCTTGAGAAAGAAGTGTTTTTCTTTCATCACCATATTGTTTCTTGATATAGATGAAATCATCCTTGATGACTTGATCTAATTTGAGTGGATCATTGATGATACCTTCTAGATACTCGATCAATTTCTTCTTTTCTTCTATTTCATCAGCAATCTTCTGGATTTCCAAACCAACAAGCGATTGCAATCTCATCATCAAAATATATTCAGCCTGCATATCACTAAATTCAAATTTAGCCATCAGATTTTCTTTTGCCTCTACCTTAGTTCCAGATTTCTTGATGGTATCAATTACTTCATCGATCACATCGATAGCTTTCTTCAATCCTTCTAAAATATGCAATCTATCTTTTGCCTTAGCGAGTTGGAATACTGATCTACGATATACGACATCTCTTCTAAAGACTACATATTCTCGAACCAAATCTTTGATATTCAATGTTCTCGGTTGAGTACCAGCCTCTACTAAGGTAACATTATTTACATTAAAGTTTGTCTGAAGTTCAGTGTATTTATAAAGTTCTGCCAAAATTTTATCTGAATCTATTCCCGCTCTCAAATACATAGCAATTCTAATAATATTTTTACTTGATTCATCTCTCATATCAGTCACTCCTTCTATCTTCTTATCGACGATAAGTTCAGCAATCTTCGCTACTAAACTAGATTTATTTACAAGATAGGGGATTTCGTCTATCACAATTACACTTCCATGTTTTCCATTTTCTACATGAGTTTTTCCTCTCGTTACGATTCCTCCTTTTCCCTTTCTATACACTTCTCTAATATTATTGGAATCATAGATAAATCCTCCTGTTGGGAAATCAGGTCCTTTGATAATTTCCATAATATCATCTACACTTACTTGATGGGGGATACCATCTTTATCCAATTTTCCTTCTTTTTCCAAAAGCAAAAGTGATGCATCCAATACTTCAACAAGATTATGTGGAGCCATATTGGTTGCCATACCTACAGCGATACCCATAGTACCATTACACAAGTGATTTGGGAATCTCGTAGGAAGCATAATAGGTTCTCTAAGTGATCCATCAAAGTTGTCTCTTCGATCTACGGTATCTTGTTCGATATCAGAAAGCATTTCCTCTGAAAGTTTTGTAAGTCTGGCTTCGGTATACCTCATCGCCGCTGCGCTATCTCCATCGATAGATCCAAAGTTACCTTGACCATCAATAAGAGGGTATCTCATAGACCGAGGTTGTGCCATACGCACCATAGCATCATAGATACTACTATCTCCATGTGGATGATACTTTCCCATGACCTCTCAGACAATTCTTGCCGACTTTTTGTGCTTCTGATTGAAGAAGTTATTCATTTGGTACATACCAAACAAGATTCTTCTCAATACTGGCTTCAATCCATCTCTTGTATCTGGCAAGGCACGAGACACAATGACCGACATGGCATATTCTATATACGACTGAGATATTTCATCTTGTATAGGACGATGAATGATTGTTCCACCAATAAGTGGGGTAATTTCTGCCATCAAAAAAGATTATTAGATAAAAACATTGCCAATAGTATAGAAAAGTGGCTTCTGATTGCAAGCATTCAGAAAAATCAAGGATTGACAACGAGGAAAAGTAGATATAATATAAGAAAGAAGGCTGTGCTGGGTTTTTTGAAGGAGTTTGGCTAGGTTGTATCGTTTTGTTTTTTCTTCTTCGTAGGGATCTGTGTATTTTTGAGAAGGGAATTTTTGGATTAAATTAGCATAAAGATAAAGTAAGTTTTGGTTAAAATCAAGTTGGAATAGACCCTTAAAAATTTGTGTTTAAAACAATTCTGATTATAATTAGGTATGTTTTTTTATAATCAAATACGATATGGTGGAATTA
>CAIVDB010000056.1 GCA_903904545.1 uncultured bacterium | reverse complement strand
TCCTGTAAGGTTACCAATCGATTCAGGAAGCGCTCCAGAAAGAAGGTTCGAATATAACTGAAAATCCCCTAGTTGTGTAAGATTACCAATAGAAGAAGGGAGTGCTCAGTTAAGATTATTGTCTTGTAAATAAAGTACTTGTAATCATCTAAGATTGCCTATCTCTGTAGGGATTGTTCCTGTAAGTGTATTATGAGCAAGATACAGTCTTACTAACCCTGTAAGATTCCCTAGAGATGAAGGGAGTACTCCAGAAAGATTGTTGCTGATTAGGAAAAGTTGATATACACGTCCTGTAGCAGCACTTACTCCAGATCGAGTAGAGACACCTGTATTTGTCAACCATCCTCAAGAGTTTGTCCAATGATCACCATCTGTAGCGACATAGAGATCTACAAGAGCATTACATTCTGCCTGAGAGACATCAGTGACGTTAGCACAATCGAAATTTGGGGCTGCATACGTCTGATGAGTCGAAGACTCCAAGAGTCCTGCTCAGGTGAGCATCACAAGCATGAGTTTGATCATCAATCATCCAAAAAGAGATCAAAAAAGATACTTCCTGTGATGGATCTTGAGATGTTGATGTACGCGAGTAACGTGGTGTTTGATAGCAATCATTTTCCTAGGGGAAAGAGATAAAGAGGAAAAAATACTTATATTGAGTATATGCCGAATAGAATAAAATACAAAAAAATGCCTCTTTAACTTCACATTAACTTGACATTATTATTATTTATATAATTTATAATGGTTTTTGTGTTTTTCTTTATTTTCCCTTGAAAAATTTCTGACTACCACTACACTTTCTCAGTACATAATTTTTTATTCTTTACTTGTATATTATGATTACTTTACCATCTCTTCCATATGTTTTGTCAGCTTTAGCTCCAATTATCGATGAGGCGACCCTGACTATTCATTATGGAAAACATCACCAAACTTACGTAGATAAACTCAATGGCTTATTGCCTGAAACGGAATTTATGTCCCTTACTTTAGAGGAAATTATCAAAAAAGCTCCTGCTGGTCCTCTTTTCAATAATGCAGCTCAAGTATGGAATCATACTTTTTATCGAAATTGTCTCCGTGCTCCTCAGGAAGAAAATTTTCCTGGATGATCATTATGAGACCTTATCGTTGCGAAACGATGAAGTTTTGATATCTTTAAAGAATCTTTTTCTACTTCTGCACTCAATAACTTTGGGTCTGGATGGACTTGGCTTATCAAAACTACAGATGGACAGCTTGATATCGTCAATACGAGTAATGCATGATGTCCTCTGACACAAGATATGACTCCCCTCTTGACGATTGATATCTGGGAACATGCCTATTATCTTCAATATCAAAATCGTAGAGTAGAATATATTCAGAAATGGCGATCAATAGTTAATTGGGATTTTGTGGGAAAGTGTTATTCCAATGACTAAAAGAAGGAGAGATTTCCTTTTGTCGTAGAAACAACTACCCATACTGTATATTTTAAGATTCTTCACACTATTCAGAATGATAATTCAAACTACTTGTCTCAAAGAGAAATGAAAAGCTGGTGAAGACTTGGTTGCTAAACATTATGCAGACCTTTGATATCTTATCAAAGCAAGGAATTATACCTTCCCTGGTGGAGAATTGGATATCGTTGCTACCAAAGAAGATGCTTTAGTCTTTATTGAGGTCAAAGTTATTGATTATATAGAGGATACTTTTGATTATATAACTCCTAGAAAGATTTCTTTACTTAAGAGGTCTATCGAGTACTATCTTAACGAATATCCTTCTCATTGTGAAATTTCTCTTGATGTTGTTTTTGTCCAAGGAAACCGTATAGTTGACGTCTATCATGACATCACGAATACGTAGATATATTTCTAGCTTTATACTCTTTTATCTCCTATGAGGAAGCTTTTTATGAGAAAGATACGTCCTTTGGTTCTCTTTGTGTTATGAATTCTGGTTTGAATTTTTTTTCGACAAATTCGTACCATCTATATCCAATTGCATCAGCCGCTTATTCAAGATGGACAATTTCAATTGGAGCCACTTCTTCAATCTATTGGCGATATTGTCCATCACCGCGATAGTACTGCGGGGCTTTCCTTTGATCGTTTCGATACTGTCTATCAGGTACTTTCCAACTCCTACTATGATCATAATAAACTGAATACGGGGATGATGTTGGAAAAAGCACTTAAATCTTTCGTAGATGCAATAGATGATCCTTATACGGTCTATCTGGATAGCCATCAGAATTCCTGATTTCAAGAAGAACTCAAATGACAGACTGATTTCCAATGAATTGGAGCTGTAGTCACCAAAAAAGAAGATTATGTCCTCATAGAAGAGATAGTAAAATGATCCCCTGCATATCAAGCGAATCTTATGCCTTTAGATAGGATTCTTATGATACATACCTGATCAGTAAAAAATCTTAGCATAGATGAGGCTGTTGCTCGTATTAGATGACCAAAATGATCTCAAGTATTGCTTGTGATAGAAAGGATTCTCAAAAATGGAAAGAAAGAAATCTTTGAGAAAACAGTAACTAGAGATGTTATTACGGTTCCTTCTCTTACTACAGAATTACTTACAGGGAAAAATAATAAACAGATTGCACATATCACTATCTCTATTATAGGAGAAGAGACTGAACACCTTATGCAGGCAGCTATTGCTAGCATCAAGAAGGCTCCCTTAGCTGGTATTATTATTGATTTGAGGGGCAATGGATGATGATTATTACAAATTGCCAATGAGATTGTTTCTCACTTTCTTCCAGAAGGGACTCCTGTTGTACAAGCAAAATATACTACATTCCCAGATGAAACCTATATTTCTAAATGATATTATGAATTTACTTGAATTCCGCTTGTTGTTTTGGTCGATGGGATGACTGCTTCTGCAGGAGAAATTATTGCGCTTGCTCTTCAAGAAAAAGCCGGAGCTACTATCATAGGGACCCAGACTTTCGGGAAAGGATCTATCCAAACTATGGATGAATTTCCAGACGGTAGTTCTTTGAAATATACTATTGGGAAACGATTTGCTCCAAGTGGGAAAACTATAGACAAAGAGTGAGTTTCTCCTGATATTCTCATCCCTTTTGATACAGATTTGTATGCTAAGCAACGTAAAGATAATCAATTGGAAAAAGCAAAATCGTTTCTGAATGGGAAATAGAACTTAGAACTTAGAGCTTAGAACTTAGATGGAAGAAATAGTCAAATATTGTTTAACCCTAGCTTATTAATTCCCAATATACCAATTCCCAATATACCAATATACCAATTCCCAATATACCAATATACCAATTCCCAATATACCAATATACCAATTCCCAATATACCAATATACCAATCCCTTTATACTTTATGCTCCCTTATGACTGTACATATTACACTCCAAGATACTCAAGGCAAACTCCTATGACAATTTGACTGAGAAGATCGCATTTCTTTGGCTCAGATGGCCAAGAAATCTTGAGTAGATTTACCGCTTTCTTGCTGTGCAGGGATGTGCGGTATCTGTACCTGTAAGATTGTCTCTTGAGAAGAGATTCTTCAAATAGATAAAATTACTACTCCTCTCAAAAGTCTTGCTGAGAATGAAATATTTGCTTGTGTGGGAGGGATAAAATCTGAATATCTCAAAGACACACTTTCTCATGAAGTTGTCTTAGAAAAAAATATTTAAATCATTTTACTCTTTGTTTATTGCTTTTGGTTGTTTATACACAAGAACATATCAAGAAGTTGAAGGAGCAAGATCCTAATGCCTTCAATGAGTTCTATCTAGGTACGGTAGATATGTTTTTCCGTTATATCAATGCAAACTATTCATTGAGTAAAGAAGACGCTGAGGATGTAATTTCGGATTTTTATATTAAATTTTGGGAAGCTATTATCCATTATAAGGAAGAGTTATCCTTTACTTGATATTTTTGGACTATTTTCAAAAATGTTCTCAAGGACCGTTTCAAGAAGATGACGGATCTAGGGTTCAGTGAATTAAAAAGTTCTGAAGAGGAAGAAGATTTTGGAGAGACGCTTGTAGATGAATTTGATATCACTCAGTTTCTAGAGAACGATTTTTCTTTGGATATCATCAAAGAGGCAATGAAGTCTTTGGATACCCTAAGTAAAGATATCTTATATTTCAAATTTATAGAAGAAAAATCTCATGAAGAGATTTCTTGATTGACAGGGATTGCTTTGGATGCAGTGAGACAGAGAGTGAGTAGAGCATTAAAGACGCTCAAGTGACTTTTGAACACCAATACATAAATCTGTTTTTGTAAATGTCAATCCTATTTACCCAAAGGAGACCGTCTCAAGACAATGAGATATCAGTTCTAAACTACTATAACCATTTCACGTTCAAATGAGGTAATTTTCTCTAAAAAACTCTTGAAATGTGCCTTCGCTATCCTAATATGATGATGTACGAAGTACTCTTTTTATTTAGTAATTATCTGTACAAATGACAAAAACTGCTCTTATTGCTAGCTTGGCTGAACAATTGGGTGTTTCTAAGAAATTGGCTGCTGAATTAGTAAATTCTTTCATCCAAACTGTTATTGCTGGAGTAAAGAAAACTGGTGAAGTTAGAATTCAAGGTTTTGGAACTTTCAAGGCTTCTAAGAGAAAAGCTAGAGAAGGTGTTAATCCACAAAATCCAACACAAAAAATCAAGATTCCTGCAATGAAAGTTGTTACTTTCAAGGCTGGTTCTGAATTCAAGGCTGCTGTTAAATAGTTTTCATATACAGCTTTCTAGAAAACTCCTCCTCGTGAGGGGTTTTTTTGTTGTGGAAAAAGAGAATAATATATGAAAGCTCTATTTTTTGTTGATTTCCTGTATTGAATGTATAGTGTATACTGTATACTGCAGAATTAAGGGATATTCACACACAAAACCTTCATTCTGAATTCTTAATTTTACATTTTACATTTATTTCATGTCGTGATATATTTTCTTGGCTTTTGTTCTTGGGTGATGATTGGGATATCTTGTTTTCTATTTTAGATATCAACATAGAGATACTGTCAATGAACTCAGAAGCAATCTCAAAGAAGCAGGAAAAGAAGTCCAATATCTCAGTGGAGAACTTGATGAATATGTCCAGCAAAATGCCCTACTCAAACAAAAGGTCACTGAATTGCTTGATAAAAATGATGACCTCGGAGATGTTGTCTCTGAACTTAGCAAATATTATGTTCATCTCAAAAAAGCTGCGGAAAAAAGTACAGAATTAAATAAATATCTTCAGACTCCCAATCCAAATATTGAAGAAAAAATGGAACAATATATCAAACCAGATGTGAGTGTGTCCAGTAAAGAAAAAACTTTTTTTTAAATCGCACAATTGTATTCCCTCTTTATCTAAAGAGGGGGGACTCGTCAGGGTGGGAGATTTGTCTTGAATTTTATACATAAAATCCCCCGTCCTAAAGGACACCTCCCCCTTTGAGTAAAGGGGGTACTCAATTTTTTTATTTTTCATCACTTATGTCCTATAAATCTAAACACGTTCTGATCAAGGAGCCTCAAGAAGGCTATAATTTGATCGCAGACCAATATGGAGCCTATCATCAGCATCTCAATGATTTTGATCGTTGATTTATTTTGAGGTTACTGCCTGACAAAACAGATGATCTGGATGTCGTAGATCTCGGTGCCGGAGATGGAAGAACCTATAAACTTTTACATAAATATAATTTCAAAAGTTATACTGCTTGTGACGTCTCAGATAAACTTCTTGCCTTACACCCGGGTGGGAAAAAGGTAAAAAAAATAGTTACAGACCTTGAAAATGAATTTCCTTTTCCCGACGAATCGTTTGATATTTCCTTCTCGTGTTTTGTCTTGGAACATTTGACTGATTTGGATCATTTTTTCTTAGAACTCTATAGAATTCTGAAACCGTGATGAGTAGCCCTCATCTGATATTTTCTCCAAAGACGTGAATTCGTCCGAAAGTCCAAAGACGACCAGTTCAAAATCCAGCTTTTTAACTATAGAATCCAAGATATCCAAAAATCTGCTGAGCAAGCATTTTTCAAGGTAAAATTGCATGATATCTTGGAAAAATGATACTTACTCGGCTGGGATATCGAATTGAGAAAATAAGAAAAATATGGTTGATGTGTTTCTACCATCCTCTTAGAGTTTTTTCTAGATTTTACAGTCTTCACTATCAATAAAGTGCTCAGGATATTCATCCATTACTCGTCCATAATCTATCTTCTTCCCTAAATCCATATCGAAATCTGTTTCGGAAAGGGCAAGAACAATCTCTTTATCAAGTTTCTTGAAACTTTCTATATTGTCGACAAGGATAGATCTTCTTTTTGCTTGTATTAATTTCTTTGCAATTCAGATATCTATATTGGCAAGTGTAGGGAGCCTTTCTTTGATCAGCTCAAATTCCTTTCTGACAATTAATTTCTCTAAAACATCTCAGGACTGTATGGGAGTCAGTCCTTCAAAGTTCAATTCTAAATATTCGTGATTATCTATTTTCCTTTGAGCAACTCTCTTGGGTAAATGTTTTTTTTTGATACTACTTTTATTGTCCTTATCCGCTTGTATGAGTTTTTTAATGAGAGGAAACTCTTCCTTATTAAATATTTTTATATAATTTACTATCATTGCATTACCTCAGTTCTTTATTATTGTACGTACGGTCTCTGCCCCTAAATTTTTAAATCTTAGTATATTTTTTTTGAATAACTCTTTAT
>CAIVDB010000055.1 GCA_903904545.1 uncultured bacterium | reverse complement strand
GCAATCATCATCAATAGAAAATAAAAGACATTCCTTGGCACATGTATTAGCCGGAGCCATATTAAAGCTATACCCAGATGCTTTGATGACGATCGGTCCTGCAGTTGAAAACGGTTTTTATTATGATATTGATTTTCCATCCAACGCTCCAAAGGAAGAAGATTTTCCGCGTATACAAGATGAGATGAAGAAAGTCTTAAAAGCCTGGTCAACTTTCAATGAAGAAAAAGTTACCAAAGCCGAAGCGGAAAACATTTTCAAAAATAATCCCTATAAGCTTGAACTTATACAAGGTATAGTCGACAAAGGTGAAGAGATAACTTTATACGTCTCAGGCAAAGGAACTGACTATGAATTCACAGATCTTTGTCGTGGAGGTCATGTTGAAGATACAAAAGAGATAGCCGAGGATTCATTCACACTCGATAAGATCGCTGGTGCTTATTGGCGAGGTGATGAGAAAAATAAGATGCTTGTTCGTATCTATGGTTTAGCTTATGACACTAAAGCAGAACTTGACACCTTCATTGACAACAGAGAAGAAGCTAAAAAAAGGGATCATAAAAAGTTGGGTAAAGAATTAGGGTTATTTACTTTTTCTGATCTCGTCGGTCCAGGTTTACCATTATGGACACCAAAGGGTACAGTACTTAGGGAATTGTTAAATGATTATGTTATGGAGCTTCGTGCGAAATATGATTATCAGAAAGTTTCCATTCCACATATTACTAAAAAAGAACTATATCAAAAATCAGGACATTGGGATAAATACAAAGATGATTTATTTAAAATAATTACAAGAGAAAATCATGAATATGTGATGAAGCCTATGAATTGTCCTCATCATACTCAGATCTTTGATTCAGCTATGAGAAGTTATCGAGATATGCCACAAAGATATTGTGAGACAACAGCTGTTTATCGTGATGAACAATCAGGTGAGCTTTCAGGTTTATCTCGTGTACTCTGTATTACACAAGATGATGCTCATGTTTTTTGTCGTGTAAATCAGATAGATGAAGAGATTAAAAATGTATGGAATATTATCTTTGGTTTTTATTCAACTTTTGGTTTTGCTGATATCACACCAAGACTTTCACGTCGTGACCCTAATACTCCAGAGAAATATTTAGGTGATGCAAATAATTGGGATATTGCAGAAGACACATTGAAAAAAGTCATAGAATCAAATACAAAAAATATGATTGACGGTCCAGGTGAAGCTGCCTTTTATGGTCCCAAGATTGATTTCATGGCTAAGGATGCTTTGGGAAGAAATCATCAGGTTGCAACAATACAACTCGATTTTGTGATGCCTAAAAGATTTGAACTTTCTTGTGTAAATGAAAAAGGGGAAAAAGAAGATGTTGTAATGTTACATGTTGCTATCATGGGATCTATAGAAAGATTCTTGAGTGTTATGATAGAAAA
This sequence comes from uncultured bacterium, assembly GCA_903904545.1. The sequence goes on along the minus strand of CAIVDB010000055.1, from coordinate 641 downwards.
CTTTGCCGGAGCATTTCCACTTTGGCTTTCGCCTGTACAGCTTAAAGTTATTCCAATAGGTGATAGACAGATGGATTTCGCACATGATTTATTTAAGAAAATTGCCTCTGTTGATATACGTGTTGAGATAGATCAAAGTAATGAAAGTCTTGGTAAAAAAGTTCGTGCCTCAAAACTTGAGAAGGTCCCGTATCTTATTGTTGTGGGGGATAAAGAGATGGAGTCAAATACTTTTTCACTTGAAGGTAGAAATGATGAGAAGGTTACAGGTTTGTCATATGATGAGATGATAAAATTTTTGAAGGAGAAGATTGAGGGTAAGAGTTTGTAAAATAAAAAAAACACCGGGAGGCTCGAAAGCTCCCCGGAGTGTATGTTTGTATTCTCGAAATCGCTACCAAGGCTTTTGTAGTAAAGCTGTGATGTCGATGGTCCCTGTGTCGCCTGTAAGTTTCCGTAGATAATCGAAAATCAATCTTGCATCCACCTCGAATTGTTTGGCCAATGTCATCAGGTACGCATAGATAATGCCTGACTCTCGATTACCAGCCGCTGCTGATCCGACCAAGTCAAGATGATCTCCGATACATTGTATTGACCACAACAGCCATTTAAATTCATCCTCTCGCAGCATGTTCGCT
>CAIVDB010000054.1 GCA_903904545.1 uncultured bacterium | reverse complement strand
AATATATTGAGAATTTAAATAATTCGGACTTTGGACTAATAATAAGATGATTCGCGAACTATTCATCTAGATTATACGAGGTTATGAGCCTATGAAAGATACCTATATATATAGATACTTGAGCAAAACTACCGTTCCAGGATGAGATACCATATGATAAACTATTTGTTATAATACCGTTTAAACAAATTCATAATATATGACATTACATTGATAAGTTCATAGAAAAAAATAAATGAGATCTAACAGAGATTCAGAAAGAAATAAGAGATACATATGAGAAATATTTTATTATGAAAAACTATTATACTAGAATTATCAAGGATTTAACTGTAAATTAGACTTTTATCTCACTCTCTCCTACCATGAATACTGCCCTACTCACAGGAACAATACAACCGAATCAAGATATCCTCTTCCTCAACGTAAAAGATCCTATGATTAGGTACCAACAATATATACAGAATATAATAAAATATATCTGTCTTTCGGAGTTTGATTCGATCGTATTTTGCGAAAATTCTTGATATAAAATAAAGGATTTATCTGCTCTAACATGAGTAGCAGGAATATTCTGAAAGGAATTAGAGATACTACAATTTAATGGCAATCATGAGAAATCTGTAAAAAGAGGAAGATGATTCTGAGAAAGTGAAATAATGGAATATGCAATAAAGCATTCTAGATTAATAAAGAGATCATGAAGTTTCATAAAGATAACCTGAAGATATTGGTGTGAAAATATTAATCAAATAATCCAATGATCCCAAGACAAGGAAATTTGCTTTTCAAAAATGATGCCCATATCATTAATTGAATTGGGTACCAAAGCAGTGAATACCGCGATATTTAAAACATCCGTCAACTTCTTCAATACAGTATTAGTTGGAGCCGGAGAAGATGTCGATGATACCAAAACTCATTTTTTAGAACATGTCTACTTCACAAGGCTAAAAAATCTATCTAGGAAAATTCATCCCCTAGCCCAATATCCTAAAATGAGAGGAGTACCCTGAGCATGAGGGGATCTAAAAAAATCAATAATAATAGAAACAGCGATACAAATACTCCATAAAATTTGAGTAAATAAGATATAATTATACTACGCCATTCTATTCTGAATATGTTTCTTATAGAAAAAATATAATTTTCTGAATAAGGTATTCTTTTTGTAGTCTATATGTAATCGTCTAAGCATCCTTCCAAGAACTATAGTCCTTCTCCATCAGGAACAGACGAGTTTCTGAAGACTTCTCCACTTCTTTGATCATTGCAAAGCATTAGCCTCCCCTATCATATCCATAGCCTTCTCAAAATCAGTTACAAATTTCATAGAGGCCTTATAAGATTCATTTAATGTCCTTCATAAGACAAAGATATTATCGGGGATAATTATCTTTCTATTTTCTATATTACTATAAATTATTATATCTTGTGGGAAAATGTTGTCATAGATAAAATCTCTATCATACATAGCCAATGACTGCTTAAAATATGAATTTCTAACTACCAATATAGAATAGAATTGAAAGAAAACAACAAGATCTTGGTATGTTCTTCTATGATCATAAAGATAATCCACAAGATCAGGCATTCAATGCAACGTTCTAAACACATTTTCTTTCTTATCAATATGTACCTTCATATCAGGTCAGAAAACACCATTACATATCATAAGATCACAGTTGGTTTTCTCCAATATATCAAGAGTATACTTTAGAGCAAAATTAGTCATACAATCATCATCAGCCATAAGCCAAAGATATTCTCAATGAGCATAGGTAGTAACATGCACGAGATTACTAGACAATCGCATATTCTTAGGATATCTATGATAACGTATATTGTCATATTTTTCCATAAACGCCCTAACCATAGGCTCTATAGTAAGATCTGGACTTGCATCATCAGCAATAATGATTTCGACTTTCTTTTCTATCTCACCATCAAATTGAGCTACAATACTCTCTATCCCTTCTTTAAGAGTTTTATATCTATTATACGTAGGGATACAGATACTTATCATAGGAGTACTTTTCATGCAAAGAAGGTTAGAGTCATAAAAACGTAACTGATATAAGGTTTAAAGTAACTATTTCAATAGGTTTATCTCTTTCAAAACATCATCTACAGATATTTTATCTATAGTATACTCTTTATCTTTTTTCCACTGAGCTAAGTGTACTTTGATAAATGCCTCTCACTTTCACTTATAAAGTCATATATTTTTATCTAATGGCCATGGACCAAATTTCCTAGGCAGTTCTGGACCAAAGAGACCTATGGTTTTGGTTCACATAGCAGCAGCCAAATGCATGGGACCAGTATCATTAGAAACCATCAAAGCACATTTCTCCAATAAACAGGAAAATTCAAATAGATTAAACATTCCACAGATATTAATTACATAATGTTTTTCATCGTTAGTCAGCTTATCTAAAATCTCTTGTACTATCTCTTGTTCAAAATAAGTGCCAGAAAGGACAATAACGATATTTTTATACTTTATAAGGAGGTTTTGAATAAGAGAAACCCATTTATAAGCTGGTCGCGCTCTTTCTTTAGCGGTCTCTGCACCTCATGTATGTATACAAACTATACCATACGTAGAAATTTTTTCTAGAAAATCTTTTACTTTCGTTGTATCTTTTTCTTTATAAATTAATGATTCCATTGCTCCTGGAGTGTACACTTTAATACCTAAAGGTTTCAGTAGATCTAAAAAAGTGAGAATCGTATGTTGATGATCATTATATATGACAGGGTTTGTATACCCGACTCTTCTATTCCATAAATTACCAAATCATATCGTCTTCTTACCTAGCCAAAGTGCCAAGAAAGTAGATACCTTAAAATATTCCTCCACATCAATCACGATGTCATATCTTCTGAAAGAAGACAATACATACAAGAGTCATGCACAAGAGAAAAGGTTGTAAGCATGATCAAAATATCCCTGATTCTTGAATACCCCTATGTTTCTAGAAGTTGCTAATAAATCATACTGTACGCTATCGCCATAATAATCCTCCAGTTGCTTGATCATAGGGAAGGAAAGGATACTACTCCCCATGGCCCAAAGTCTGATTACTAATATCTTCTTGGGATTTTGTAATTTATTTCTATGCCCAGGAGAAAGGTATTTAAGTGGGAATAAAAGCAAAACAAAAAACCCAACAATATAAGTATCCAGCATTCTAAATAATCTTATCCACATACATAACTAACTAATTCATAAAATTTTCTTCACACTATTGGTGGTCGAGTATCACTCAACAATAGGAACAATAATGACTTTGCCCCCATTTTCAACAACTTCTTGATATCAAACGACCGTATCTGGAGTATAGTCTCCTCATTTAATCAGGACATCAGGCAAAATCTCTGATATAAGAAGAATAGGCGTCTCATGATCAAAAAAAGTAACATAGTTTACATATTTCATACTATCCAAGAGCATAGCTCTATGTTGCTGATCGTGAATAGGTCTTCATGGTTTGGTTTTCCAATAAGAAGAGATATCGCTATTTATAGCAACAATCAAAATATCACAATACTTCTTCGCCTCTTTTAAATTATAAACATGCCCCGGATGAAGAATATCAAAACAACCATTAGTAAATCATATTTTAAGTCACTGTTGTTTTGCAGCTATAGAAATATCTCTCAACAAAGAGAGTTCTTGTAAAATCATGACATTAAAAAAAGTTTAAAAGAATTAGATATTATTTTCTACTTCCTCACAAATAGTATGATAGATTGTCTGATGACACTCTTGTATTCTCGGAGTATTATCTGATGGGACAACAAGAGAAATATCTGCAAGATCCTTTATTTTTCCACCTCACTTACCAAGAAGAGCAATCACTTTAATTCACTTAGTTTTACAAACCTCTATAGCATTGATAATATTTATAGAATTGCCACTAGTAGAAATACCAACAAAAACATCTCCTGCATTTCCCAATCATGCAACTTGTCTAGCAAAGATATCATCAAAACTATAATCATTTGCTACAGCAGTAAGATTTGAAGTATCAGTGGTCAATGCCACAGCAGGAAGTGGCTGCCTTTCAAGTTTATATCTCCCCATAAATTCTGCAGCTCGATGTTGTGCATCAGCAGCACTTCATCCATTTCAAGCTATCAAAACCTTAGATCATGAAGAAAAACAATCAAGGAACACCTCTATAACATCTTCAAAAAGCTCTTGTTGCGCATCAATGAATTTTTGTTTAACACTTGCCGATTCATAAAAATACTTTTGTAAGTCCATGGAATAAGTTTTATGGATTAAAGACCCAATTCTTGAGAAGTGATAGAGACGGTACCTTGTTTTCCAACAACAATTCAGCTTGCTTTATTACCAAGTTCTACAGCAGCAACAAGTGTAGAACCAAGGGCAAGAGAGCAAACAATTGCAGCCAAAAAAGTATCTCAAGCACCCGTCACATCAAAAACCTGTTTTGCTTGTGTTGGAAGAGAGTAGAATTCTCCTTCTTGAGTAATCAAAACAGCTCACTTACTTCATCTTGTAATAACAAGATTAGTCTTATATTGATTCACAAACAATATTCCCTGTTCTTGTAATGCCTCGTCTGAATCTGGTAGTTCTTCATTACCTATCATTTGACGAAATTCCTTAAGATTGGGCTTAATCAAATAAACATTCTCAAAATATTTAAGGTTATCTGGTTTTGTATCGACAAAAATTTTTACATTATTTTTCTGCGCATAAGATTTAATTCAATCCACAAGATATTTATCAATAATTCATTTATTATAATCCGAGAAAACTATGTACTCAGGAGAAATCTCTTGAAGTGCTGATATAACCATATCACTATGAGACTGAGACATAAGATACTTTTCCTCATAATCTACTCTCAAAAGCTGATGTTGATAAGTAGTCTCTACGAACCTCTGCTTTGTAATTGTCGAGACTCCAGTTACAATGTGAGTAAGTTGGATATGCTCTTCTTGGCATAATGATAGAAATTTTTCACCATAATCGTCTTCTCACAAAACTCAGATCAGATCAACAAATCCATTAAGACTAGCGATATTAGAAGCAACATTAGCAGCTCATCAAAGTTTATACTCTTCACGATTAATATTAAGTAACGGTGTGGGTCACTCAGGATTAAGTCTTTTGACTAACCCATATGAATATTTATCAAGCATCAAATCACCTATTACAACTATCCTCGACATAACACTCAATTAGAAATTAAATTTTTAAACCACAAGAACGATAATCAATCCCATAATATTATCAAATAATAAACCAATTAGAATATAGCACATTCCTTATTAAGATAATTTTGAACATAATCCTTTATTCATGCCTCAAGGGAGAAAAAGTCTTCTTTATAGCCTATATTACGAAGCTTCATCATCTCTGCTTGAGTAAAATATTGATATTTTACCTGCAACGACTCTGGCATCTCCTTATAGAAGATTTTTGGTTCAAGGCCTAAAGCAGCGAATGTTGCCTTTGCTAAATCATTAAAACTTCTTGCTTCACCAGTTCAAAGGTTAAATATTCAATTCTTCTCCGGATGATCGATAAAGAAAGAAATAACTTTTACAACATCTTTTACATAAACAAAATCCCTCTTTTGCTCACCATCCGTAACTCACTCTTTATAGGACTTAAAGAGCTCTATTTTGCCTTCACTCTGTATTTGATTAAATCCATGATAAATCACAGATGACATACTCCCTTTATGGTATTCATTCGGTCAATAGACATTAAAAAACTTAAGACCAACTATCTGGGATGAACACGATGAAAAGTTATTCGTTCAATTGAGAATCCACTGATCAGAAAGATATTTAGTATATCCATACATATTCAATGGAATAAGATCAAATTTAGTATCTGAATATCATTGAGCTCCATCACCATAGGTAGCCGCTGAGGAGGCATAGATAAATCTAGCGCCCACAAAAGAACATTGTTCATAAAGAGTCCTACTATATTTTGCATTATTTTTCATAAGATATTGTGTATCCAATTCCGTTGTAGCACTACAAGCTCACAAATGGATTACAACATCGTCTGAAGTAATATAACCATCCTGCTCGACCTTATCCAGAAAATCATATCTATCAAAATAATCCCTGTATTTCTTACCTACCAAATTCTTCCATTTCTCACTAACAGCAAGATGATCAACTATAATAATATTATCAATCCCCTGTGCATTAAGATATCCAACTAAGACACTACCAATAAAACCAGCTCATCAGGTAATAATATAAGACATCGCTAACATGATAAACAAAATAAATATTATACACGTTTAAATCTCCATTTTACTAAGGTCCATAGGGCTTTCAATCCATCTTTCCAATTAATTTTTTTTCCTTCATCAAAATGTCTTGCATGATAATGGATAGGAATTTCTTTGTAGGTAAATCTTTTCCTCAACAAAAGCATAGTTATTGCTGGCTCCCATTCAAATCAATTTTCTTGAGGCAATAAAAGATAAGGCTTAAGTTTTTTTGTAAACATTTTATAACAGGTAGGTTCATCGGTAACCTTAATAAATGAGAGGACACTAGTAAGCCAAGATACTACAAGACCTCAAAGCATAAAGGATTTAGAAGAATATTCATTCCCAAATTGTTTAACACCTAAGGTTCTTGATCAATAAACAAAATCACACTTACTTTGCTCAAACATCTTAATCATGGGGACATAATCTTTCTCAGGGAAATATTCAAGATCAGCATCCTGAACGATCATTACATCTCCATTTGCATATCTAAATCATTCTTTTAAAGAAAATCACTTACCAGAGTTCTGCTTATTTTTGATATATTTAATCTCACAAGATGCCGAATACTGAGAAATAAGATCGTAAATAATTTTCTCAGAATTATCCTTACTCCCATCATTTACCAAGACAAGTTGTTTCTTGTATCAGACAAGGGTTAAATCGACAGAGACAACTTTCTCAACCAACTGTCTAAGGGTATTTTCCTCATTATATACAGGGATTATTACAGAGAGTACCTTCATTCCTATTTCTTAAAATTAAAATAATGGTTAGAGATATAATTCCAGATAAATGCTATTCATTTAGCAAAAATAGCAACATACATATAATAGAGATGAAGATGGTCCACTCAAATCCACAAGAACACCATATAAATCCCCTGTCCAATAAGTTGGAATCATAGAAACAATCATCATTGCAGAATATGTTTTTTAGAATAGTTTTTAAAGGTTATATATTT
>CAIVDB010000053.1 GCA_903904545.1 uncultured bacterium | reverse complement strand
TTCTCTAGACGGAGCAGTTTCTAAATCTTGAATAGACAATCCTGTGATGAAGCCAACGATCTGTTTGAGTTCTTCAGTCTTCTTTTGTGTTTTGATAAGTGATTGAAACTCTTTGATAGGTTTCCCGGTAGGATCCATTTCCACGATTCCTATCTGGATGGGTTCATCTTTGGTGATGTCCAGCCCTGTAGTTTCAAAATCTAATCCTATATATCTGTATGTTTTTTCTAATTGCATATATACTTATCAATAAATAAATTTCTCCTTTTGAAGGAGTATATGGTTTGGTCTCTAGATTTCAATTAAATAACAATATGTTGAGGTATATTTCTCCTATTTTTTCTGAGCGCTTCGCTGGTACTTACCTTTTTCCTAGGGTATTTCCGTAGGACTTACTCTTTGTGGGACGCTGCGCTGGGCCTTATCCTGCCTTACGGGACTTCCTCATTGCGCTCTGTCGCTTTTGTCTTGTTCTAACAGTAGCGCTTCGCTTGGACCTACTTTTGGCATTGCCCCAAAAGTAGGCAAAAAGGCTAGTCGCAACAGACTCGCAGAAATTATTTTTACAGGCTAGTCATCTTGATAGGAAGTTCTAACTGGGGTAGTCCATCTAGTGAACTCCCAACCTTCGGTCGGGCTCCGGTTCACTTTGTAGACTGACTTGCATTTATTGATGATGGATAGCTCAGACAGGTGCTGCGACGGATACATCGGAGTTTTTTATATAGAATTACTGCCTACCGGTTTATCCAGCTTAGCTGGACAACGACAGGGATGGTTTGTTTCGGAACTATTAAAGTAGCTCAGACAAGTGTTGCGACTGGAGTAGTTAGAATTTACTTTCTATTGAAGTCGGCTGGGATTTCTCATCGAATCTCTGTTTCTCGTTTGAGGATAGGGATATTCATTTCATGGGTCTTGATCCAGGTAACGGCCTCTTGGATTTTGGTCAAGAGATCTTTCGTCTCTGCATCATATTTTAGCGTGGTCTTGATTTTCTTAGATTTGTATCGTGCAATAGCGGTCTCTGAATCTGAAAAGATACAGTCGTAATGTCTTAAAGTCTGAACCCCGCTAAAGACGGGACTCGCTTCGCTCGAGTCTGAAGGTCATCAAGTCTTGTTATCAAGATATTGAATATACCTCACAGCATCGTAGATAGCCAAAAATTCTCCTAAGTTATTTGTCCCTTTAGGATAAAGAGGTGACTTGAAAATTAATTTCTTCGTCTGAAGATCGACGGCTTGATATTCCATAGGTCAGGGATTGCCTATGCAAGAAGCGTCTACACAGAGGGCATTCTTCTTGAGATAGTTTGGCATGAAAAAAATTTAATGCTAAATGCTTAGTGTTTAATGATTAATGATGGAGTCTTTTTGAATTAAGAATGCGGAATTCACAGGTAAGAGTTGGGTTTAGAAAGTAGTGTTCAGAGGTAAGAGGTGTAATTTTCAGCTCATTAACCTGAACTCCTAACTTAACTCATCACTCATAATGCTAAACCCTTAATCCAATTCACGAGGTAGTATAAAAAAAAGTCCTTGAGAAAAAAGGGAAAAGAAATCTTTCACAAAAAATCTCCTCCATAATAAGGAAGAGATTTTTTTTTGAGAGTTTTTTTATTGTAATGAAACAGTTATGTTTCTTGCCATTCTTTTGTATGTTTTTCCTGTTTGATCTGTTTTGTCGTCAAATTTGTCGACTTCTATCGTTACTGTTTTTCAGGGAAATAATTTAGAAATCTTTTGTTCTAATGTTTCTTGAGAATTTTGGTCTTTATTCTGGATTTCCATTAGATTTGGATCTTTCATCCCATCTTGTAAGTCGGTTTCAGGGTTGTCTCGTTTTATTGTAATTTCTCTTGGATTTTCTTGGGTGGTATATCCAGCTGCCGAGAATTTTTGTAGTCTGTCCTTTATCTGTTCTGGTGTTTGGGGTGCTGTGTTAGGTGGAGTTGTAGTTTGATTTGGTTGGTTTTCTGTAGTATTGGAAGAGGTCTCTGTTCCTCAATTTGTCTTTTCTGCCTTTTGCTCTTGAAGGTCGAGTTTGATACTGTATCTGTTATCTTTTTTCTTGAGTGAGCATTTGATTTTTTGTGCACTTAAGGTAATTTCTTCCTTGCTAAGACTGATGGAATCATTTTTAATTTTGAGTTTAGGAGCTCCGTTAGTCTTCGATCCGTCATTAGCAGTCAAACTGAGTTTGATTTCCGCTTCTCCTGTTTTGAGATAGATCATTTTGTTTGTGGTATCTTGATTGTTGAGTTTAGTTCCTCGAAGTTGATCTCCCTTGGTAGGAGAAAGCTCAAGTTTATTTACTTGTACCAAAGTGTTTAATCTTTCTTTCATGATTTCTTTGGTCTTCTCTATCCCATCAAGTTTTCTGAGTTTAATCTCATTTCATGACTGACTTATTTGCATATAGTCATAGTAATATTTACCATCTTTTGAACATACTTTGACTTGAGCGATGGTCTTTCCAGTATCCTTGGAAGCTTCTGCGTTATAGATTGTCGTGAATGCGTCTTCATATTGTTGTTCAGTTATTCCCATTTTGTTTCTTTCCTCTCATGCAAAATAGCTTTCATATGAACCAAAAAGTATTCTTTCTGGATTGTTGTTTGCTTGAGGAATAAGGACTTTGGAGGCAGGATTGTATTGTGTTATATCCAGCTTTTTGTCTTGGTCAAGATATACGGTAAGCATTTCTTTTCCATTTGCTCCATAGGTAAAACTACCCGTTCCTCCACTCAAGAGTCTGATGTTGTCCTCTAAGATATTGATATCAACATTATCGCTCTTATATCTTATAGAGTCACTATTGATTTCAGGGATTTTATCTTTTTCAGCCTTATCAATCAATCTTGGTGTGATATTGCTTCCATTTGTTTTGATTTCATAGATATCCTTGTTGAGATTATCTCTCAAATATGCTTTATCCAAAGTTTTCTTTCCATCACTATTTGATAGGATGATATTTTCTTTTTCTATCTGGAAATAGAGAATTTGCTCTGCATTTTTTGTATCTGCATTGGCAATTTTATAGAGATAGACTCCATTTGCATCAGGTCCCTTGATTTTACTTGTTGTATATTCTTTTTCGTTTTTGTGCTCCAATTTAGGAAGAAGAAAGGCTTCACTTGCACGTGTGTTACCTGAGTTTTTGAGTATAGTACTAATCTTCTTGAGTCCTCCAAAGAGCGTTTGTCTCTCTTGTCTCAATCTTTCTTCATATCTTGCTGCTGTTTCCCGATTTTTTTCTTTCTCTTCTGGGGTTTTGGGAGTTTCGAAATTTAAGCTTAGTATTCTACCTTTGATTTCTGGTTTAAGTAATATTCATTTTTTCTTTCCTTGCATTTCTTCTTGAATATTTTCGATACCTATGTTTTCTGGTTTGATGAAATCGATTTCTCCTGGTTTTCCCTCTTTTGGAATATCTACATGGATAAGTTTGTAATCTTGATCAAAGTAAAGTTCTCCTACTTTCTTTCCTGGGATGATAATATTATTTCCCTCTTTCTTTTCTCCCAAAAGTAGTTCCTTTTTGTATCCTCACTTTCCATCGAAAGATATATTCCCTGTAGTAAACTTGAGTAATTGGATATTGTAGGTATTGGGAACATCATTTCCTCTATCTTTGTTTATCCCTGTAAAGATATTAGACTCAATGGCAATTCTTGTGTTTTTATCAGCAAGATCAAGTGTTTTATTGTCATCTGCTTTCATCTTAATATCTGGTGTTTTGTTTGCTTCCTTAGGGACAACGATATCATAGACAATCCCGTCAACTATTGTTTCTGCTGGGGGAGTCAATGTATACTGATTTGTGTTTTTTGCATCTACGAGTTTAGTAAATGGAATTTTGAGGACTTGTTCTTTCCCATGATTAGTCACAAAAGTAATGTCGAGTTCATATCATCCTTTACTGTCTTTTATAATTTTCCAATTTTTTTGAAAATCTTCTTTGTGCTTTTCATTTTTTCCATCAAAGATTTTTTCTACCTTATTATTTTCGAAATCTGCTTTTATCTTATTTAAATCAGGATCTGTCATCTCTGTATGTTCTGGATAGACACTTGCAAAGCTATTTCCCTTTTCTTCTTGAACATTATTGATGATATTGAGTTTTGTTTCGCCATCTTCTACCTTGCTTTGTGCATAGTGGATGATCTTGGTTGCTCCTCATTGAAGGTGATATTGTGTATCTATAGCGAAGTCTTGATCCTTTACAATTTTCCCTTCTTTTTTCTGCCATTGGTTAAACTTTCCATCTCCTTGACCATCAGAAAGCACCTGCTCATTTTTTTTGGTTAAATCGATGGTAATTTCATCTTCAATAGGCTTCTTTTCGTCTGTCTTATCTTTGATGAAACTCGGTTTGTATTTTAAAATAATTTTTTCTTCAGAAATATCTGTACTGTTTTTGATTTCATAGTCAGGATTATTTTTTTTGAATTGTTCGTTTAGTGCTTTCTGACTTACTTCTTGATTGAGCATGGTCTTGATATCCTCATTATCTTCTGGATTTTTGATTTCTGTCGTTTGCATAGCTACATCATATTTGAGTAACCCTTTGGTAACTCCTCCTTTACTTCCTTCTAGGACAATAACTTCTTCCTCCTTGCCTTCGGCGTCTTTATCGATTCTATAAGAAAATTGAATATTTGTATATCCATCGATTGCTATTGTATATTTTCCGTCTTTTTTGCTTATGGTATTAGAAATGTCGGTTTCTCTTCCAATTTTCTTTCCATTGAGGGTAAAGTGTTCACTAATGTCTTTCTTGAGTTTCAAAATCTCTGGAGTCTCTACATCAAGGTTGGCTGTTTCTTTGATTTCTTTGTTTTCTTTCGAACTCTTAGCGGTGTTCGCTGCTTCTATTTTCTTTACGATTTTTTGTACTTCCTCTTGTTTTGTTTTTATCTCTTTTTCAAGTTCTTGTTTCTTTATTGGATCTGTTTCTTTGTTTTTCTTCTTTTTTAATTCAATGATTTCTTTTGTTCATTTTTGTTCTTCTTCGGTAAGTTTTTTATTGTCAGCGTTGTTGTTTATTCTGGGTTCTTTCTTTTCTAATTCTTTTAGTTTTTCTTCTAATTCTTTGGTTTGGTCTGAATTATTTTTGTCTTCTTTTTCTGTTTTTGGAAGCATAAGTTTTAATGCTTCATCAATGGCTCTTAGGGTATTGCCTCCTACGACACCATCCACTCCATAGTCTGGATTGAAGTAATCTTGGGACATTGCCTGAAGATAACATACCGCCTTAAGTGTTTCTTTGCTGAACGCATCACTTGTACATTCCTTACATAATCATTTGAGTACTTCTCGGTCTGTCTCTCCTGTTCGTTTGAAAAATAAGACGTTTTGTCTGATTTCCTTGTTGACGATCTTTTGGAGTGTATTGTCAGATCCCGAAATTATTTGCAAAGCTTTGGTGATTATGCTTACATTTTCTGTTGATGAATATCCTGTTTCTATTTGTTTAATCTTGTTTTGGATATCTTGAATTTTTTTCTGATTGTTGGGGAGTTTCCACGTCTTTTCATTCGCTTCTTGGATTGCTTTGAGTTCGACATCGTCTTTTAGAACATCTAGTTTGTCTTTGATGTCTGTTTTGAGGTCTCCTGTCTTCTCAGAATATTCATCTTTTATTTGTTTTCAGACTTCTTTGATATCTTTGATATCGTACTTTTGGTCTTCGGTTTTGTCTGAAAAGATTTGTTCGATACTCATGATTGTGAAATAAGTAGCTAAAACGCTTATTTCAATTGTATCTCAAATGCCTGAGAAATCAAAAAAAGACAAGAATTGTCTACTTATCTACTTGCCTTTTTTGAATTATGGTATTTAGTATTAGTGTATTGGTTATTGGTATATTGGTTATTGAGAAATTAATTGTGAATTAGTGTACCGCTTATTTTCTATTCCTTCTCCAAATCATTACTTCATTACTATACATTACTACCCGTTACCATGGCAATGCATAGTAATGAAATTGTAATGTTTTTAGCATCTAAGCGTTAGAAACTATTTTATTTCAATGTCGATGCTTATATTTCTTGTGGTGTTGTTTTCTATACTTCCTGCTTGGTAAAACAAGCCGTTTGCGAAGGGAGGATAAAACGGTGTTGAGTAGTATATATCTCCTGTTACGTTCAGAATCTGTATATTTTTTGGTAGATACACCGTAGATTTTGTTTCCCAGAGTTTCTTTACCTTCCCAAAGCCTGGTTCTTCATAATTCCCTGGTTTGAGTGCTAAGATAGCTAATTCTCTTCCACTTAAATTGATATCATATTTTTTTTCTAAATTTTGAATGAAATTCTTGTAATAGGGAGGGATATTGAGTGTATATTGGATGTGAATTCTGTATGTTCCTGGTTTTAGATTTTGTATCGGAATAATATCTTTCTCGCTATCGATCATGATGGTGTTTCCTTGTTTGATGCGAATGCGTTTGTGTACAAATCAATCGATCTTATTGTAGGAAGCGTTCATATCCCAGAAATATATATTTTTTGGATCAAAAACATTAGAAAGTTTATTTTTGGCTAATAATCATTGAAATTGAGGTGATGCATTGGAAATATATGCTGTGATATATTGATTGTTGGCGAGTTCACTAAATCTATTGATGACATTTTTGATGATGTTAAACTTTTGTTGATTGAAATAGTCTTTGATCTCTTTGATGTAGAGTTCCTTTTTGTTTCCACGATATTCTTTTCTGATTAGATCGATCCCTGCGTTTACAAATTGCCGTTCTCGCGCTTTTTCCTTAAATCAAGGGAATATTTTTTCTAGGAGATCTGATCTAATAAAGATCACTCCTTTGATATCTTGTCCTAAGAGTTTAGTATATAAGTCTGGTTGCATCGTCTTCTCTACCTTGGCCATGTCGTAGGTCTTATTGAACATCAGTTCGTAGAGGTCTTTGAGGTTTTTCCCATCGATATCGGTAAATCAAAACTTATTTCCTGCGATAAATCCTATTTTGCGATCTGGAAGAAATCCTGCTGTCCATTCTGGAGCAAGAATACGTGTCTTATATGCGATGAAATCTGGATAATAAGAGTCGACAATCTCTAATGTCTTGATGTGTCATCATTCGATCTTGATAAATGCAAAAGATCCAAAAAAGCCTCCATTAGGTCTCTTCTCGTTTGTGTTTTGTAAAACAATAAGATAATTTTGACTTTCTTCTTTTCCTAGTAAGGTAAATACTTCTTTTTGATGCTTCCAAAGATCTTTGAGGAGCGTTATCAATGGTTCGTAATTTCCAAATCATATTTTTTTGAGATAATCTTGATTGTCTATTGCATATTTTCGACAATCATTAATCTCTTTTTCTTTTGTTTTCAATATATTTTCTCATTGTATATAGACATTGGTAATGTCTTCTATGGTGAGGAGAAAGTTTGATACGTTTTTGTCTATAGTTCGAAAAGAAAAAGCTAATTGATTGATATCCTTTCTAAATACATCTATTTTGTTTTTAGAAAAAAGAATATTGGAGAGATTTGCAAATATCGAGAAAAAAATAAAACATATTCCTAATATAATAACAAAGATTATGTTTGTTTTTTTGATTTTTTCTTTTCGAGATATTTTTTTCTGTTGAGTTATTCCAAAATCTTTCATGGTGTGTTTTTATGTAAAATTTTTTTCCTTGTTTTTGGTCTCTGGTACTATACACTCTTTTTGCAGTGTAGGGATTTTTGTTTTTCAAGCAAGAAAAAATTATTTCGTTTTTTGCTTGACTTTGCTACCTGGATGTATATATACGCAACCATGTTTTTCTTTCTGCAAAATTTGGAGCTGAAAGTTTGTATGTATATAATGAGTTCCGGTTAAGGGCGTATAGCTCAGTTGGTTAGAGCGCATCTCTGATAAGGATGAGGTCGGTGGTTCGAGTCCACCTATGCCCAAATTGAAAATAATGTTGAATGTTGAATGCTTAGTGTTTAGTGATGGAGTTTTTGTGTAAAAGATACCTTCATTATACTTTAATCATTACGCATTACACATTAATTAATGCCAGGGTAGCTCAGTGGTAGAGCAGAGGCCTGAAAAGCCTTGTGTCGGCAGTTCAATTCTGCCTCCTGGCACCATTAGAATAATGTTGAATGTTTAATGTTGAATGTTGAGTGAAGGAGTCTTTCTCTATAAAAAATCCCTCATTAATCATTATACATTACGCATTAATCATTAATTATATCGGGGATTAGCTCAGATGGCTAGAGTAAGCCGACTTGTCGGCTGGGTCGCCAATTGAGATCGAGAATAGTATATCGACCCTCTAATTAAGACACCTATTACAATGTATTTATTCGGGGATTAGCTCAGATGGCTAGAGTAAGCCGACTTGTCGGCTGGGTCGCCAATTGAGATCGAGAATAGTATATCGACCCTCTAATTAAGACACCTATTACAATGTATTTATTCGGGGATTA
>CAIVDB010000052.1 GCA_903904545.1 uncultured bacterium | reverse complement strand
TATAATTTCTAATTTCTAAATAATTCTTGAAGGGATGTAAAATTTCTAATTTATAATTTCTAAATAATTCTTGAAGGGAGCTTGAATTTCTAATTTTAAATTTCTAGTTTCTAAGTATCTTTTGTCTTCTCTTTTAGTGTATGTGATATTTTATTGAATATCAATAATAATTCTTTTGATTCTTTTAATAATATAGTTAACTCTTTCTCGTGAGCTTCTTCAATACCTATAAGCAATCATATCCAATAATGCGTCTCTTGTGACTCTTTTCTACACAAATATATTTTATTTCTAAAATCTTTCTTCGAACTAGCCCCGTTTGCCTCGTGATAATTTGCTCAAATACTTGTTCACGATCTGAGTAATTGTTCAATAATATTTTTATTCAAATACGTCAAACGAATTCATTTTATTGTCTTCAGAATATTCATACTGAAGGTCGATAATCTTTTTTCTAGATTATACAACATCTGTTCGTTTAGAGATTAAAACATTATTTGAAAATTGAAAATTAAAAATTGAAAATTACTCTTTAGAGAGTTCCTTGATATATTTTTGGAAGAGATCCCCTTTTTCTTCAAAATTTTTCCAGATACTATAACTTGGGGAGGCAGTGGAAAGGAGACAAATCTTTCCTATTTGAGTACCTTGGTAAGCAAAGCGCACTGCCTCTTTCATATCGTCTGTATGGAGGATTTGAATAGATTTTAACCAGTCTTTATGTGATTGTGTGATGGCAAACGCATATAAACGTTCTTCTATCTTCTCTCCAGAGGGAGCAAAAAGCACAATATGTTGAATTCCATATTTGTAGAGATATTTTACTAATTCAGAGAAATCATATCCTCTATCTGTTCATCACAGGAAAAGCGTATCTATAGCAGTTCCAAATGTTTTGATCGCCTCGATAGTACTCTCTGGCGTAGTAGAGATAGCATCATCTATCCATTGTATACCTCAGAAGGTTCCTACGTTTTCTAATCTATGGGCTAATCAATCAAACTCTTTGATGGTTTGATGTACAATCTCATCAGGGATATGGAGAATGTCTGCAAGTGCTAGCAGTACCGTAATATTTTCTAGATTATGGTCTCAAGGTATTTTTCTATCTGAATGTGGGAATATTTCTTGACTATTTTTGATAAACATCTTCTCATTTCGATCATACTGAGATCATTTTCCATAGGGAATGATTTTACACCTCAGTCCCTGAGGATACTCATGAAGTGTCTGTGTATGCACAATAGCAATTTCCGACCCCTGAAGAATATTCAGTTTTGCCTGTACATATTTATCAAAAGATCCATGCCAATCTAGATGTTCTGGAAAGATACGCCCCAAAACAGAAATATAGTTCTTTTTTTTCAATTCATGAAGCATATAACTGGAGAGTTCTATCACTACAAAATCTTGTTCATCTATAGGACAATAGTCTGCATCACAGATTGCAACCTCATCAAAGATTGGTGTTCAGATATTGCCTACGAGTTTTACACGATATCCCGCACGAAGTAATAAGGCATATATAAGTGATGATATTGTGGATTTTCATTTACTTGCTGTCACCGCAATTACTTTCCCTGGATAGGTATCGAAGAAAAGTTGTACTTGGCTTATTAATTTTTCTTGATAGGGGAATAATTCTGGAGAAATAGGAACTCCAGATGACTTGAAAATAATATCATAATTGGCAATATCCTTGAGATATTCTTCACCTCTGAGTGAACGGACTTGTTCTGAGCAATCTAAGTCTTTGTTTGCATCTAATATGGTGATATTGTCGCAATGGATATTGTGATCCAGCAAAAATTTGAGTGTTGATTTCCCTTCTTTCCCAAATCATAATATTGCTATACGCTTATCTTTGAGATCAGCAAAAGTGGTCATAGCTCTCTGGTAAGATGTAAATATATCTTGAGCATAGCGTTTATCTTAAAAATTGCAAGATGGTCTTATGGGAAGAGTCAAAGATTGAACAAAGTTGTACAAAGTCAATCAAAGTCGTGAAAACCTTATTCCGAAGAGTTAATTCACTAATTTTTAATTCCTAATATACCAATACACCAATACACCAATTCCCGATAAACTAATTCCCGATTCCTAATAAACCAATTCTCCCATCTCTCCTTGCTTTTGCTGGAAAAAATCGTACAGTCTTGTACGTAACTTTTTGTTCTTAACCTTCAGCTCCTTATGCAGATTTTTTCAACATTTTACGTAGAATCTTTTTCTTTTGATGTAGATACCCTTACTGCATTTTTTCGTTATAGTTTCGATCATAAGGTACATTTCGAGGAACACATTAGTTTTGCTTGTCCAAAGTTTACTCCGCTCCCCTCTTTGGACCCCTTGGTTATAGATAATCTACTTTTCCATCTCTCATTAGCCATCGGTATTAGCTACTATAAACTTGCTCCGACAGCAGAGATTCATATTATTCCCTGATATCTCAAAGACAATCAAATGGAATTTTGGAGATCTTTTTATATTAACTGACTTGGAGAGTATTTTTTCAGAAATAACATATCGCCGAAAGGATTAGTTCATTTCATCAACACCACTTCTTCTGCAGAGAGTTTTCCCTTTTTACAAAGTCGCTTCTCTTGTCATCAGACACAGGCCATGGTCGCTATTTGAGGAGGTAAGGATAGTTTAGTGAGTATAGAATTACTCAAAAAAGCTAATATTCCTTTCTTTACTTCAACATTTGGAAAAGATTATCGTCTTCATCAGGATGTTTCAGAAAAAATTGGAGTAGCAAGACTTGTAATCAACAGAACTATGGATCCCCTTCTCTTCAAGATGAATGAAGAAGGATATTACAACGGGCATGTACCTATTAGCTGAATCATTGCTTTTGTCCTTACTACCGCCGCTTATCTCTATGACTATAATTATATTGTTATGTCTAATGAAAAAAGTGCGAATGAATGAAATACAGAAATGGAGGGAATCATCATCAATCATCAGCGAAGTAAAAGTTTTGAATTTGAAGAACTCTTCAGTCAATATTTACATAATTATATCTCTTCAGATCTTGCTTATTTCAGTCTTCTGAGAAGTATGTATGAAATAAAAATTGCTGACTTTTTTTCACGTTATACGCAGTATTTTGACGTTTTCAGTAGTTGTAACACCAATTTCAAGGTAAATGAAGATTCTGACCAGCATATTTGATCTTCTCTATATGAAAATCAACGTCGATGTGGAAAATGTCCCAAATGCGCCTTTGTGTATACGATATTAAGACCTTTTATCTCCAAAGAAGATACTCAACTGATTTTTGGGAAAGAATTGTTTGAAGATGAGCGTCTTGTTTCTACTTTCGAATCTTTACTTGGCATCTCAGGGATTAAGCCTTTCGAATGTGTAGGGACCAATGAAGAGATGGTGCTTGCTATGAAAAAAAATTATGATCTCTGGACAACTACCTATCAAGAAGAGCTTCCTTGTATCCTTCGTCTTTTTGCCGAAAAAATACTTCCTACTATGCAGATTTGGGATTTTATTTCCCTAGAGAAAAAACTTATGACAATTGGTGATCAAGATCTTGTTCCGCCAGAAATCCGCTGAGCTTTATTTCTTTAATCTTCGAGTATGATTGTTCATTCTCCCGGATTCTTCGAATCAAAAGATTCCCCTTCTCGAGAAAAAGATTATGACAAGCAAACCGATGAAAATTTACTTATAGATGAAGAAGATTTTTCTGACCCTACTATTTTTTCTGAAGAGATCTAAAACATATTAAACATATTATCACAATTTAGTCAACTCAATATATCTTCTTATGGAGGATATTTTTTGTTTTTCTCGCATGAGGAGTATACTTGATAATGAAACTTTTATTGTTCGTTTATCAGGATGTTTGTTCGCCTCAGACGTATGTATCATAGAATATATTTCCCTTTGAGAATTACTCTTATAGGTATTTTATCTTGTTGAGTTTTTGCTTGAATCGGAGCCATCATTGCCAGCACTACCTCACTTCCCTTTGAGGATTCTTGGACGGGACTATTTCCTAGCATCAATACAGGTAACCATTCTCAAATACATTTTACCTACTGAGGAAATGATTTTGCTGGAATTATTTTTTGGTTAAGTGGAGAACAATTAGCTTCTCCTGAAACACTTTCTATAGCCGGTTCTCAAACAATTAGCTGTACATACAAACTCAAGTGACTGTATTATAACAACATGAGATGACGAAGACTTTGGCCCTTGGATACTTGAACACTTAGCACACTCTCCTCCCAAGTCGGATATGCAAATCTCGCTATGAGTGGAGGATTCTATACACAATGTACAGGTGTTGCTTGATATACTCCGCATATCAAAGATGTGTATGGCCAAATCATTCATACCTTTTCTTGAATCACGTATAATCTTCTTGCTGGAGTAAAATATAATTTTGCTAGTAATACCGTACTCAACTGATCTTCATTTTCTGGAACTTTACAATTGCTTACTGGGGCATATTCTGGATTCCTCTTTGATAGCTATGGAGGTATCGCTACAGTGAGTTCTGGATCTACAACTATTTGCGGAAATGGTGTCCAAGAATGATCTGAACAATGTGATGATGGGAATGCAACCAATAATGATGGATGTAGCAATAGTTGTACTGCCGAAATCATTTCATGATCACTTTGTTCCTCTGCTTTTACTGCGACGCACAATTCTAACATCAACTTCCCTATCACCTTTACCATGACTTCTCCTCGATCATTAGGAGTACAGATAGAGTGATTTCAATGAGCTTTCACAACAACACTTATCCCTGGACAAACATGATTTACCTATACCACTGGATTTGCCTCACTAGGAACTTACACGGGAGAGATTATCTTCTCTAATAAATATCTTCCTACACTTACCTGATCTTGCACGTGGTCGGCATCTATTCTTAGTTGAGCTACTTTGTGTGAATCTTTCGATGCGAGTACATGAACTATTGTAACTGGACAGAATATGTCATTCACTTGTAGAGGACAACATGCTACAGGATATATCCTAGAAATATGGTCTGGTGGGCTCGCTTGACTCTCATTGTATCAACATCAAATTTTCACTTGAGCAAATCAATATACTTGGACAACAGGAGGAGCTCTGCCTGTAGGGAATTATCTTGCCACATGTATTGCGCTCACAGGAAATGGTGTAGGTCCTCAATGTTGAACTACAATTCCTTTTGTAGTCACAGGGCATAGTAGTGGATATGTTCCACCAGCTCTCTGTACTGATACGTTTAACAAAACACTAAATATCCTCGGTGCTTCTCTCTTTACAGGAGACTCGACCTACTATACCAATACAAGTGGACTCCATCTTCAAGTAAGTACTTCCTCTGGAGTAAGTTATCTTATTACTGGACAGATACTTCCTTTCTCTCTGACAGGAATAAGTTCTAGTATCTCTGCATTTACTCTCCTCTCCGCAAATACAACCACTTCTTTATATAGTTCTTTCTCCAGTGGTTCTTGTACATATTCTTGACCTCAAGTACATATCCATCTAGATACTCAAGCACCACCTATGCCAACGATTTTAGCACCTATAAACACGACCAATCTTTGCGTGAGTTCACCCCTTACGCTCCAATGGAGTGCTTCTTCTGATCTATGAGCTGGACTGAGTGGATACCAATATATACTCCAACATGCGAGTAATAGTCAATTAATCTCTGCAAATGTCGGATCTGGGACTACATGAGTTATTCTTAGTGGCAATGCTTTGCAATCTGGATCGTATATTTGGGTAGTTAAAGCTTTTGATAAGTTATGAAATAGTATTTCATCTTCTTATGGAAACTTTACTTTGAGTACAAGTGTATGTACGTGACCAACACTCACACTCTCATGAACACCCACCTCTCTTATTGATGCTGAAAGAGATACCTTATATACTTCCAATACATTTTCCCTTTCATGACTCTCTGGACCGATGCTTTTGAATCTCTCCGAGGGAACTTTGTTTGTAAATTCAACAGGATATAGCCTTAGCTGATACGTACAATCTGGAGATGTGCTTCGTATTCGTCTCCGCTCTAGTACAGAGTATGATGACGTCGTTACCACAAGTTTCTCTATCTGAGGATTGACAGGAAGCCGAAGCATACGTACCATGGAAGAACCTGTATGTTCACTCTCCAAGACTCAAAAATTAGTAGCCTCTCGTATCTATGGACTCCTCAAAGATATGTATGATGATGATCCCGACAAAATAGATGAATTTACCGCTACCATGAAGAGTATGCTAGAGGACAGTTTAGATCTAGATTCTGATTGCAATCTAGAATACCTTCTGGAGATTATGGATACGGAAGATAGCTGAGATACAAGCAATCATGTCACACCTAGCTGTAAAGAATACGCAATAGATAAAGACAGTGATGGATATACTTCTGCTGATATGAAAAAGAAAATTTATTTTGTCAATCGTGAATCACTTATTAGATATCTCGACTCCCTCAATCCTGGAAATTGTCATCAGCCGTCATACAATACAAACACTCGAACAAGTGATTCTACAAACGAGACTAAGCATATCTCACCCAATGGAAAAATCTATCGTATCACTTCGTCTGAATGACTCTATACCTCTCTAGACTTCGTTGGAACTAAAGAATTTACTGACCTCGCTGTCATGAGAAGATATATCGATACGCGCAATCCTGTCACACTGCTTCGGGACCATGAGATAGATACTTCATTTACTCCTATCACATATTTTACTGCGAATAATAAATCATACAAAATATATAAGACGGATAAGTGATTTATGTCCTACAAGTTGATGAAAGTGCGTTACTTTTCTACCCTTGCAGAGATTCAGTCTTATATCCACAAAAACAACAAACAAAAATAATTTGGACTAAAAGTCAATCTAAATCCCCACATAAGATGTTAGCTATTTGTCTTCTTTTGATTCAGGAATATACTTACTATAAAGGATCTTTATTCTTTGTTACATCATCATGTTTACTCGCACCTCACTTCAAAGCACATCAGTGTCTCGTACTAGAACATTTAAGTATCTGACAATGTTTTTTTTGTGAGCTTCCTTTGTTGTCTTAGCGACCCAAGGATTTAATATTACAACAAATCTAGGAAATACTATCCAATATATTGGAAAAATCATCCTCACTTCTGATGGAAGTAGTCAAGGTTCCACTGGTATTATCTTAGATGGGACTCATGGGAATGCTTTCTTTAGTGGAAATGTAGGGATTAGTTGAAGCATTTCTGCTACTATTTGATTCATAAATAATTTTAGTGCTACTATTTGATCTATAGGAAATCTTAGTGTCACTACTTGATCTATAGGATACTTTAGTGCTACTACTTGATCTATAGGGAATCTTGTTACTCAAAACATTAACGCACAAAGTATCAATGGGAATGGAATATCTTTGTCCAACACCAATACTAGGCTTGGATTGAATTGTGCAACGGATGATTGTTACAGTGAAATCCTATTTTCTACAGAAGCTTTTGGTAACACTTTTTTTATCGGCACTAATGAACTTGATGCGGGAAACTACATCCATTGAATAACAAACTGGCCAATGATTTTTTCAACAAACAATATTGAAAGGATGAGAATTGCAGCAAATGGGAATTTAAACATTAACAATAATTTATCGGTGGCGGGAAATCTTGGTATCGGCACTTGAATTTCCAGTTCTTATGCTATTACGGTCAGTGGGGATGTTCTTTTATATAAAGATATTATAACCAAGGGAAATCAATATGTACAAGGAAACTTAGTAGTAACTGGCGATGTCTCTATCGGGACACTTAATTCTAGTATAAAAATGAAAGATTCTACGAATCATGGAAAGGCTCTGAATATATTCTGATCAGATTCTTTGACTCCATGATATGCTTGAGGAAGTATATACCTCTATCCTGGTCTTGGAGGAGATCAAAACCCAGGCGGTGGTGGGAATATCTATCTACTTAGAGACCGCGATCAGAGTTCTGATGGTAAATTAGCTATTTGAACATGAGTAGTAGGGACTTCTCTAGTTACTATTGATGGAGACATTACGACCCATGGAGCTGGAACATTTAATGATATAACCGTTAAAACAGGCACTTTTGATGACGTAACCGTTAAAAACTGAATATTTAAAATGACTACTATTTCATGAACCTCAGTAGCCTGTTCAGCACTTAGCCAGCGTTTATTCTTGTGAGATTCTTATTCATCGTCTCCTAATGGGACATACTGATATATTCCATGAAATGTAGCAACCAGAGATACTATATATATAGTACATGCGCCTGATATGGAGTGGACAATGAGTTATGTTTCTTCTGATGGAACTATTGGTGCCTATCTCTGATATACTGATCTCCACCAATATAGTACGATATTTTTGCCTAAAGGGTATGCTATACTGTTTGAATGCTGAGCTTGATGATCTGTATTTTACTATTCAAAAATCATGTCCAATTAGCATCTAGATTTGCTAACAGCCTATACTACATCAAAGCCACCCGCTTGGGGTGGCTTTTTCATTTT
>CAIVDB010000051.1 GCA_903904545.1 uncultured bacterium | reverse complement strand
TATTTTTATCTTTTCCTAAAAAATCTGTCGCTTTTTGAAGCTTAGTAAGCTCATCTGCTTTTATGACACCATCTTTGACTATTTCCTTGATGTCTTTGGAAATGTCTTTAATGTTTTCTTGTCCTTCTGCTCACATTTTACCATGATTATAAGCTAAATTTGATTGAACATATCTTCTAGTTCTTTGACTTTCTGTTCGTCTTTTGTGTGTTCTGTCAGTTCTTGTGCCCTTATTTTATTTATAAATTCTATGGATTTGTCTACTTTTGATTTGTCCGCTGTATTAGCTATGCTAGTACTCACCTCTTTGAGCATGGCGAGTAAGACATTTGTCATTTCTTCACCTAGATTATCTCACTCTACGAGTACTTGAAAATCTTTTGCAGGAGGGAAAATATCTGCGATGAGATCTAATACTTTGAGCATATATTCTTTGTTGGTCATATTGGATGTTGAATCGTTAAAATGGTAATGACTGAGTATCTATTTTAAGTGTAGTCGAAAACTCTTTAAATATCAAAAAAAGACCCATTTCTGAGTCTTGTTTGATTGACATTATTTAAAATATATATTTATCGTGTCTTATTTTGCTTCGATAATGAGTATTTTTCTGCCGACTTTCTGATGTTCTCTCATATAGACCTCTGAGATAGAGGATAGGGAAAGCCCTAATTTTTGTGCAGTGAATGAAAGTTCTTCTTCTATAGCATTTCTTATTCATGAATAATGAGGGATAGTCACTACTACTCTCTTGAGATTGTTGTTTTGAAATAATTCTTTCGTTCTTTTGAGAAAGTGTTGATAGAGCTGAATTACTTCTTTGTGGGCTTGAAATATTTGCTGTTGAGAAGATCTTTCGTGGATGATGGGTCCGAGTCGTCACTCGCTTACAATGATGAGGGGTGAATTATCTGTTGTGGTAGGGAATTTTAGAATTGGTTTAGTGATATCTTGTTGGAAAAGAGAGAAACTTAGTTCAGATTTTGCATGGGGAGTCGTTTGCCATCGGAGAAGATTTTCTTGTGCATAATGGATATCGATATCAGAACCAATGAAATCATATCCTGATGCATTTGCAAGGAATCCAGTAGTTCATGAGCCAACAAAAGGATCGTATATAGTTAAATGTTGAGTGCTTAATGTTGAATGTTGAATGATGGAGTTTATTCATATGTTGATCATGATGTGGGTCAATTTGGCTGGCATCATACCCATATGCATACTGCGTCCTGGTTTATCGAAATCGATAGTTTCATATAAAGCGATGTTCTGATACTGCTCGACTATTCCGTAGTCTCCATTTCATAAATTGATGAGTTCTAGTCCCTTTTCTTTGATCTCTTTGTCGGTATGGAAAAAATCTACGACTTTGAATCTTCTCACTCCTATGGTATTTTTGAGATGTTTTCCATTAGCAATTTCTTTGATGCCAATAATAACAACGTTTTCTAATATTTCTGGTAAATCCTTTTCTTTTACTATTTTCCCTGCTTTGATGATCCCTCAGAGCGTCATTATTGTTTCTGGATGCTCTGTCTCGAAGGTGATTATTCATTTTTTTGGATAAGAAATATGTGTAGGCTGAAGTATTTGGAGTTCTGCCTTGCTTATTTCAGGGTTTTTTCAGAGAATGGCGAAATACATTGAAGAGAATGATAAATTATAAATGTTAAATTATAGATTGGTGTATTGATTATTGGTGTATTCTTTTTACTTTATATGTAATTACTCTCAAAAAACAAAACAAAAAATCTGACTCAACAAACCTGCTGCCCTACCTGCTCGTAGACGTGCTGTTGTGCCAGACTCTTTATAGTTAATAGTTAATAGTTTATAGTTTATAGTTAATAGTGTAGGAGTTCCTTTTGTATAAAATTCCTACGTTATTAGTTGTTAGTTATTAACTTTTAGTTATTTCATCATGGTCTTGAGTTGAAGATCTGCATTGATCTTTTCTAGTTTAATCAATGTGTTCTCTATTTCTTCTATGCTCCCTTCTGTTTTCAATTGTTTCATTTTCTTTTCTAGGTGCTCTTTGTTTGCATTGAGTGCTTCCCAGGATTCTTGAGGATTGATAGTTGCTTCAGATACAACAATACGGACAATCTTCCCATCTACAAATACCATCCCTTTGGAGGTACTTACATATATTTCTTGTGATGGTTTGATATATTCTACTGGCCAGATAGTTATAATCCCCGGCTTAATAGAACTTACCATAGGTGCATGGCCTGCTGATACAGAAACAATCCCGTTTTCTGTAGGAAGAGTAATCCTTGCGATTTCTCCTTGGTATACTACCTCAGCTGGGCTTGAGATCTTTAGTTTCATTGTTTTTGTTAGGGGTTAAAGCTATTATAATTGTATTCTCGTTCTTATGAAATACAATTTTTTGGCTTAGTTCTCTCTGTTTTTGATTGACATATATCTTATTTATTATTAGATATCGTCTTATGTGTCTATCTTGTCTCTTTGTTGAGTGATCTTCTAATAAACGCTGGAGTTTCTAAGTCTTCTGCTGGTTGTTGAGGAACGTCTATTTCATCCTCCTCTTCTCTGCTGAGTTCCTTCTTGATCCCTCTTGTAATGAAGTTTTCTGCTTCTCTTCTTGCTCACATAGGTCTTCCAAGCATATCTCTTTTTGGTTGTTTAAGAATTTCTTCTTTACTTTGTTCTTGGAATCCAGTTGCTATGATAGTTACCTTTACTTCATCTTCCATAGTATCATCAAGAGTCATTCCCCAGAAGAAATTTACATCTGGATCTATGATCTCTTCTACGATAGCTGCCGCTTCTCTTACTTCTGCTGGAGTAAGGTCGTGACCTCCAGATACAGCGAAGATAATGCTCTTTGCTCCATCAAGATTTTCTTCTAATAATGGATTTTCTATTGCTTTTCTAGCTGCTTCTACTGATCTCTTCTCCCCTGCTCCATATCCTATACCAAGTAATGCATTTCCTGAATTTGTCATTACTGCTTTCACATCAGCGAAATCGATATTGATATCTCCTGGCTTGATGATAAGATCAGAGATTCCTTGTACTCCTAAGAAAAGAATCTTGTCGATCATAGTAAATGCTTGTTTGAAGGTAGTTTTTTTATCTATAACATTGAAAATCTTGTCGTTTGGAATCACGATAAGTGTATCTACAGCATCTTTGAGCTTTTTAAGTCCTTCTTCTGCATTAAATCCTCTTCTATTCCCTTCGAAACTAAATGGTTTGGTGACAATACCTACCGTAAGTATTCCCATGCTCTTAGCTATTTCAGCTATCACTGGTGCGGCACCTGTTCCTGTTCCTCCACCCATTCCACAGGTAATGAAAACCATGTCTGTATCTTGTAACATTGCTTTGATTTCTGGTTCACTTTCTTCGGCAGATTTTCTTCCAATGTCTGGATTTGCTCCTGCTCCAAGTCCTTTGGTGATATTGAGTCCAATATTTACCTTTTTGGATGCTAAGTTAGTTGCAAGATCCTGTGCATCAGTGTTGATAGCTACGAATCCAACTCCTTCCATTCCTTCAGAGATCATTCTGTTGAGTGCTTTGTTTCCACATCCTCCTATACCCAATACCTTTATCTTTGCTCCTGGGATGAATTCTGGATTAATTTCTTGGATAACCATGATTGAATAATTTAGAATTTAAAATTTATAATTTATAATTTATAATTCAACATTACTTTAGAAGAGGTCTTTAAAGAATCACCCTACTTTGCCGATTACTTTTGAGAAATCGAAATTTCCAAATGCAGATCCTTTTCTTCCTTCTGTATATTTGTTTGATCGAACATATGTTCCTAAGGTATTTACAAATTGGATATTA
>CAIVDB010000050.1 GCA_903904545.1 uncultured bacterium | reverse complement strand
TTGTATCAATAGCCTCATCTAGTTTTTCAGCGAATACTCTTGACCATTTGGCAGCCTGTTGCTTTTCATGAACATCTCCAACAGAATGTTCTCTTCCATCGATCACGGCAACGATATATTTCATTTCCAATTTTACGATTTCCTCATTTTTTTTGACTGTCCAATCCGAGCCATTGAGTTGACTATTTTCCTTAAGATCATTCATTTTTTTATTCATAATCTCTAGATACCTAGACTGATGTTGCTTACCTAAGATGAGATTTACCCAATGTCCTTTGCCCATAAGATCAAAATGTCTCGCATAAGGAGATTTTTCTTTATTAATAACTGTCAAAAGCATTGCAGGGATCTTATACATATCATGAGGTTTTTCTTCTCCTTTAATCATATCATTCAAAGCAGTATAGAAAAAAGAAGGATAATGCTTTTCCTGTTCGTAATACTTTTGCCATTTTTCTATCTTTTTCCATACTCTAGCATCTCTGGTTGTATAATATTCTATACCTGCCTGTTCAAATCAGGATCCTACCCTATTAAACACTTTCCCTCGAGATTTTCCAAACTTAGTAAAGAGATCTCCATTTTGCAAAGCCAAATCGGTAAGATCTTCAGCTTTTTCTTCATCATACTTTTTGATTCCATCTTTGACCTTAGCTAGAGAGTTTTTAAAAAAAGATCAGATATTATTGAGACTAAATCTAGGTTTTGGTTTCTTATATCCAAGATCTGGGTCTTTCTCTTTAGCAGATAAAGCATGTCATTTTTGGAGCTGAATATCTGCTTTTGGTTGAAGTTGTTTAGAAGTAATAAACAAGATAAACATATTGATATCCATCTCACGATCTTCATATTTAGGCAGGGCTGCACCATTTTCATCAATCATAGAAGCATCTGTAGAGACAATTATTGTTCATTGAGAAGTATAGCGTATTTTGTAAGCAATATCTTTGGTGATAGACACTGTTCTTCAGGATTTTTCATCGTAGATATATTCGTGCACCTCACGACCAAAATAATTAACATCTTGTCCAAGATATTCTCCAAGTGCAAATTGATAAGATTTGCCTGTCCATTTGAGCGTATCAAAAGAATAATCAAAGCCACTGGCTATATTACTCTTCTTCAAAATAGTGAGCTGAGTATCATAATTTTTATCAGGTGCAGGTATCTTGTAAATCTTATCTCATAAAATCTCTTCCAGAGAAGAAAAGATATCACAAGAGAGTGGTAATTCCTTAGTAGTTCACTCCATAGATAAAGGACGTTCTCATCCATGAAATTTTACAACAATTTTTTTCTTCTTTCGATCAATCTTTGTGATTTCTAGATGCATCCAATCAGAAGATTTATTGTCAGGAGGAAGAACGGATTCTCCAGCCTTCAAAAACAATCTAGTTCATACAACCAATCCTCCATATTCCTTATCGTGTTCAAAGGTATTTCCGGCAAGCGCTTTCCAAGATTCAAGAATCTTTTGTTTTTCTCCGTCCTCTACAGAATGATCAAGAGACGGTGGAGCTATAGTAGCAGAGGGAACTTCTTGAGAAACTGTTTTTTGTACATAAGCATCCAATTTTTTCATCTTCTTCTCCAAAAGAGATTGTTGAGCGACAGGTTGCTGTCAAATAACATAAGCAAAAACTAAAGAAGATATCGCCTGTCCTGTAAGATCAATTTTTTTATTTAATACTTCAATATCATACAAAGATTCTTCTTCTTGAGAGATAGTAACTGGAGTACTATCTGATCGAGTAAGCAAAGTTCTATCATCTGAAACCACATTTACAGGTTGAGAATAGAGATACCGCATTGTTCCATCATCAGGCAAATCATCAGAAGGAGGATATTGAGAAAGATATCA
Source organism: uncultured bacterium (assembly GCA_903904545.1). The sequence goes on along the minus strand of CAIVDB010000050.1, from coordinate 2,942 downwards.
TTCTACTTCCTTTCCATCTTTTGTGAGTTTAACTTTATAATTCTCTCCAAGGACACACTCTTGATTTTTTCCCTTAAACGTGTCGAAGAGTTGTGCTCATTGATTGCCTCGCAAAGCTCATTTTTCAAAAAAATCTTGACTAGAAGGAGTGGGATCCAAAGAGAAACTCAAAGGAAGATTTTCTAGAGAAGAAAGCTCTCCCACAGAAAGGAAGGAAGGCACTTTCTCAGACAAAAATTTCTTATGAGCAAAATGTAAGTGAACGGGACCCTGAGAAGTAGGCAAGGTAATATCTTTTTTTTGTAAATCAAACAAGTCATGGACAAATTGTTTAAGTCATTCAGCCTCTACATCCAAAAGTTCAGGCGCTTTATTTTTGACAAAATCATGCAAAGAATGTTCTACCAAAAGGGTAAGTAAAGACTGTTGATCTGTTGGAGACATACGAGAAAAGTCAAAATTCACAGCATACAACTGAGACATACCACGGCCAAGATCTGCATCCTTACTAGCTAGATATTCAAGATAGGCTTTCCATTTTATATCTTCTCTTTGTTGACGAAGCGTTTTGAGATGAGTAGCTAGAGAAGCTTTTTCCTCTTTCGTTGTAGCAGAAGCGATCTTAGACTCAATCTGAGAGATATCAGTATCTATTCATTGTAATTGAGCATGAAGATCAGGGCTAACCTTAGATATTTCTGCATCATTGTAAGGATAGAGTTTATAGATATGATTAGCATACGGGGGAAAAGATTTGATGGACTCACCACAAAGAGTGAAATAATGATCAACCATTTCTGTTGATTTTTTAGCTTCTTCAAAAAGCTGACGAGTAACAATTTTGGAAAACACACGAACAAAGTATTTTTCTTGAGTAGAATAGACATCTCCAGAATTTAATTTTTTACCAGCCGCTTCCAACTTTTTCCTAATATCTCCATTAGTTACAATAATTGAGGAAAGTTTTTTTTGTAAAGCAGGCGAAATTAAAGAGCTGTTTTTTTCCAAGAAACTTCTCCAACGCTGCGTAAAGAGACGAACATCACCATAATAAGAAAATGCCGTGAGAGGAAGAGAAAACGTAGCAAGAAAATCAGTTCTCAAAGCACCAGAAAGCAAAGGGAGTATTTTCTCCAAAGCAACCTCTACCATGATTCTCTCGACAGGATCATATTCAGGACAAAGGACATTTTCGATATTTTTTTTCTGATTATCAGTCAGAGTAATTCACTTTTTATCAATAAATTTTTTCCATAAATCATGAATATCTTCTATTCTTTTGAGTGATCATGTACGAGAAATACTACATGTTGTTGAGTCAAAACCAACTTCTGTCGCAAAATCTGCAAAGGCAGATGAGGGCATAGCATTATGAGGATCCTTACAAAAATCACGAAAATAAGTAAGTGTAGAACGCATTACTTCAGGTTCCGGATCCTTATCTTGAAACTCATAATGGAAACTTTCTGGCTGATCAAGCAACTGATTGAGTTTAAATCCAGAAGCGTCCAGAGAAGTTAGGTATTCAGGAAGTTTTTCCTTTGTGATAATAGACAAAAGTGCTGGATTTTTTTCTTTAAAATACATCCAAAATTGATCCAGAAATTTTGTATCTCCATAGGAGTCAATTCTTTCTTTTTCTGATATTTTTTCGAAACTCATAAGTGAAGTTTTGAGGACGTCTTTGAAATTACTAGAAATACTTGTAGAACTAGGAGTTCATAAAGTATTTTTATTTTCTCAGGAGCCTGATGTCGTCTTCTTCTTCCCCGCCATAACCGTAGTGATAGAGTAAAAGCTCAAACTATAATACAAAGCAAGTATACTGATTTTACGCCAAAAAGCAAAAAAAACACTGACTAAAAATCAGAGTTTATTTACATATTCTTATAGCATACGAATACGTAGAATTAAGATTTTTTTCTGTCTTGGAGATATTGAATCGCTTTGTTATAATTAGGAAGAATTTGATCTAACGTGGCAGTATCTTGAAAAAGTATAGCCATTAGTCGAGATTTTCTCCATACAACATCTTCCTTTACAGGCAACCATTGAACACAAGCACAAATCATTGCGGTCTTAAGATATTCTGCATCCAAAGGAATATCAGGATTCACATTAAGGTAAGCATCTATCAAAGAGGGAATATCTACACACTTTTGTCTAATAAGTACTTTACAAATACCGAGTCATCTAATATAGGTTGCAAAAGATCCCTCATCTAAAATCAAAGGAGTGCTATTTTTATCTAATCTTATAGTTTGCCAGTTAGGATCTATTAATTCCAATCCTACCTTTAGCGGAACAGTAGCGAACAGTGAATCTATAGTTCAATATATTTTCTTTAATTCATCTGCAGAAAAAACTCATTTTGTGGCATCAATACTCAATACAATTTCTGATTTAATTTCTTGAAGTTTTTTCTTTACTTCCTCAGGATCTTGTAATGGAGCTAAGGCACTTATTTTCCCAATAACATTACCAATTATTTTCCCCCATCATCCTTCACCTTGTCGATTGGAGAATCTAAAGAAATCTTGTTTTCGATCAAACAAAAAGAAAGACCTCCCTCAGACTTGATCAATAGAAAAATGTGGAAGTAATCATGTCGTCTGTACGAGATGTAATGTAGATATTCTTTCTCTAATAACCTCATTGTGATCTACTACTGTTTTGCCTGGCTTTAATGCCTCTCCTCACATAATTCTTAATTTATACATTCTTGTAGAGGTAAAGATTTTGAAGGTATTACCCTCTCCACTTACTTCACTATCTAATTTTTCAATACGAAGGCTTGGATCGTTATAATCTATGATATCCCCAAAAATATTTTTAGATTTCATATACACGATCTGATTATTAAAAAATATATTAGAAATATTTTCTGAAACATCAGTATTATAATGTATTTCCTTCTTAGAATAAGGAATCTGTAATTGAGG
>CAIVDB010000049.1 GCA_903904545.1 uncultured bacterium | reverse complement strand
TCTGAAAAATATTTATCGATAAGTATCAAAGGTCAAACAAAATATACGATGATGATATGATCCTCTTTAATCTAGGCTATCTGTTTAAACATACTAAGAAGTGAGAAAAGGTAAGGGTAAATAATTTTACAAGCTTAAGTAAATATGCAAATGGAGCTCAAGATGTAGCGGAGTGTATGAGCCCCAGAGAATGGGAATCTTATATTATGAATATGGTGAAAAAGTATTTCCCTGACAGAAAAAAAGATATCATCATCAATAATGCCGAAGAAGATGAAAAGAATGCATCACTATTTAGATTGTTAGCCGAAAAAGGGATAAAATGACTTGAACAATCCTCTTTGGATAAACAAGAAACTCCTTCATTGCCACAAGAAATAACGAGTCTGGATATTGCAAAATATTTATATCGAGTAATGGAGAAAAATTCTTCATTCAAAAATCGGATTTCTTCGCTTATGCCAGAAAAGAAATGGGTAGGAGATGATGGACAGAAATCTAGGATACTAAAGACAGAAGATAATTATCCAGAGTATTATGGGATGTTAGAACTTGCTTGTCGTCTCAATGGTATCCTCACAGGAGAAAGGTTTCAATGATGAGTACAAAGACAACGTAGATACGACAAAATTATCAAAACTATTTTGGGTAAAGACTGATATATCAATAAGATGCCTGAACTTTTGCCTCTCCAAAATTTCTGCAAAGAAAAATTGTGAAAAAAAGAATTTAATGTATTTTACATCGATGATAAAGAATTTAGAGATGATAGATGGAAAAAAGAACGCCAAAAAGAGAAGTCGAAAACCATCAAGAGAAATACTATATGGGCCTTGTTGGGTACTCTAGGGATGCTCGGACTAGGAGAAGTGATATACGACACCGTGACTACAAAAAATCATGAGAATAATACCAAAAATTCTCGTGAAATATTGGCTGAAGTACTCGAAGATAAATGAATCGACTCAAGTAAAGTCTATCAGATAGTCAACACAATAGAGACAATGGAGTCTAAAAAAATATACGAAAGAATTAGAGATTTCTATAGAACAGGAAATACGCTGGTAAAAGATGATATTCCCTACAAAGTGCGAATAGTCGAGGCGATAAAAAACAATTATCATCGATTGCAAGAGGTAACTAAACAGGTCCCACCCAATCTCAGTGCTCAAGATTCGACAAATTTTGTAATAGATAAATTTCTTATGGAGAAATTTTATCCGACTAGATCCTATGAAATAGCACTCAATGGATGAGATGTTTTGCCATTCCAAAAAATAATAGAGGGAAATCAAGATGCAATTGATTTTACTATGGGATGTAAAGAAAACATTAATTATCTTTTGAGTAGAAGTCCAACACTCGAAGATATTGCAATTCCACCAGATAATATGTGAGCATTGCTCAAAAAACATAATATCGATATATCATGATTAGAATCAACCTTTTTCCAAAATATATGAATTTATGAAGTAAAAGGGAAAAAATATACCTTATGAATTATTACGCTGAGAATGATGGTAGCACAAGAAGATCTTCATCAGAACAGACACAGCACATATTACAATTTTATTGTCGCCTCAGATTGCTTGGATAAGCTTGCGCCAAGGAAAGTGTTTTCTACTGATCTTGCAAAACAAGTAGTAGGGCAAATTATATCGATTAGAACACAGGCAAAAGCCCACTTAGATACCTCAGAAGAATAAGCTGTAGAAAGGGGCTATCGTATATCATATAAATCATTATATGCAGAATATCTATAGTAGGTATGTAGAAGAAATTCTACTACATTTTTTTGTGTAATGTGATTGAAAATCATAGACATTTTGCTATTTACATTTTAGTAAAAATGTTTTTAGTAATAATTTATTGACTTATGGAAAAGAAAGTATATGAGTTTATAAGTAAAGAGACTTGAGATCCTATCGTGGAGCGAAGAACTTGCAGACGAACAGGAGAAGAATTTCCTATCTATCAAAAAGAAAAAGACCTTCTAGAGAAAATCTCTCCAATCATTGGAGGAAAAAAGTACCTTCTTTCCTTGCCAACTCTTTGTCCTGAAGCAAGACAAATCAAAAGGATCGCATGGAGAAATGAGAGAAAATTCTATAAATTTACCAATGAGAAAGGCAAACATGAAATAACAACTATTTCTCCAGATATGTGAATCCATCTTATGTCTCAGGAAGATTTTTATCAAAACAACAATACTCAGTATGGCATACCATATACGTGATCATTTTTTGCTGATTGGAAAATCTTGCTAAAAAATATGCCATATCCAAGTAAACTTTCCGCCAATATGGAGAATGCAGAATATTGTAATCAAGAAACTGATGACAAAAATTGCTATCTCAATGCTGGAGGGCATTTTAATGAGAATAGTATGTACAATACCTATTCTCTCAAAGGACTTTGGACTGTGGATACCTATTGGGCATTGGAATCTCAATATATCTATGAAAGTATAAATATCCATAAATCACAAAAGATATTTTTCTCTCAAGAAATAGAGAGCTCATTTAATATCCTTTGTTCCTATGATCTTACTTCCTGTCAAAATATTATCTTTGGATTTGGATTACGTAATGCGAGTTATATTTACAAAAACAAAGTGCTTCCCAAAGAAGAACGAGAAGTAATCTCTGTTAGCTACCACGAGAAATTAAATTCATATCTCTGATTACTTAGCATCCTTGAAGAATATAGAGTATTTCTTGCTCAGTTTCCCAAAAAATGAATCAATCGTACAATGTGTGAAAATGTAATAGGAAACGAACTCATTACTAACAAAGATGCCTTACTCTGTACCGTTTGAGAAGAATGAAAAAGTCTGGCTTATGCCAATATTTATGCTTTTGCTTCAGATTGTATGGACATAGAAAGTTTTGCTCGAGGAGAAAAAAATTACAATGTAGCCAATACTATCCAGTTGAGCAATGGTATCGTAGGTAGCCATATCTTCGAGAATGTGCAAAATGGAAATTATGTCTATTTCGATAGAAATTGCTCCTTTATCACTGGATGTATGGGCCTAGATCATAAAAAATACTGTGTACTTAATAAAGAATATCCGAAAGAAGAACGAGAACAGTTAACACAAACTATCGCTGAAGAATTACAGTCTCAGGGGAGATATGGTGATTTCTTCGATATAGAAGATTCTCCGTTTCCCTACAACGATTCCGTCGCATATGATTACTATCCCATCCAGAAACTTTGTAATCAAGGCCAAGAGATAATCATCAATCCTGAGGGGAGAGGAAGTGTAACGGTTCTCCAACCAGAAAAACATATTTCCAATGCTCTCCTAGATTTGAGAGGAGAGGAAAAGATAAAAATCAAACGAAGAACAAAAGAAAATGAAATCAATGTCCAAGGGAATTCTCAGCAAATCAAGGCGCAAGATCTTCCCGATGCTATCCAAGATATCTCAGATGACATAGTAGATAAAACAATCCTTTGTGCAGAAACGGGAAGACCCTTTAGAATCGTTGCTATGGAACTAGAGTTTTACCGCAAACATGGATTACCACTGCCTCGTAGACATCCAGACGTTCGTCATGCTCAGAGAATGACCAAAAGACCCAAAAGAAAACTCTATCTTAAATATTGCGAAAAGTGTAGGACAGAAATACTTTCCTCGTATGATGAGAAAGTCTATTGCGAGGAGTGCTACAATAAAGAAATTTATTGATAAAAGTAGTTGGTAGCGCTTAGATGGAAAAACCCGCTTCATGCTTCGCGACAAACAATAGCCAAACGGTAGCATGATTAAAGCTATTGTTCAGCTATCGTTCGTCTACTGTTAAGCTATTGGTCAAATTAATTCCTATTATACTATTTCATCGTTTTAGCGTTTATACGTCCATACCATGCAAGAAACCATTGTAGAAAAGAAAACATGTACCCAATGTGGAGCGGCCTTTGAAATTACTGATAAGGACCTAGAATTTTATGATAAGATGTCTCCCGTACTCGCTGGTCAGAAATATGTGCTCCCAGCACCAAAATTGTGTCCTGACTGCAGAGCACAAAGAAGATTGAGCTTCCGTAATGAGAGAAAACTCTACCGTAGGACCTGCGATCTGACGTGAAAATCTGTCATAAGTATTTACCAACCCGAGGGAGGATATAAAGTCTGTGATAGACATATGTGGCGATCAGATGATTGGGATCCTATGAGTTATGGGAGAGTCTTTGATTTCACCCAATCTTTTGCTTCGCAATTTGAGAAGTTATGGAAGGAAACGCCTAATGCAGCACTTTATAATATAAATACCGTCAATAGTGAATATGCTAATCATTGTGTAGGAGAGAAAAATTGCTATATGATTTTCGGCTGTTATGAAAATGAAGACTGTATGTATGGAAGGGGTATGGGAGTCTCCAAAAATTGTATAGATCTTCTTCGAGGGATGAATATGCAGTCCTGTTATGAATGCGTAGACTGTAAAAATTCCTATCAATTACTCTGGAGTCAGAAGTGTAATGATTGTAGTGACTCGTATTTCCTTTTCAATTGTGGCAGTTGTCATCATTGTGTCGGATGTATCAATCTGATAAATACATCCTATTGCATAGAAAATATCCAATATACCAAAGAAGAATACCAGGAAAAACTCACTCAGCTGAATTTCCAAAGTCATACTGTTTTACAAGCATATCAACAAAAGATTCGTCAGCTTCGATCCTCAGCTATCCATAAATTTGCAGACATTATCTCCTGTGAAGACGTGACAGGTGATGGACTGGAAGGCGTAAGCTCTTCTCACTATTGCTTTGATCTCAGTAATGATGCCAAAGATTGTAAGTTTTGTACGCACGGAGGATTTGACCTCAAAGATAGTTATGACAGTTATGGAGTAGGAGCGAGGGCATCTTTGCTCTATGAAACGGTGGATACGGGAGTGGATGAGATCAAAGTTGCATTTACCATCGTCGTGTATGGATCCACCGATGCCTATTATTGTATCAATTGCCATGGGTGCCAGCATATTTTCGGCTGTATCGGCTTGAGAAATAAACAGTATTGCATTTTCAATAAACAATATACCCAAGAAGAGTATGAAAAAATAGTTCCTCAGATTATTGCTCATATGCAGACTACGGGGGAGTGGGGAGAGTTCTTTTCTCCGAGCATCTCGCCCTTCGGATACAATGAAACGATAGCGCAAGACTATTTCCCAGAGAGTAGAGAAATGGTAAACAAGAAATGATATAAACGATGTGACTATGAAGCCCCTTTCCCTCATGTGGATGCAAGCATTGAGGCGAAGAATCTTCCTGATGAAATTGCATCAGTGACCGATGATTTCCTCAATCAAACCATTACCTGCGAAATAAGTGGAAAACCCTTCCGCATGGTCAAGAAAGAACTTGAATTTTATCGTAAACACAATATCCCACTTCCTCATAAACATCCCGACCAAAGGCATAAAGAAAGAATGGCTCAGGGCAATCCCAAAAGATTACGAGATCGTCAATGTATGAAATGTGGAGTAGCGATCAAAACATCCTATGCACCAGAAAGGAAAGAGCTTATCTACTGCGAGCAATGCTTTAATAAGGAGATCTATGGGTAGGAGATAAAAAATAAAAACACAAAGAATATATGAGCAATTATTTATTCTTTTAAGAACAGAATGAACACTAAAGAAATAACATTACTTCAACCTAGACATTCTTATGCAGATAAAAAGTCGCAAGGACAGATTTATACCAATACATCTCTCTGGACGGTAGGGGCCCTGCTTCATGATAGTTGAAAAGATATTTATCTCCATGATGAGAATCTCAGAAAAATTGAGACCATTCATTGAGATACTGTTGGTATAAGTTTACTCTGAGCTCCCTATATTCCTATAGCAATGGAAAAAATAACTCACCTTAGAGAAAAGTTTGGGACAGATTTAAAAATAATTCTTTGATGACAAGTACTGACACAAAAAAAATCAAAGACGTGAAAGCTCTTGGGACTTGATGAGAGTCAGTTTTCTTCTTTATTTGGTCCTGGAGTAATAAATGGTATGCACCCAGATTTCATTCGCAGCACCATCCAAAAGAGTTGAGAACGTCAGACCTCACTCATTTCTATGTACGAAAAATTGTCCGATGAAGATTTTCTCGCCTATTTCACAAGAGAAATATCTTTGTATGTCTCTCAAGGATGTAAATTTGATTGTGGCTTTTGTGGAGCAGTCAAAAACCAAAAAGAGCAATATAGAGATGAAGATGTATTACATGCAGACGTTGAATATCTTGTTAAAAGACTAGAAGGATTAGGAAAAATGAAATTAGATATCTATATGTCCAATCTTGATGTATTTCAATCTCCTAAACAACTAGAATGATTCGCTGAAATGATTTTGCAAATCAAAAAAAATCATCCCTGATTTCTTTTTTCACTTCGTGGACTTGCAGGGACAAAATCTTTTGTTGAACTAGATAAGCAACATCCAGAGATACTCTATAAACTAGCTAAAGCAGGTTTCACTAGTGCAGGATACGGAGTAGATGGTATGGGACCTGAAATTTGGAAAGGCATCAAAAAACCACAAAATAATGAAAAAGATATTCTGGATGCTATTCGCATTTCGAAAGAAAAATATGACATCACTCCTGAATTACTCATGGTATTTGGTCATGTAGGTGTAGATACCCAAGAAAGTCTAAGTCATGCCTATGAATTTGTAGAGGCTATGGTAGATAAGTATGGTGCAGTTCCTAGACCGCATGTAGCTAAGGCATTTATCCCAGGAAGTGATGGACGAAAAGATCCTAAATATGAGAAAGAAGTAGATCTCTTGATCCAAAATCCGCATCTTTTCCAATCATTAGACTTCACTGCACTTGCAAGTAAGCTCACACATCCTGACAAGACATTTAGAAACTTAGTGAATTATTATTATCTAGAAATGTGCAAAATTCCCGGCAATACAACATTGCCTATTTTGCCTTACGATATATGAGATTCTTCAAAAATTATTGAACAAAAAAAGCAAGAAAATATGGGTAAATTTGATAGATAAAGATATGTTTTACAACCTTTACATTCTCCATGTCTGATCTCAACTCTCGAGAACTCAAAATGCAAGAGATAAGGAAGAAAACAAACTTCCGTACTTTTATCAAAGAGATAGCTGGCCGGTGTCCTACTAATCTCCATAAAATTGATGGCAGTATCTCTAGATACCCTGAGAGTCTAAGAAGACCCAAAAATCTTTGTTCGGTCAAACAATATTACGAAACATTAGAAAGTAATATTAATTCTCAAAGAAATTATGATTTTTCTCAGCCGTTTTTTCATCAATATCAAGATTTATACCAGACAGTGACGCTCCCTTATTTATGAAATCTCAACACGGAAAATTCAGAGTATTGCGAGAATGGACGATATTGTAAAAATTGTTATCTAAGTTTTTGCATCGTGCTTGATGTAGAGAACGTCTGATATAGTTTCCATATCAAAGAGTGATGTACAAATGTTTTCAATACCTACATGGCACGAGACAATTGTTCCAATATCTATCAATGTAGTGGTATCCTAAGATCACATAATATATTTTATTCAAAAAATATCATTGATAGTAGTGCTATTTATTTCTCAGTGGACCTCCAATGATGCCATGAATGTATATTCTGTGACAATCTTCTAAACCAGTCGTATTGTATCCGCAATAAAAAATATGAAAAAGAGGAATATCTAAAATTGAAGTCAGAGATAGTACAAGAAAAACATAAGTTTCTCTCTTATTATAACGCGCTTCCTCCTAGCTCATCATTTATAGTAGAGTCTGAGAATATAGCAAACGGTATCAATGTGTATCGTGTATCTAATGCTAGAAATGTAATCAATACAGGATCAAAGTGAGGAAATAGAAATCTTTACGATCTCTTCCTCGGTGGATCTCCATCGGGAGAAGATTGTTATGCCTCACTCTATATCGGACCAGGAGAACATATTTACTGTTGTGATTATGTGGGATGAGGCCAACACAACTATCATTCTTTCTTCTTGGAAGAATGCTCATATTGTCTCTGATGTATATGATTGAAAAATAAATCCTTTTGCATTTTAAATAAGCAATATAGCAAAGAAGAGCGATTCGAATTGGCAGATAAGATATTCGCGCAGATGGAAAGAGACTGAATTTTGTGAGCGTTTTTCCCCGCGAGCATGAACCCCTTTTACTTCAACGATACAGCTGCGTATCTCATAGATGATTCTTTCGCAAAAGAAGAGGTAACGAAGGAATGATATCTACGACGTGATGAAGAGATTAAGATGGACGTACCAGCAAACGCAGAAGTGATCACAACACAAGAATTAATTAATTATCAATGATTTAACCCCGCTAAAGACGGGGCAGGTGCTCAAGGAGAACGAAAAATCAATCCAGAAATATTGAAAAAGGTAATCAAAGATGAGAAGTGAAATTATTATAGAATTGTCCCAATGGAATTAGACTTCCTGCAAAAGCATAGGCTACCATTACCAGAGATTCATCGATTAGACAGAATAAAACTCTGATTTAAATTTAAGTAATTGCTGACTATTTATCACTTTATAATTTTATCTTTCTTCATGGAATCCAAAACTTGCAAGCATTGTTCAGCATCATTCACGATTACGGACCAGGACAAAGAATTTTACTCCAAACATTCGCCTACATTCAATGGAGTGAAATATGATATTCCAAATCCTACGCTCTGTCCTGATTGTCGTCAGCAGAGGAGACTGACCTTTCGTAATGAGAGAAAACTGTATCATAGACCCTGTGGCAAAACAGGGAAAACGATTATTTCCAATTTTGCTCCAGAGAAAACATATACCGTCTACGAGACAAAGGAGCGATTCTCTGATGCGCGAGATGCCACGGATTACGGACGTGACTATGACCCTACCCAGACTCTTTTTGCTCAATTTGATGCTCTTCTCCATACTACTCCTCAGATAAGTTTGCTCGGCGTGGGAAACGAAAATTGTGAGTATAATAATCATGGTGGCTACAGTAAAAATTGTTACCTGTGTTTCGACTATGGGCGGGGAGAGGACTCAGCATATCTTTCCAGATCTTACACTTGTAAACACGCCTTCGATATTTCTTACAGCGCAGAATGCGAATTGAGTAGTAATCTCCTAGACTGTATGGGATGTACAAAATGTGATTTTTGTAGACAAGCAGATCACTGTTACGATTGTCAGCGATGTTATGATTGCGTAGGATGTAATAGTTGTTTCCTCTCGAGTAATCTTGCAAATAAACAATTTTATATCTTGAATGTTCCCTATACCAAAGAAGACTATGAGATCAAAGTCGCAGAGCTAAAAGCACAATGAATCGCATCACTCCAATCACAATTTACTGATTTGGTAGTAAACAAAAGTATCCATAAATATGCCAACATCATGTTCTGTGAAAACGTAACAGGAGATAATTTGAGCAGATGTAAAAATTGTCATGAAGTATACGGAGCAAAAGACAGCGAGGACTGTGGGTATGTTTATGATCCTATGATTGTACAAAATATACAAGATGATAACTTCTCTGGGAATAACTGCAATCACTGCTTAGAAACGATTGGATGTGAAGACTCTTCCAATCTAAGATTTTGTTATGCGTGTCGATCTGCGTGCACTAATATTTTTTATAGTTATTTCTGTTTCGCATGTTCCGATTGCTTTGCTTGTACCGGGATTAGGAATAAACAGTATTGCATTTTGAATAAACAATATACGAAAGAAGAATACGAAAAGTTAGTTCCACAGATCATAGAAAAAATGGAGGCTGAATGAGAATGGGGGGAGTTTTTCCCTTCACGTATTTCTCCTTTTGCCTACAACGAGAGTCTCGGACAGGAGTCTTTCCCTTTAACGAAAGAAGAAGCTTTAGGCCAATGATTTACTCGGAAGGATGAAGACTATGCGATCAATGTCCCTGCCTCACTCCAAAAAATAGAGGCGAAAGATCTCCCCAATATCCAGCAAGCAGAAGAAAATATTTTACAGACAGCAATCATATGTGAAGTAACTGGCAGGCCCTTTAGAATTATCAAATCAGAATTAGAATATTACAAATCTCATACTATCCCACTTCCTACCAAACATCCCGATCAGAGACATTTGGAAAGAATGCACCAGAGAAATCCAAGAAAGTTATGGCAGAGGCCATGCATGAAATGTTGAATTCCTATAAAAAGTTCTTATGCTCCTGAGAGGAAAGAAATAGTATACTGTGAGCAATGTTATAACAAGGAAATCTATGGATAACTAATTACGAATTACGGATTACGAATTACCAATATACCAATTCCTGTTTCCTATTTTATCATTTCAACACTTTATCATTTTATCATACTTCATGCAAGAAACCAAAACCTGCAAGCATTGTGGAAAGTCATTCCCTATTATGCAAGGAGATATCGATATGTTAGAGCTTCTTTCTCCGACCTTCGATGGAGAAAAATTTCCCCTTCCGACACCGACCTTTTGTCCTGATTGTCGTTTGCAAAGGAAACTTGTTTTTCGTAATGATAAGAAACTCTATCGTAGAACCTGTGACTTTAGTGGCAAAGAAATCATCTCGATGTATAGTCCAGAAAGTCCTATGACAGTCTACGACCACCATATCCGACACTCTGATAAACGAGACCCCCTAGAGTACGGACGCGAACCTGATTTTAGTCAGTCTTTTTTTCTCCAATACCAGGAGCTCTACAGAAAAGTCCCTCAGTCCTCACTGATCAATGAAATGTGTCACAATAGCGAGTATTGCCAGCACGCAGCCAATATGAAAGACTGTTACCTTGTCCATGGAAGTGCTAATTGTGAAAATTGTTATTATGGATATAGGATCGTCGATGGGGAACACGTCTACGATTCCACTCGGGTCAATAGAAGCCGCCAGATTTTTCAATCGGTAGATATCGATGATAGTACCATGCTTTGGTATTGTCAGTCTTGTAAAAATTGTTCCCTTTCTTGGTATCTCTACGCCTGTGACAACTGTAGTAATTGTCTGTGTTGTGTCAATTTACATAACGCCTCCTACTGTATAGAGAATAAACAATATACCAAAGAGGAATATCAAGAGCTTTTTCCTCAGAAGCTAAAAGAAATGACTGCTGAAAAGTTTTCTTCGTTCTGTCTTGCATTTCCACGTAAGGATATCGATATCGTCTGAAGTGAAAATGCTGTAGGCGATAGTATCTATCATTCCAAGAATGTACGGAAGAGTTTCAATATCCGTGACTGTGAAAATGTCCGTTATTCATCAGATCTCTATAATAAAACTACCAATGCTATGGATTGTTTCTCGAGTTATGGACCCGTAGATAGAGTGTACGAATGTGTGGCTGCAGGGATAGATGGCTACAATAATTATTTCCTCTATTACTGTTATCCCTCACAAGATGCCTACTATTGTATCGGATGTTTCCATAGTGCTCATGTCTTCCTCTGTAGTGGCGTCTGCAATACCTCCTACTGCATTTTAAATAAACAATATAGCAAAGAAGAATATGAAAAGTTAGTTCCACAGATTATAAAAAAGATGCAGGCAGATGGCGAACGAGGGGAGTTCTTTCCTTCACGAATATCTCCCTTTGGCTACAACGAAACGCTGGTAAACGAACATTTCCCTCTCACCAAAGACGAGGCCATTGCACAAGGATTCAAACGATCTGACTATGAAGCACCATTCCCTGTTGTAGAAAAAACATTGAAAGCGAAAGAATTGCCTGCCATCGAAGAGGTGAGTGATGATATTCTCCAACAAGCTATCCTATGCGAAGTGACGAACAAACCATTTAGGATCATTAAATCAGAATTAGATTTTTATCGTAAACATCAATTACCTCTCCCGACAAAGCATCCTGACCAAAGACACAAAGAGAGAATGATGATGAGAAACCCTAGGAAGCTTTGGGATAGGAACTGCGCTAAATGTTGAAGAGCAACCAAAACGACCTATGCGCCAGAAAGACCTGAAATTGTATATTGTGAGGAGTGTTACAATCACGAGATATATGGATAAAAGTTGAGAATTAAACGAGCTGCTTGGACTATAATTCAAGCAGTTTTTTTTATTGTAAAAAAAGCTTAGAACTTAGACTGGTCTCCAATAAACTAATTCCAGATTCCAGATTCCCACTACCCAATTCCTCTTCGATTATTTGCAAAAAAACCAATTATGGATACAATTATAAAGAGCATTCTTCGTTCAGGCGTTTTGCCGTTTTACCGTTTCATCGTTCATTATGGACTCAGAACTTATACATTCGCTCCAGACCTATGGTTTCTCAGATAAAGAGGCGAGGATTTACCTTACTTGCTTGGAATTATGATCAAGTCTTGCAAGTACCATTGCTAGACGTGCAGAGATCAATAGAGGAACTGCTTATTCCATCTTAGAAGATTTCAAAAGAAGAGGGATAGTAAGCGAAAATACTAAGGATGAATTGAAATATTTTAGCGTACTCAGCCCAGAAGCACTCTTTAGAAGAGAAGAAGAGAAATATGAGAAAATGAAGTCTTCTTTACCTAATCTGCTCGCTATAGCGGATAAATTTGGAAATAGACCCAGAACCCAGTTTTTCGAGTGATTTGAGGGGATCAAAAAGGTCTTTGAGGAAGTGCTTGCTGCAGGGAAGACAATGACGGAGCCCTATCTCAGTTTCGTTGGGACAAATGAAATGGACCAAAGAGTAGAGGACTATATCTCCAAAGAATTTATCCCTCAGAGAGCCAAAATAAAGATCAAAACGAAGGCAATTATGTCTCAAAATACATCAAAATATATTGAGTATCACAAAAAGACCTACACCACAGTATTAGTAGATAAACCTTTGTTTGATTTGGGAAATGAGATTGTGGTCTATGGAGACAATAAAGTCGCGATACTGATGTATGATACCGCAGAGATGTCGTGACTTACCATCGAAAGTCAGACCTTACACGACGGGCTGACCAGCTTATTTACTTTAATTCGAGATACACACAAAAAGAAAAAATAGATTTATCTTCTTTATCCATATGAATTCTTCAGAACTCTCTATAGGAAAACATATTCTATCAGCAGGAAAAAAATTCTCCAGGTGAATCCTCGGGAATACAAGTATTTCTGATATAGATAAAGTTGTTTCCTATGTGGACTCCAATGGAAATAGTAAAGATAAATCTCCTTGGTTGACTAGACATCGTAGTCGCATCTATATGGGAAAAATGAATGAAGAAGAGATAGGGATATACTCAGATGATTTTCTCAAAGGGATACTTCAATATTATTTTCTCCATACTCCTTCACGAGAAAAAGTCTCTTTGGAATTGGCAAATGGGGTGAGTGAGGTTTTGGGAGAAAATATGCAGTGATTTATGAACTATGAAGAGCAAAAACAATATATCCAACAATTTATAAGAAAAAATTTTGGAAAGAAAAAAGAAAAACAGGTAAAAATAATCAATATCGAGGATAATCATCCGCAGCTTTTTCAAGAATTGAGAAAATATGAAACAACTCTCAAAGGTGAGGCGGCAAAGAAATGATTGGGACTAGGAAAATTGGACCTGACTCCATCATTTGATAAGTTGACGTTCTTAAATAAGGCAGTTGACCTAAACGAAGAAAATTTTACAAGTCTAGACATTGCAAGATACCTCTCTATTGCATGTAAAAAAAACAAAATGCTTTGGGAAAAAATCAAAGCCATCAAACCAGAAAAAGCAAAATCTGATTTTTATGCGCTTATTGAGATTGCAATCCGTTTGACTGATCTTCTCAAGGGAGTAGCAATCCAATGATGAGCGCTCAAACAAAAACAATACGACGGCATTATAAGAGAAATAGTGAATCCTTACATAAGTATCACTCAGTATCCTGAGCTTCAGCCACTTAGAGATTTTTGTCTCAGCAAACTTTGAGATCAAAAATTTGAAACACTCTATATGGATGGGAATTCCAAAAGATATAGAACACTGACAGAAAAGGTGACTCAGGAAAAAGTAAACTCAAGTAAAATTAGAACCTATACTGCTATAGCACTTTTAGGCGCCTTGAGCCTATGAGGAGTAAAGGCGGGAATCAATCACTACCAAAAAGAGAAGATCAAAGCTCAACTGCAGGAGACTATCAAAGATATCTTCGAGAATAATACAGTAACTGAGTCTGGTGATGTTCTCATAGAATACGAGGGAAAGGAAAAGGAAGAAAAAATTAATAATTATATTCAAAGTATTTATGAGAGATTTTTGATTCGTTATGGCAATACATGAGGATTTAGTGAACTCGAATTTAAAGCTAAAATTGCTTGATGTTTAACCAATCAGAAAGCGTTAGATATATTATGAGAATGATATTGTGGATGATGAATGTCTAAGGAAGACAAGATTATTGATGAGTATTTTCTCCCTCTCAACAAATGAGAATTTATAATTAGTGGCGTGTCAGTAGTGCCCTATGAAAAGTATTTGGAATATACAGATGCGTTTATCCATACCATACTCGTAGAGAAAGACTTTGAAACGGACTGGGAAGAGTATACACTCTCTTCGGGACCTAAATACATAGCCCAAAATAAAAGTATAAAGGATATAGGGGCATATTCTCCCAAATATCAATGAGTAATGGGTAGTAGTGCTGGGATGTATGAACTATGACTGCTGACGAGATGATGAAAATATTTTGTGGTCGCCACAGAAAGCTGTATAACAAAAGGCGAATTTAATTCCAAAGAGGCATATAAGCTAACCTCTTCTAGATGAAAAGAACTTGCAATAGATTTTCTCAAAGAGACACAGCCCAGTATAATGCAATTATTGGATCAGTATATGATTCGTTATTATAAATTTTATAAAGATTATTATACCTTATCAGAAACCTGATCACTTCAAATAATCAGAGAAAAGGAAACTCTTCGTCGAGATATCGAAGCGCTATTGATAAAAGATTTTTTACGTAAATGATTATTTAAAAAGAAAGATAAAACACTCCCTACTGACAAGCAAAAACAGATGAGTACAATCAATAGGTATTTGGATGATTTTGTAATAGAGAACTACGATACATTAAAAAATTCTTGATTCTGTAATGCTCTCCCAAATGATTGATTTCAAAAATATGAGGAAGTAATGAAGAACACAATCAAAGATATCTGAAAATTAAATGAACCAAAAGCCCGACTAAATCAGGAAATAATGAAATATCAATTAGAAGAAGAAAAAAATCATTCGGACATACAGCAATATATATCATCAACAGGAGAGAAATATTTTGTATGATCAGTAGCTATAGATGGTAAAAGATATTTCTGTGCCAGGAAGGTACACAAATCTTGACACTCCCGATATGGTAAGACTTATTCTACAAATGCAGGGTACGAAGTAGCCAAAGATTATTTTCAAACCAAAGCTCAATTTCTCCAAAAGAAGATTCTCTATGAAAAAAAATTAAAAAGTGCCTCCCAAAGTTACAGACCATTGCCGAGAGAAAAGGACACTAATGACTATATTCCAAACACAAGAAATTCCCGACCAAGATAGGAAAAACACACGAAAAGAAAGCTGACTGTTGATGCTCGTCAACAGCAGTTTTTCGTTTTGATACATTGACATTTCATAGGAATAGTATATAGTGGGGGTGTTTATCTTTTACCCCAACAAGAATGAATACATCAGCACAAGACATTTCCTATTTATCCAAGCATCCTTTTGAATTGGATACTATTTCTAGAGAAAAGTGACCATGAGAAGATAGTCTTATGCTCTGACTCAAGAAAAATATTCGAAATTCTTTTCAACAGGACATTAGTAATCATTGATACCAAAAGGCTTGTGAATTATTTAGAGAAAAAACATGAATAAAACTAACTAAACAAATAGAAAATCAAATGTTTCAATATATCTTTGAATATGAGAATTACGATAAACTCATAGATCTAAGAGAAAATTTTTCAATCAAGCTTTTTAAAGAGCTCAGTATTTGACCAAAATTTTTTGAGGCAAACAAAGACGCATTTGAAATATTAGATAGTCAAAGACAGATTACTAAAGATTCGGATTGGATTCATTCTCGCCTCATCATGCGTCCATGAGATATCGAAATTATATTCAAAGATTCTCTCAAATTATCTACAAGCGTAAAACAATTCGACATTCCTAGAAAGAATATTCCTAGGGTGATAGTAAAATGAAAAGATTGCTTTCTTCAAACCAAAACCCCAGATTATGCTTTCGCAGATGATCTATTGGCTATAGAAGTAGCAACTCAAGAAGATATCAAAAATGTATTTGAGCTGATGAGTAAAATATTGTAATTTTATATGTTAGAAAAAATGAGAAATGAATGATATTAATTCTTTAGACATACTAGATAATCTACCTCAGACCATGACTCGAGAAGATTTCTCTAAAAAGATTGCTGAGGCAACAAATATACATCGAGAAAAAGTTCTTAAAATGACATGATACTCAAATCATCATATAATAGACACTGAAACATATAGAGATTCTACACTTCGTAAGATATTGCTTCGAAAATCTAACAAACTTATAGAGTGAATATTAGCTATTTCTGATGCTACAAATAAAACAAGTGAAGAAATTTTACAAGCATTACAGATTGATAATAAACAATTTTGATCTATGCCGGGTATTCAAGAAACGATAAAAATATGCCAAGATATAAAATATATTTATGAAGAATCGGGGAAACTTAAAGATGATATAGTCGGTCTTGATTTGTCTGACGTGCAATTGGATGATAAGAATAATGCGCAACAATTTATGCTAAGATATACAAATATCAAAAGATATGCTAAAGATAATTTACTTTCTATAGAGCAGGACAAAGATAGTCGTTCTGCAATAAGAGTTATATTGTGTAATGGCACTATGATCCTAAGTGGCATAGTCTGAATAGAATTATTGATTAAAAACAATGCACAAACAATAAGAGATATTGTTGACGGTATTATATATATTAGAAACTGATTTAAATGAATCTATAATGATGAAAAGTTCAAATTATTAGTCAAATAAAAATATTACATAGTTTTATATTTAATCTTTTTACCCATGTTACAAAACAGATACGATCAAATTCTTAGACAACATAACCAGGAGATCATCAATCTCTCACCAGCGAACCAAACTATGAGGATCGAACTTGCTCTAGAAATCAAGAAAACACTCGAACAAAAACCAGATCTAGAAATTTTGGAGATGGGAGTGGGGGAGTGAGATTTGACCAAATATCTTGTGCAATACAATCCTGATATCAAGTTAGATTGTCTAGATATTTCGCAAGAGATGCTAGACTCTGCGAAGCAAAAGGCATGAGGGCAAAACATCAATTTTATCCAAGGAGATGCTTATGAGTACTTAGACAACCCAGAAACCAAGGCCTATGGAATAATCCTTTCGGCATGGACTATCCATAATTTCACAAAAAAAGATCAAATGAGACTTTTGGAAAAGACATATGATAAGTTACAAGATGGATGAATTATGATTATCATGGACAAAATATATACGGATGATTCACAGGAGAATATGCGTTCGTTAAGCTTGCAAAATGAGAGATTTAGATATTTAAGTCCTGAAGTAGCACAAGCAATCAAGATGCACGAAATGCAAGACTATGATGCTAATTATAAAATGCAAGAGTCTCAAACAATATTGCTATTGAAAGAGCTCTGATTTAGAGAGATTGAGATTTTGGATAGAATAGAGAGGGATGTCCTCCTAGTGGCGAGAAAGTAAGATAAATAAAAATCATACATAAAGTAGCAGAAAGCAGAAAGCAGGAAGCTAAAAGAAATTAAAACAAAAATCAAATAAAAACAAAATAATAATTAAAAAAAAGGAGATCATTAAAATGAAAAACAAAAAAAACGAAAAAGATATTATCTTTTTCTCATCACCAGTGCACCTAAACCCTGCGCTCTTAGAACATAGAATTGTATTGGGTCAACCATGCGGAGAAATTCCCAATGGATTACTTCATATAGCTAGCTACTTGCATTGTTTTGGTATACAGTCACTTGTTGTGCCAATAGATGCATTCTTGTACAAAAGAAAGATTGTAGATGTCTCACATCTAATAGATACTATCGTTTCTCTTTTTAGAGAACAGATTTTATTTTATGATCCTGAGATATTGGCATTTGAAATGATGTACACTTTCAACTCAGATACTGTAATCGATATTATCAAAAAGATCAAAATAATGTTTCCTCAAAAACTTATTATTGTCGGAGGGAATCATGCAACATTTTGTTCAGATGAGATATTATCGAAAAATAACGTAATTGATATTGTTGTGAGAAAAGAAGGAGAATGGACAACGAAGGAGATTGTTGCGGCTTATCTAAATAAATCTTTTGATAAAGTCAAAATACAAGGCATTAGCTATCTAAAAGATGGATGTATTACACACAATCCTGACAGACTCAGGGGCAATCTAAAAGAGCTGCCGCCACTAAATTACAATCTGATTAAACTTCCAGATGATGTGAATGTTACCATGTTCAATCATTCTGTGATATTCACCAGAGCCTGTAAAAGTAGTTGTACGTTTTGTACGAGTCCTAATATGTGGAATCGCCAAGTGACAAGCAAATCAATACAAAGCTTTGAACAAGAAGTCTCTTGGTTGGCTAATCAAGGAGTATTGACAAAGATATCTGTATGGGATGATGATATCTTGGTAACTGAGAAATCATTTAATCAGGTGGTGGGTATTTTGTCCAATGTCAGATCACGATTCCCTGATGTGAACTTTTATGTACAATCTCGAGTTTCTCATTTTAGAAATAGCAATAAACGAATCCACAGTCAGCTTAATTCATTAAAAAAAGCAGGGGTTCGGAAAATATTTTTGGGTGTAGAAAGTGCTTCTCAGGTAATATTGAACGAGATGAAAAAGGATTATAAATCTGAATGGATCATCGAGGCTTGTCGTATAATAAAAGAGTATGATATAGAGGTAGGTATCTTCCTTATCGTAGGACATCCTGGATCTTCTTTGTTGGAAGAAAAGCGATCCTATGATTTGATCGAAAAATTATTGATTAATAATTTGATCGATGATATGCAATGTCATATTTTGTCTCCATTGCCAGGATCTGCAGTTGCTAAGGATTATAGATTACAAATAATAAATCACAATCCCAAGAACTATGGATTGGTATATAACTATCCCGTCTATGATCTCGTAGATAAGTATGGAAATATTACTTTTTCTCGGCAAGCTATTTGGTCGTGCTTGGAAAAACTTCTGGACATGAGATTACAATATCTTGGTTTAGAACGCAATCAGTCAAACAAACTTAGAGTATAAACAAAATAAAAAAACATTACAATGAAAAACCAGAATTTATTCGACAAGTACCGTGATGGCAATCACTGGGAAAATCATCCGACAATGTATGCAAAGGAATTCGCAAATTTTCTGCGATTTAATGACAAAAAGTTTGTATTTATGGATTTCTGGGCGCCCTATCAGATTGTTGATTTGGGGTGTGGTAGTGGCCGTGATGTTCACTACTTCCGTAGCGAAGAATACATAAAGGCAATTGGACTAGATAAAAATACTGATTGTGTCAAAAAAACAGAGCTGCCTGTTCAAGATGTCTTATCTGTACAGGATATTGAAAATCTTTCTTTTGAAGACAATTCGCAGTATGCTTATTTCTGTATCAACGTGTTGCATTATGTCGATGCACCCAAGGTTCTTGGAGAAATCCATAGAACACTCAAACCGGGAGGCTATGCCTTCATCCACTTCAATCTTTTGATCATTGATCAGAATTATTCTATCGATTATCATCAGAAAAAATCCGATGTCTATGAGCTACTCAAAGACTTTGAAATCGTGGAAGAAAAAATATTTCTCCGCGAAGATAAGTTACCGATGCCTCATACCCATCACATTATGCAAGTAATTATCAAAAAAAATTAAACAACAAACATCATGAACACACAACAAAACGTAAACAACAAACAAACCGTAGAAGAAATCCAGCAAGAAGTTTGGAAAAAAACAGAAGCTGACTTCGAAAAACGGCGTAAATGGGGTATTTGGAGTCTAATTTACCAAATCCCGATAGGTACTGTATTAGGAGGATTCGCATTTCTCGCTTCAATGATCGGAATACGGGAAAAAATAGCATTTCTTATTATCTCTAGTATTATTTTATGGTTCGCTATGTTCGTATCTTCGTTTATCTTGATATCAGAGAAGCTCCAACCCTACAATATCTTAGGAAAGCTCAAAAAGCTAAAAATCCCTTTCAAAGAGAAATTACAGGAAAGAGTAGGAATAGAAAGACGACTAACAGCAAGAAAGACAAAGTTAGCAAGTAAAAACAATCTCTTGTCATGGATGTGCTCGCTTCCCAAAGCTATACCAGACCAGAAGTGGGGATATTATATCACCAGCATGATCAGGTTGGAAGAAGAACAAGTAAAGAAACTCCAACAAGCCTATGATGTCCTTGATGAGGAGATTGTTCGTTTGGAAACAGAACTGCAATTCTACAACCAGGTCCAGGAGAAGAACTTCTGGCAATACTTTAAGTCCAGAAAATGGCTTAAAAAATCAAAGTAATTTCATCTATCTTATTAGGAGCTCCATCGATATACAGATGGAGCTTTTTCTATTCTGAACGAAAATACTCTAAGGGTGTTGAAGAACATCTACAACAGGTTTTACTAATTAAGAATTGACTTATGCCATTTTTTAGTTATACACTAAATACAACAAAAACAAAATAAGTCAATACAAACAAATTAATAAAATAAAACACATGAAAACAAAAATTATTTTGATATGCGCCCTACTAGGTATAGCCTTATCAAGCTGCCAAAGCAGTATACATGAAAGTACAGAAGCAACCGTATCTTCCAAAAAATTACCTACCATTTCGATGGATTCACTCAGAAGACTTGGAGATACTATCACCCTTTGGACTGAAGGTAAGAAAACTTACGAGACTTATCATCAGGTAACATTAGAAGAAGTAGGACATAGTCGTTGTCAGTTTGTAGCTGATATGACGGGAACCTACGAATTTGAATGGGCTGCAGTCAAGGACTATATGCAATGGGTAGGGTACAGAGATCAAGTAGAAATATTCTACCATCACCCAGGAGAACAATTCGTGGTACTGGGCTTCTACTACAATTCGCCAGATGGAAGAACATTACATTTTACAGGCGATCTGTACAAAACAAAAAAACAAAAAAATTAAAAAATTAAATTAGTAAACAATCAAAAATCAATTCAAAATGAAAAAATTAATCGCAATCATTGCCTTCGTAGCAATCACAACGAGCGTAACTGCTCAAATTACCAACATCAAAATGACTGGAGATAGCTCAGTCGTCATAGACAAAATCTATGTTGGGATGCTATCAGGCACCAACTTCACTACTGATTCTTTACAGGCTAACGGATTCACCGGAGTTAGAATAGGAGCAATGGGAACCTACAAGGTAACTAACTGGATGTCTTTCAAGGGTTGGGGAATGATCCAACTTGATGGAGATGCGAAACCATTTACACTTCAACAGTTCTGGGTAAAAATGACTCCAATACATAAGCTTAGCTTAGAATTTGGATCCATGGCTACCTTGACTACAGAACAAAGACCACATCCCGTTTCAGGGAATGGTCAGTTCGAAACATGGACTGAAAGTAATATCCCTGGTATGGCTATCAGCGCCAAACTAAAGTATGACATTACTAAAGACTTCCAATTAGCTGGTGGCATTGCAGTACGCAATGATAAACCAGAATATTCTGCAAGAGTGACCTACAAAAAGGTACAACTCTCTAGCTGGTACGGCCAGTATAATAAGAAATTTAGTACAGCACTGACATTGGATTTCGACAGGGTATACAATACCTTGGTATGGAAGCAAAATCAGATTGTATCTAATCTCTTGACTATCAAGCTTATCCCTGCTAAAGGTATTACCTTCTATGCAGACAATGGATACAACATCTCAACGAAAGAATTAGTTCGCTGTGAAAACGGCTTACTAAAGGACTTTAAATCTACGTACATCAAAGGATTGTACGGTATAGGATGGGACAATGTGAAAAGGGGAGTATCTGTGTACTTTTTCATCCATATCTAATCCAACATAAAAAATTAACCTATTAAACTATCTGAAAGGAGGTAAATGGCTGCTTGGAGAATAATCCAGGCAGTTTTTTTTATTTTAAAAATCTCCCACCGTTCCGGCTTGCCCTCGGGACGCCGGGGTCCCCCCTCTTTATCCACAGGATTCCCTTCGGTCAAATAAAGAGGGAATTCAATTGGGATAATTGCGTACCCCCTTTACTCAAAGGGGGAGGTGTCCTTTAGGACGGGGGATTTTGCTATATCGTTTTTAAATAAATTTCCATCAAAAAACCCCGCATTTTGCGAGGCAATTCTTTTATTGTTGTGACTTTAAGACTATTTTATTTCATAAACAACATTGACAGTCATTTGTACTTCAGATTCTCCAGCAGAAAGTGGAGCAGTACTTCCAGCACTTGCATCAGAAACAGCCATTTCTGCTTTCATCATTCCATTTCTATAATAAGGTACGGGAGTGTATTGTACCCCATTGTCACTAATCATTACCGGTTTACCAAGAGTTACTCCACCAACCTTTGCAAGCTGTTCAGCTTTGGCCTTAGCATTGTCAAATGCCTTTTGTCTTGCAGATTCCATCGCCTTGATTTGATCTTTTACCGTAAAGAAAGTGCTATCTACTTGTACTTCTCCGATACTAGCGATTTTGTCGATCACTTGTCCTCCGATAGTTACAAAGTCAGTACCTGATACTTTGATAGTCACACTTTGTTGTGATCTGTATCCAAGTAATTTTCTCGCATTGTTTGTCCAATCGTATTCAGGATTGACACTTACATTTGTTGTTTGTAGACTTTCTGCAGGGACTTTGAGATCCTTAAGCATTTGTTGCAATGCTGCAATCTTTTTGTTAGCAGAATCTTGAGCTTCTTTGGTAGTAGGTTTAAGTTCTGACACAGAAGTATGGATCTCTAGAGTATCAGGAGCTACGTTTGCTTTCCCTTCTCCGACTACGGATATCGTATTGGTGATCCCTTGAGATGTTTGTTGATTGTTTTTGAGTGAAGAGGTGACAGCGAGTCCTACGAAAAGGAATACTCCTGCGAAGATGATCGATGAGACCAAGATAAAAATTCAGTTTTTGTTTTGTTCCATAGATGACAATAAAATAATAAAATAATGAGACGATAAAAATCGCCATGTAAACGATATCAAGATACCTTTACGGGCTGAAAAATCAAGTTCAATTAGTATCAAAAACCTTTGATTTTGTCAAGTAAATGGATACTATCGCTTAAAATAATAAAAAGGAATAAAAAAATAGCTAAACAGTAGACGAACAATAGACGAACAGTAGCTACGATTGGGCTATTGTTTAGCTACCGTTTGACAACTGTTTGACTATGAAGATACATAGAGTTCATTTTTGGTTTTGTCCATAATTTACCATTAAAATACTTCATGAATAAAAGCTATTTGATCAAGATATATCACTCATTCGATAAGGGAAGAAAGGTCTTTATGGAATTTTTGGAAGATATCTCCAAGACCTTATCACAACAAAGGTTTACTTTAGGACTCCACTATAGTAAGGGAGAGATTTTCTATTCTTTCACTTCCGGGCCCAAGACCTATCCCACCTTTGAGTCACAATTTTATACTCATTTCAATAATTTCCAGATCATCGATGATGAAAAGAATATCTGGGCATATGATAAGTCGAGATCAGTGATTGGAGAAATAAAATTAGCAAACGATCGGTTTTTCCCATACAAGATGGATAATGAAGATAATTCAGATTTTATCTTCAATATGTTTAGGACTTTCGAAAATTTCGATGTTATCAATGATAAAATAGGCTTCTTTGTAGAGATGAAACCCGTAGTCAATGAAAGTTTCTTTTTCTTTATTAGATCCAAATTTTTGCATTGGATATTCAAATGGAAGTTGTCTTTCAATTTTTATAAATATATGTTCAACCATAAAATCCAAAAGAACTGGAAACAGGTAGGGCATACCTATTTCAGAGATAAATTACAAAGTAATCTCTTCGAAACAAAACTGTATTTCATCGTCCAATCACAGAATAAAGCAATGGCTGAAGGCAGGATCAAATCGTTATTCAATAATTTTCTTGTTTTCAAAAATTATCCACTCAATCAGTTCCATATCAAGATTCATAAGACGATTACTTCGCTCAATCAGGTGAGAGATTTCAATGGCCCCTTTGGAAAGTTTTATATGACTTCCCAAGAGATCTCTTCTTTCTTCCATTTCCCCAAAAATCCTAAAAATGAGACCTCGCTTTTGACCGTAAGAGCAAGAAAATTAGCACTCCCCGTCGGTATCCCTACCTTTGAATATACCACGACAGAAAAGTGAGAGATTATTCCCAAAAATTTCCCTCAAGATATCAATATCATAGGAATCTCTGATTATAGATCTATCAAGGTGCCGATAGGGATCTACGATGAGGATAGACTCAAACATGTCTATGTGGTAGGAAAGACCGGTACAGGAAAATCAAAATTTTTGTTATCCCTGATGATCAATGATATTATCCAAGGAAAAGGAGTAGGAGTAATCGATCCGCATGGAGATGCTATCGAGGAAATTATGATGCACATACCGGAATCTCGCAAAAAAGATGTCATCATTTTCGATCCCACAGATGACCAATATCCATTCTGTTTCAATCCTCTGGATGTCCAGGCGGATGAGTCTAAACAAGTCTTAGCAAAATGATTTATTGATATTTTCCATAAGTTTTTCTGAGCAAACTGGAATCCAAAACTTGAACACGTACTCAGAATGATCTTCCTCGCATTGTTAGATAAACCGGGAGCAACTCTCTTTGATATCATTAGAGCCTTGACAGACAAGGACTTTAGATATACAATGATCGATGCAATCCAGGATGATGTAGTCAGAAACTTCTGGACCAATGAATTTGCGGGATGGTCACAACAATTCAATACCGAAGCCATCATGCCAATCCTAAATAAGATAGGACAATTGCTTTCTATCGAAGTCCTCAAAAATATCTTTGCTTCTCCAGAAAATAAATTGGACTTTAGAAAGGTGATGGATGAAAGTAAAATCTTATTGATCAAATTACCCAAGGGAAAACTTCAAGAAGACATTATGGGCTTCCTCGGAGCAATGTTTGTAACGAAACTTTTCCAAGCAGCCATGGGAAGACAAAACGTAGAGAAAAGTCAGAGAACTCCTTTCTTCCTCTATGTAGATGAGTTCCAAAATTTCGCTACGGATACCTTCAATGAGATTCTTTCCGAAGCTAGAAAATACGGACTTTCCTTGTCCGTAGCTCACCAGTATATCAAGCAAATCCCCCAAAATATCTCAGCATCCTTATTTGGAAATGTAGGAACCTTAGTCAGTTTCAGGATCTCTTCTGAAGATGCAGAGTATATGAAACAACAGTTTAGTCCTTTCTTAGATGGTTACGATTTGGCTAATCTCAATATTAGAGAATTTTATTGTAAGCTTCTGGTACAAGGACAAGTAAAAGATCCCTTTGGACTCAAAAGTTGTTATATTCCCGATGCACCTATCCGTAAAGACTACGTTGCTCAGTTATATGAATTTTCTAGATTGACCTATGCAAGATCACTTGCTGAGGCAAAGAAAGTATTGGAAGAGAAACAAGCAGATGTTATCAAGACCATCGAAGATTTTAGTGAACCAATTATATAGTCTGGTCTCATTGATTATTACCAACGTCTTTTCTATCAGAATTGTTTAATAAGTAACTCCCGAATAAACCAATTCCTTTTCGATTCGTTGTTTTAGCGTTTCAACGTTCAACCTATGCCAGAGACTATTGTAGAGACTAAAGTATGTTCTTGTGGAACGTCATTCACCGTTACCGACAAGGATCTGGAATTCTATGATAAGATTTCTCCAATTTTTGCATGAAAGAAATATCTGGTTGCTTCGCCAAAGACATGCCCAGATTGTAGGGCACAAAAGAGACTTGCGTTTCGTAACGAAAAAAATCTGTACAAAAGAACCTGCGATATCTCATGAGAATCTATTATCTCCATGTACTCTCCAGATAAACCCTATACAGTATACAATAGTCCTTATTATGATGGAGATGAACGAGATGGATTGGCATATGGTAGAGACTTTGACTTCACCAAACCATTCTTCTCTCAGTACGCTGACTTGCTCAATGAAGTGCCCAAAAAGGCAATTTTCAATAGCAAAGGACGGCAATCTAATTCTCTCTACAATAATTATGCAGGGACCATGAAAAATTGTTATCTTGTTTTCGATAGTATGGAATCTGAGGATTGCTACTATGGGCTGAAAGTAAGTTTTGCCAAAGACTGTGTAGATTGTATCTATACCTTATATAGTGAACAGTGTTATGCATGTTGTAACTGTACAAAATGTCATAGCCTCTTGTATTCCATGCATTGCAATGATTGCCGTGATGGATACTTCCTCTTTGATTGTAGAGGATGTCATGATTGCTTGCTCTGTATGTGATTGACCAACGCCGCATACCATTACAAGAACAAAGAGTATACACCGGAGGACTACCAGAAAATCAAAGAAGCTTATCTAGATAAACTCCAACACGGAGGACATGAAGAGATCCAGAAAGAATTTACTGACTGGAAACTTCAGCTTCCTCATAGACATGCCTGTACCTTACATACAGAAGACTGTGTCGGCGACAATCTAGAGAATGCAAAAAATTGTTTTGGCTGTTATGATTCATTTGAGATTCATGACTGTAAATATTCAGCAAGATTGCTCAAGGCAAGCGACTGTTATGATTATGAATCACGAGGTGATAACTCCACGTTTATCTACAATGCGATCGCTGTAGGCAGTAGTTCATACAAAGTGCTTTTTGGCATTTGTAATCGAGGAACCTGTAACTCCACCATGTACTCTATCTTTATGCATGGATGTTCACATACTTTTGGCTGTGCAGGACTTAAGAAAAAAGAATACTGCATTCTAAACAAACAATATACGAAAGAAGAATATGAGATCTTAGTTCCCCAGATTATCGATCACATGAAGGAAACAGGGGAGCGAGGGGAATTTTTCCCAGCAGGACTCTCTCTTTTTGGATATAATGAGACAGCCGCTAATGATTACTATCCCTTAGATAAATCTCGTGCTAAAGAAAAATGATTTAAACGATCAGACTATGAGGCCCCATTCCCTCAAGCAGCTAAGACCCTCCAAGCAAACGAACTTCCCTCTATTGAGGATACAACAGAAGCGATTCTTGAACAGGCTATCATCTGTGTTATAAGTAAAAAACCCTTCAAAATAATTAAGCCAGAATTGGATTTCTATCGTAAACACAATTTGCCATTGCCTCAAATACACCCCGACGTGAGGCACGAGAAAAGAATGTCATTGAGGAATCCTAGAAAATTACGAGAAAGAAAATGTGCGAAGTGTTGAGTAGGCATCAAGACAAGCTATGCTCCTGAGAGACCAGAAATTGTTTACTGCGAAGCCTGCTATAACAAAGAAATTTATGGATAATCGCCTTCATTGTCATTCCGGCGTTATTGTCCGGTGAACCGGACTGCGGCCGGAATCTTAATTATCAAGAAGTCCCCCGGTAGATCCCGGCCGCAAAACTTAATGCCGGGATGACAGGGACCGGGGGTTATTATTCCCTTTATCATTTTATTCTTCATGCAAGACATTAAACAGCGAGAAGAAAAAATCAAGGCGAGAAGGAAGAAAACCCCCTTTCGTGATTTTGTCCAAGAGATCACGAGCCGATATAATTTCAATCTCTTTAGATATCAGGGATTTATTTCAAGATATCCAGAAGAAGAGAGGAACAAAAATATAGTAAATGATCTATCCATCAGCATGCATAATGACTGCATAGGAGAGTATACAGGAGACTTTTTCAAGGATTTTTATGATTTGTATACGCGCTCACCTAAGGCAAATATCCTGCATTATGGGAGAAATGAAAATTGTGAATTCTCTGATGGAAGTTATGGGGCAAAAAACTGTTATCTGAGTTTCTGAGCAGGACGAGATGTAGAGAATGCCTTGTATTCTACCTTCATCATCCATAACTGTACGAATGTACTCAATTCCTTTTGTGTGACTTCCAATTGTGATAATATTTTCTTCTCAAAGAATATCTTAGAATCATCAAATATTTTCTATAGCGTTCAAATAGATCATGCTCACGATATCCGATTTTCTTCCAACCTGATAGGATGTACGCATTGTCTCTTCTGTGATCACCTCCAAAACCAATCCTACTGTATTCACAATAAACAGCTGTCTCAGCAAGAGTACCAAGAACAAAAACAGGCTCTTTTGTCTGACAAAGTAAAGTTTTCTCAGTGGTATGAGGAACTTCATGCCAAGATGGATAGTTTAGACGTACAAGAGACAACAGGGAAGGGGATTGCCCATGCTCAGCATATAGAAAATGGCTATTATGTTTCCTATGCGAGAGATTCTAGAAATGTTATCCTCTACGAATGAGGAAAGACGGGGTCATATAATTTCTATGATGGAATAGATATTGGACTCGATTCCCATGATTTTTATGCGACGGTTCAGGCAGGTACCAAAGCACATGATGCGTATTGTTGTGTCTTTATAGGCGCTTCCAATGCTTATTACTGTATGAATATAGACTCTTCTTGCTCGTATTGTTTATGATGTATCGGTTTGAAGAATAAATCCTTCTGTATTCTCAATAAACAGTATTCTAAGGAAGAATGGTTTGTCTTGGCAGATAAGATTTTTGCACAGATGGAAAAGGACTGAACATTATGAGCGTTCTTTCCGTGATGGATGAATCCTTTCTACTTCAACGATACTGCTGCATATCTGATAGATGAGAGTTTCACTAAAGAAGAAGTGACAAAGGCAGGCTATCTCCGACGTGATGATGAAATCAAAGTGGACGTAGCAGCTAATGCGGAAGTGATTGAAATTGAAGATCTAAATCAGTATCAATGATACACTAGTCCCTGAGAACGAAAAATTAATCCAGAAATTCTCAAGAAAGTAATCAAAGACGAGAAGTGAAATTACTATAGAATCGTCTCGATGGAATTAGAATTTCTGCAAAAACATGGACTGCCATTGCCAGAGATTCATCGATTGGAGAGGATAAAGCTCGGATTTAAATTTAAATAAATAGTGATGAATGATATAAAGATGCGACAAGAAAAGATCAAAGCTAGGAGGAAAAAGACTTCTTGGAGAGATTTTTTGATGGAGATAGGAAGTTATTATAATCTTAGTTTATACAAAAGTAATGATGGGAATCCTACCGTTCTTTGTCCAGATTTCTCAGGGAAAGGAATTCCCTATCTTGAATTTGAATCCTTGAGAGAGGGGTATCTTCAATACGGACAAGACTACAAAGATGATTTTCGATCAGCATACAAAAAGATGTTCTCTCATATTTCATTTCCTCACGTAGCAAAACGAGGCAATGTAACGAATGCAGATTTTGCACACAAAGTATTTTATTCAAACAATTCTTATCTGAGTTTCGAAGTGTGTTATTCTGAGAAGGTCGTGTATAGTGTAAATGTGAAAGATAATTGTTCCTATGTTTTTAATTCTGTCATGGTTGGGGAAAACTCCGAGAATATCTTCAACGCAGTGGGTATCTTCAAATCTTTTAATGTCTTTTATTCTAGATTTGTTTTTGATAGTTCAGACATACGATTTTCCTCACATGTATTGGGCTGTCATGAATGTATTCTCTGTGACAATCTTGACCATAAATCTTACTGCATCC
The DNA here is from genome assembly GCA_903904545.1 of uncultured bacterium. Next base: position 3,975 of record CAIVDB010000049.1, on the reverse strand, counting down.
AGAATAAACAATATACGAAAGAAGAATATATGACCATCAAAAGAGATATACTTCAATCAAAAGAGAAATTTCAAAACTATTTTCTTCAGCTTCCTCTCCATGATACACGCTTAGCGTGTGAAAACACTTCATGATCCTATCTTATGAAATCTACTGATCTAGAGCAAGGAATGTTTTCTTATCAAGTGTATCACGGAAGAAATACACTCTTCGTGGGAGATGTTCAATGATGTGAAAATTTCTACGATGTAGGAAGTGCCGCATATGGGAAAGACTATTACGGACTTGTAGGCGGGGGGCTATGAAATAATTATTTTTGTAGTATAGAGATTGTGGGCTGATCAAATATCTATTATTCATATTTTCTAAACGATTGTTCATATTGTCTGGGATGTATCGGTTTAAAAAATAAATCATTTTGCATTTTGAATAAACAATATACCAAAGAAGAGCGATTCGAATTAGCAGATAAAATTTTTGCACAGATGGAAAAAGACTGAACTTTGTGAGCGTTCTTCCCGTGATGGATGAATCCCTTTTACTTCAACGACACGGCTGCGTGTTTGATAGACGAGAGCTTTACGGAAGAAGAAGTGACTAAACAATGATATTTACGAAGAGAAGGGGAAATTAAAGTCGATATCCCAACAACTGCAGAAGTAATCGAAACGAATAAATTAAATCACTATCAATGACTCAACGCCCAATGAGAATGGATAATTAACCCAGAAATTCTCAAGAAAGTAATTAAAGACGAGCAGTGAAATTATTATAGAATCGTCCCGATGGAATTAGAATTTCTGCAAAAACATGGATTGCCATTACCAGAGATTCATCGGTTAGAGAGAATAAAGCTAGGATTTAAATTTAAATAATCTTAATATTCATTAGCAACTTTCCAGACATGTTCAAATAAGAATTTCATAATCTGACTGACCTTTTCATCTTCGATAATGGTGGTAGTAATGAAGCCACCTTTTTCTGTATGGAAACCTACTTTCTCTCCCCAGATATTTACTGCTCAGATGAGAGGAAAATCTTCTGGCAAGGCCTTGATAGATAATTTTTGTTCGTAGACTCCCTGAGAAAAACAGAAATACTCAAATCCGGCAGGAAACAACATTTTAGTATTCAGCTTATATTTTTTCCTCAACTCCAAAGACTTCTCCAGAAATTGATTATCTATAACATCGTAGAAGTAGCTATGATCAGAGAGGACATACATATCTTTTTTATCTCACAAGATCTCATCAAACATCAATTGCACTCCTTCTTTCCCCTTATAAAACCTCACATTGGGAAATCATTGGCTCCATGCCTGGATATTAGTGAGAAACTGAGACGCCTTGTCCAATTCGTTTTCGATATCTTCTATCTCCTGTTTTTTCTTCTCTAAGAGACGAGAGAGACATTTGAGATCATTAGGATAGACGAGTCTTTTGGTCTTATTTTTTGTCTCAGAAAATACTCCTTTCTCCAAAAGCCTCTGCACGATTGCATGCGTAGTGATTCTCTTGAGACCAGTATGCTTAGCAAGCTGGATAATCGTTGCGGGTCATAATTTTAGTCCCATAAATACCACATCTATCTCAGATTCTGTGAGCCCTAATTTCATAAGAATTTGTTTGACATGCTCTTGTTGCATCGCGAAAGGAGGAAAAATAAAAAATGTTATGTTATTTGATAATTTACACATTTAACGAGTAAAATCAAGAGGTAATAAGCACAAATAAGAGAAAAGAAAAATAGTGTTAATCTGACTATTACTTGCTTTCGTGGTATAAAATGATATACTACTTGTATAATGATTTTATCTCATGATCACGTTCTTATGGACCTGCATGTTCGAGAGCTTAAAATGCAAGAGAAGAGAAAGACAACGAGCTTTCGTGATTTTCTCAAAGAAATCTGCAGCTGGAGAGCTCTGCCATTCTATAAGGTAGATACGCTCATTTCGAGATATCCTAAGAGTGATAGAATAGATAGCGTTGTCCCATGAAAGGAATTTATCTCCAAAAGGGACGAATTGCTAAATTATTGATTAGACTATACAGAAGATAAATCTTTTTTCGAAAATTTTCAGGATCTCTTTAGGCGTATCCCACTAGAAAACACCTTATTATTCAGTGGATGTGAAAATTCAGAATATTCAGACCAAGCCATGAATGCAAAAAATTGCTATCTAAGTTATGTGATTGTTGGGAGTGAAAATGTTCTGTATAGTATGGTAATCAAAGATAATAGTACCAATATCTTAAATTGTATAAGTGTTGTCAGGAGCGAGAATATCTACCAAAGCTTCAACGTGATGAAATCATACAATGTATTTTATTCCAAACAGATTGATAATTGTGGTGATATCCGATTCAGTACCAATATGATATGATGTCATGAGTGTCTTTTGTGTAATAACCTAGAGAATGCATCATACCATATAGCCAACAAAGAGTATACAAAAGAAGAATACACAATTCTAAAAGAGAAACTCCTAAGTAAAAAAGAAGAATTCCTCTCAATGTTTTCCACTTTAGATAAACACATTGTAGCCGCTATAAGTACCAATGTATCGTGAACATATTTGACGGAATGCTCTAATATACAAGATGGATACTATCTTCATGCTACTCATGATAGTAGAAATGTTATGTTGGTATCGGGAGGCGAATCGTGTGATAATCTTTATGATACCTTTACTGCAACAGGTGGACCAACGGGAGATGGTTATTACGGCATTATGTGATGTACAGGAGGGCACAACATCTATAATAGTGTCATTATACCCCGTTGTACCAATGTGTATTATTGCTATGGGATGGAAAGCTGTTCCTACTGTTTGGGCTGTGTTGGACTCATAAATAAATCATTTTGTATCTTAAACAAACAATACACTAAGGAAGAACGATTTGCATTAGCAGATAAGATTTTCGCACATATGGACCAAGATTGATCATTATGAGCATTCTTCCCATGACAATTAAATCCATTTTATTTCAATGATACTATAGCATATCTAGTAGACGATACATTTACCAAAGAGGAAGTAGCTGCTGAATGATATCTTCGAAGAGACGAAGAAGTCAAAGTAGATATTCCTGCAGGAGCAGAAGTGGTCAAGAGTAAGGAGTTAGATACGTATCAATGATATAACGAAAAATGAGCGCGAGAAATTAACCCAGAGATTCTCAAGAAAGTTATTGTAGACGAGAAGGGGAATTCGTATAGAATTGTGAAAATGGAATATGATTTCCTTATGAAACATGGATTACCACTGCCTGAGATTCATTGGTTGGAAAGGATAAAGCTTTGATTTAAGTTCAAATAATTGCAATCGTTTAGTCGTTTAACCGTTTTATCGTTTCACCGCTTCTTCCATGCAAGATATCAAACAGTGGGAATTAAAAATGCAAGAAAAGAGAAAAGATACCCCTTGGAGAGATTTTGTGAAAGAAATTTGTAGTTGGATGCCGGTGGTATTATATAAAAATAATTGAATAATTTCTTCATACCCACCTACCAATAGGGTTAAGGTATGTACATTGAAAGAGTATTCTTTTTCTGAAGTATGAGAAATGGATAATATGAATTTATTTAATTGACTAAAGAATCTCTTTAATCAGACAACTCTATCCGCTGTCAATCATCGATGAGAAAATGAAAATTCACAATATGCTGATACGGCTGTAAATGTTAAAGATGCATATCTTAGTTTTGTTGTAACAAGATGATCTCAAAATGTTTTATATAGTTTTATGTGTAGAGAGAGTAACGATGTATTAAATAGTGTTTATGTTGTAGATTGATCACAGAATGTATTTTCTTCTAATTGAGTTATTACCTCTTCGAATATATTTTATTCTAGATTTATTACTAATTCAAACAATGTTTGGTTTTCTTCAAATATGCTTTGATGCTCCGAATGTATAAAGTGTGATGGACTAGAAAATGCATCTTACTATATAAATAATAAACAATATA
>CAIVDB010000048.1 GCA_903904545.1 uncultured bacterium | reverse complement strand
TTTTGTTTATCTTTTACCAATTTTAGATTTTTAGTAATTTCCGGCTTCTTCTTATTTAAAATGTCAATTTGTTTTACTATGTCGGCCTTTTTATCAATAAGCACCTCTCTTTTTTGAATAACTCATTTTAGGAGGGGGAAAGAATCAAATTTAGCCAAAAAACAAGGTTCAATTTTTTTTAGTCAGAATTCTTTGATACAATCTAGAAGAAATTTTTCATTGTTTTTTAATTCATCAGCAATACACTCTAAAGATGAAATATCCTTTCTCAAAGCAATCATCACGATTTCTTGATTGTTTCTTAATTTATCGCCAACTTTTTGTAACATTCTTGGATTTTTTTCCAATAATATTCTTATAACGTCTTCATCATCAGAAAATTTTTCATCCAATATTCACTTATGTGCCTGTCACATAGCCTTCTCTTTACTTTTTTGATATAGGATATTTTGTATATAATCCATTTTTTTTATCTCTTCCGACAAATAAGGCTCAATAATATCATATCAAAATTCTTGTATACAACGAATCACAAATTCTTCATCCTCTTTTAAATCAGAATGGATATTTTGGAAATATTCTATAGATTGTTTCAAGACAATCTGAACAAGGCCTACATCTTTCTTTAAATCATCTCAGAAAGAGACAAAAGATTGAGGAGATTTGTCCAAAACTAGTTTTGCAATCTCTTTATCGTTTTTTAAAGAATTACAAAGAACATTGAATATTTTCTTCGTATCACCAACATTTGCATCGGACAAAAGCAATAGAACAATCTTTCTGTTCTCTTTTATAAATTTATAAGAAGTCTTTATGAAAGCACTAACATCTAAATCATAAATAGAAGAAAATAATGATTTCTGTGCTGATGGTATTTTCTTTAGGTTATCTAAGATATTATTTTCCAAACAAGACCCAAATAAAGATCATAGAATATCTTCATTTAGAGATAATTCCTCTCAACAAAGGTCGTATGCTAGAGCATTCTGTTTGATCGCTTCTATACAGATATCCTTTAAAAGTTTAATATGTTTAGAGGATACTTTTAGTGCGAGACCATTTTGCTTCACGGCTTCCATACATAAATCATAATTATTTTTTAAGTTATCTGATGCAAACTGGATAGCTAACCCATTTTGTTTTACTGCAGCTAAAACAATGTCATAATCATCAATATAGTCCCTACACTTTGAATCTGACAAATATCGTCAATTTTTACTCACAAAATCAATAATTTCTTGTTTTTGTTGAGGTATTGTATTAGCCTTTTCATCTACATTAACTACCTCAACTCACTCCTGTATCATAACACATTTCAACTTACTCTGAACACCATGCACAACATCTTCTATCTTTATCATAAGATGTTCACTACCCATATGAGAAAGAACATATGACTCCTTGATTGTTCCTTCCGAATTGGATTGCAAATTCTGAAAAAGTTCTCCATTAACATACAAACGTAAGTCTAGATTTGGTTCAGCATCATTTTGTTCATCCAAAGGCAAAGCGACAATATCTAATTGTACCTTATCAGGAGCAATTCTTTGGGCCTTAGTCTGTTTGTTATCGATGACGATTGAAAACATTTGACAGGTTAAATTTATAAAGATACTTGGAATTGATTGAAATATTCCACAAATAATTTAACAGCATCTGATTCATCTGATTCATCTGATTCAACAGATTCAGTAGACTGTTTTTGGGCAATGAGTGATTTAATTTGTTTCAGTAATAATATATTTGTCTGAGAAAAATAATTTCCTTCATGTAATCCTGCTACTATTCAACATATTTCTCTTGCGTTAAATTTTTGCAAAAGAGTTAATACAAAATTATTGTCTCTCAACAAAGGAGATCACCGACGAGAGATTTCTATAAGAAAATCTCTAACCAAATGTATATGAGGTTTTATATAATCAATTAAAGCAAAGACAAAATTCTCATTATTAAAATCATCTCTTATTGCTTCCATACAGGAACCACGAGGAATAAAAGCTTTAAATAAAGAAGGATTTAAAAATCTTTTAATAATCTCTACATCATGCTGAAGTTCTTTACCTAAACTCAGATAAAGAGCAATTTCATAAGAGGAATTAAAATTTTGCTTCATTTGCTTAAATATATCAAATAATGTAGATACAAATTCCATGTCACTTAAAAGTTGTTTAGGTATATTATCAATAGGAATATAGTTATCACGCCTTAATACGCCTATAATATATTCTTTATTGTTTCTTATATAAGATGGTGAATTAACAGAGAATCAGATTCCACGAGAAAGTAGTTGTTCAAAATTAAATTTTTTTAAATATACTGTATAGGGCTTTTCATTCCGGGTCGATGGAAATTGTTTTATTGAATCTATAATACTCGGTTCTTTAAAACAAGCATTAAATAATATTTCCTCATCACAAGAAAGACTTTTTCCCAAAAAGTTATATGCTAGTCCATCTTGCCTAACTGCCTCCATTACTACTATTTTACTATTTTGTAATGCAGAGGATGAGAATTCTAAAGCTAATCAGTCCTGTTTTACTGCAGCCATTACAATATCGTAATTATTTCTCAAATTTTCAGAAGCGAACTGAAGAGCAATTCAACAATTCTTTACTGCGGCAATAACAACATCATAGTCATCTATATATTCACGACACTTCGTATCGGAGAGATTCCATCAATTCTTACTCACAAATCCAAGTATCTCATCTCTTTGTTTAGAAATATCGTGAGATTCTGGCTCTATTTTTTGCTCTAGTATTGTTCCCTTGGGTAATTCTGTCCCTTTGTGAATTCATATTGAATCTATTATTACACACTTAGTCCTACTTTTTATTCACTGAACCATATCTTCAATTCTTACCATAATTTGTTCATTATCAGCATCTACGACAATAAAGGTACCTTTGACACATCCATTTGTATCAGATTGTAATATCTGAAAAAGCTGATCATTCACAAAAAACTGAAGATCGACTCAAGGTTCTGTATCATTTTGTTCATCCAAAGGCAAAGCAACAATATTTAGTTGCACCTTATCGGGAGCAATTCTTTGCGCCTTAGTCTGTTTATTGTCGATAACGATTGATTTGATGGGCATGATAATAGCACAAGAATTAAAGAGCAAGGAGAGAATGAGGATGCGATTTAATATAATCTCTCAACATATATTTAGCATCATCTCATAAAGCATATATTTTTCCCTTAAGTTTACTGAGATGTATTTTCTTTTGTTCTAATGAAGTGTCCTGTTTGAGAAGAATATAATCTATGTCAAATTCTAATCAAATATCCATCAAACGATCTAAAACAGAAGAAGTAATGCTTCCGCGTCCAAGATAGGCAAGTGCGAAGAAGTTTTTGGAATCTCAACCAACAAAATGAGAATTTATATGTGTCTCATACAACTGGACAAAGTAGTCTCTATTGGTAGAAATAATATCCCTTATCTCTTGTGAATTTTTAAGAAAATTTTGTGGATGGTAAAATAAAACAGTTCAGAGGATAGATCTTACTGCATCAGTATGACCAATGGCCTGGAGATTCAATAAAAGAGTAGATAATTTTGCAAACATTCACTGTTGAAGTTGCTGATCTATCAAATCATTGACTGGCTTATATAGATATTTCAATACATCGTTATAATTACCAGTAAATTTAACAAGCCCCCCTTCTTCCACGATTTTATGATACAAAAGGTCGAGCATTGTTTCAAATTCTTTCTTCTGCTTAAGAACAATAGCAATTCTTGCCTTCAATAAATAAGCCTCCATATCTTGACTATCATGACTTATTACTTCATCCAATCGATGTTTTGCGATCTTAAATTGAAGATTTTGGATATATATCTTAGCCAAATCCATAGCTATATTTCTGGACAAGGAAGCATCTTTTACTTTGTAAGAAAATTTATATGCTCTCTCTAGATACAGTGCAGCTTTTTTGTCTTGTCAGATGTTTTTTAATGCTTCTCATGCAGCATAAAGATTGAGCACATGCGTATTTTTGAGTTTTAATCCATTTTCAAAACTTTCCAAAGCTACACTTCGATCGCTTTTCGAAGGATGTTGGACAACACTCAGCATTTCAATTCCATTAGAAAAATATTCATTAGCCTGTGTATCTAAGGGCTTAGCCAATCTTTGATCTATACTCATCAGAATCTCTGATTGTTTATAGAGTTCTTGAAGTATTTCATGATTGACTTGTTGAATGCTCTCATTGATAAATTCAATGTTATGCAAGACATCCAAAGTGGCGTTAAATCAAACTACAATAGCCTGTCCAACGTCTTGCAATACTTCAGAAATTTGTATTCAGGTAGTGCTTATTTGGTCGGCCACAGCCAGGAGCAAATGATTTGTTATATTAGATAATTCGTTTCATTGATACAATAATTCATTTCACTCCACAAGCAAACTATTGTTTTGTATAGCAGTATCGAGAATATCTCCAAGATACTCATTACTTTCGCCTATTTCATCATAAATACTTTCTAGATAAACATTGCTTTTCTCTATTTTGTCGTTCGTTTGCAGAATGTTTCTTCAGATGTTTTCCAAATTAACATTAGCCTTTTCAATCCCATCATTCTTATTCTGCAGATGTTGTCCAATGTTTTTAAGATTATCTATAATAAGTCATCTTTGTCTGAGAGCAATATTTCACTGTATTGTCTGTGCTTTAAGATTTTGTCACCTACCCACATCACCATCTAAATCTAACTTTGGGTTCACACCATGCTCATCTATGCGCATAATACGAGCAAGTTCAAGTGAAGCATCTCCATCAAGCTTATGATGTCTTATAAGATTTTCCAAAGTTGTATCGTCCAAAAATCAACCCTGTATAAGATCTACTATATTTCTGGCTGTTTTTGCCTCCTGATAAATATCCAAAAGATGAACTTCTTCATCTGTAATAAGTCACTTATCAACTTCGCTCATTTGCCTTCTCAATGGGATTAATTCATCAAATATTATATTTTCTGGTAGCTTATTGTTTTTTAATTCATCATACTGTCTTGTATATTCATCTTGCAATTCTTTTATCTTATTTTTTTTCTGCTCGCAAACTTCTTGAGCAGCTTGGGATGATACATTATTCCTGAGATATTCATGAAAATCAGAAGAAAAAACACGATACAAAGGACTATTTCAATTATCATCTACTAATCCTTTTGCAAACAATGCCAATAGCGTCTTCTTGGATTCAAAATCAGCATTTTCCATCAGTTCATGTATGGCTTTTCTTTCTGGCATACGTGATCCAAGCGAGACTTCTCAAGTTCTATGTGCTGATGATTGCATACTCGATAAATATTCTTGAGTTTTGGAAAAATCATGACTCAAAACGTCTTTCATATTTTCTACACTCATATTTGTTTGATGGATCCCGATATTAACGTCATATATTCATTGGTCTACACTCTCCAAATATTGATTAGTAATTTGACTCTCTTCAACTTTTTTCTTCGTAAGAGCATTTTTTACTTTCATTTGTTTTGCAACACCTTGCATCTCACTTATCATATCATACATTCCAGATTGGATATCCATTCATATATTCTCGAAAGTATTAGAAAGATCTTCTATATTAGATCACTGAGCATCATAGTTCTTTTGATTATTAAGAATAGCTTTAGAGATTAATCATGAATAAGCTTCATTAGAAATTCTTACCTTATCTATCGCTTGCGTTATAGGTGCAAAATTAGGATCCTTATTTATACGATCATAAAAGTCTTCCATATTACGAGATGTTTTCCTAGGATCAGCTAACATCGCTCTAATAGCAGGAATATCCCAAAACTTATCAGATTTATCCGTCATCTTTGATGTACAAAATAAACAAAGATTTTATAATGATTTAAACTATAATGTCAAATCATAATAAAGATAAATAAGATAATGTCTATTTCGTAACAATATCCACAATCCTCGTAGCATACCCAATTTTCTCTAGAGCCAGATTGATCTTCTTGATAATCTGGTTTTTTTGTTGAAAAATTTCTATCTTGAGCTGAGGATCAGTTGTTTTGAGAAAAAGTTTATTGAATCTGACATAGCCTTCCATGTTCAGCTTGTCTTCGCCATAGGCATCGCAGACTACTTTGAGCCTACCATCAAAATACGACTTCACTTCTTGGAAAGCAATCGCTCCTACCATATTTCTTCACCAATGCTTATGAGCCATGGTCTTTCTGAGGGAATCAACAAGGGATTTCATAAATATTCCGAAAGTATAAAACAAGTTCATTGTAGCATTCAAATCACACTTTTCAAGTTAAATTAACTTACTACTTACTACTTTATACTTACAATCTCATTCGATTTGCAAAGGGAAGTAAAATTTATATAGTGAAGCTACTTTATTTCTCATAGAGAACATATGAAAAAGATAATTACATCAATGTATTTAACATTAATACTTATAAATATAAGTAATATGAGTTTCGCTCAAAATCAGAACCCTGCATATGATGATCCTAATCCAATAGTAAATCAAAACCCTGCATATGATGATCCTAATCCAATAGTAAATCAGAACCCTGCATATGATACAACAGTTCCAACAAACAATTCAACATCGACAACCACCACTAGTTCAACTACACAAGAACCTACAAATTCCCCCGTCAATGGGATCACTATCAACGAAGACTGCCTGCTCAATGGGCAATGTAAATACAATATCTATGAAACTCTAGGTATCAGAAAAAGCGTCTGACAAGATACTTCTGTAGGTCTTTTCGTCCAAGATATCATCTTATCAGCAACCTTGTTTATCGGAACAGTAGTTACCTTGGCGCTTATCATATCAGGGCTTATGTATATCATGGCAGGAGCTACAGGAAAAGATCCTTCTACAGCTAAGAAAGGAATAACCTGATCCCTCATCGGATTACTTATCGTATCAAGTTCTTATCTTATCATTAGACTTATCCAGTATATCGCGAAAGGGATGTAATCGTCTAGCTTGAAGCACGAAGCATGAAGATTGAAGCTCAAAGCTAATTTCAAAAAAACTCCTTCATTAAACATTAAACATTCAACATTTAGCATTATCAAAAGACTCCTTCATTAAACATTAAGCATTCAACATTTAACATTATCAAAAGCCTCCTTCATTAAACATTAAGCATTCAACATTTAACATTAAGCTTGCGCCGATGTATATCCATATTATATCCATTTTCCCAGAGATATTCGATAACTTTATCTCGACTTCATTGATCAAAAAGGCTCAAGAGAAGAAGATATTGAAGTTTTCTTGCCTCAATCCAAGACAATTTTGCCTAGATAGACACCAACAAGTAGACGATACGATCTATGGAGGTGGAGCAGGACTTTTGATGAAAGCCAAACCCGCAATAGAGGCAGTAGAATCAGTCATAAAGTCTATAAAGTCAGAAAGTAAAAAGCCTAAGAAAACTCCATCACTAAACATTAAACATCCAACATTCAAAATTATATTACTAAGTCCCAGTAAAACCGTTTTCAATCAAAAAATTGCTCATGATTTAGCAGAATTTGACCATCTGATCTTCGTCTGTACGAGATATGAAGGCATCGATTACCGCTTTGAAAAATATATGAAAAAGCAATATGGGAAAGCATTTGAAAAAGTGTCCTTAGGACAATTTATTACTCTAGGTGGCGAAGTTCCAGCCATGATGATGATCGAGGCTATTACGAGACTTATCCCAGGAGTTATCAAAGAAGAGGCGAGCCGACAAGAGGAAAGTTACAGTGTCAAAGAAGATATGAAGAACCTAGAATATCCACAATATACCCATCCAGATGAAGTGCTAGGGATGAAAGTACCCAAGGTATTGCTCAGTGGTCATCATGCAAATATAGAAAAATGGAGAAAAGAAAAAACAAAAAAAATAAAGAAATAATATTTTACTCAAATCAATAGAGCAAATGGAAACAAT
>CAIVDB010000047.1 GCA_903904545.1 uncultured bacterium | reverse complement strand
TCAGATTAACGTGAATTTATTCAGACTATTTTCTTATGCAATTTCACCAGTAGTAGTATTGATAAGGATGGTATCTCCCTCATTCTTATGCAAAGGAATCATAACTTCGAGTCCTGTCTCCAAAGTAGCAGGCTTCTTTCCTGCTTGTGCTCTATCTCCCTTGACTCCAGGAACCGTAGAAGCTATAACGTAGGTTACCGTAGGAGGAATAATGACTCCTATCACGTTTTCTTTGTAGATCGTAACATAACAATCCATATTCTCTTTGAGATAATTTACAACATCTTCTATGGTATCCTTACTGAGTTCATACATTTCCCCAGTATCATTTTCCATGAAGGTATAGTTGTCACCTGCAGCATAGAGAAATACAGCATTTTTGGTCATAATATCTGCTTGTTCCAAAAGAGTACCTGACTTATACGTTACATTCTGGACTCCTCCTGTAATAAGATTTCTAAGTTTGTAAGTGAAAGAACCTTGTCTTTGTTGCATTTGCATAAAAGCAAAATCGATAACTTTGAATAGTTGTCCATCAATTTCCAAAACAGTCCCCTTCTTGATGTCGGATGTTACAATCTTCATAATGAATGATAAAAGTGTAAAATAGCTAAAAGCACAATGCTTGAAGCACAAAGCTAAATGATGTACTATAATATTTATTTTCCGATTAACCGGTTTCCTAGTTCAATTCAAAAACAATCAATTGACTTCAGCCACCTAAGCTTTGTTGCAAGAGGCCATTAACATATTCTTGAAGTTGTGGATTTTGTGCTGATTGTAATTGTTGTAATCCAAGATATTGAAGAAGAACGAGTCTTTCGTCTTGTGTAAGTGCTTGCACTGCAGTCTTGGTTTTTTCAGGATCTTTTTGAGATTGAATCTGTTGTGCAAGAGCAAGTAAAGTATCTTCTTTTATTGTTTTCCCATAGATATCCGCAATATCTCCAAGCGCTTTTCCATTACTAATCCTTTGAGAGAAGGTCTCTGCGATAAAGTTTAACAATTGTTGTGCATCAGGAAAGAATCTTGCAATAGAAAGTTTTGCTCTCAGAAAAATAAGTTCATCTGCAGTCATTTCTCCAAAAGTAGCCTTGATTGCTTGATCATCGAGTGAGAATGCGTATTTAGCACCAATATTATTAGTAGAGAATAATGAGATATATCAAGCTCTTCGAAGTTGTACAAGTCTTGTGATAGCTCCATGTTCTTGTATTTTACCAGAAACAGCATCTCTTTTGGCAAAGAATCTATTGAAAAGAGATTCATTTCCCTCTCCCATACCTACTGTTCAGATATTTGGATCGATAACAAGATATTTAATATTATCATGTTGAAGTCTCTGATAAGATTTACAAAGATTTCCATCAGAAGTTTCTTTCCAAAATCGATCCAACATACCATCCATTTGAAGGTTGCGTTGATTTTTGAGAAAGTATTGCATATATGTACCCGCAATAAGTACTCAATCAGAGTCCTTTCTATTTGCTACATAATCAATAAACCCATTATAATGAGGAAATTGAAGATCAAAAACATCTTTCCAACCATATCCAGTTTTGACGACCTCCTGTTGCTGAAGCTGTTCGTTGATTTCTACGGACTTTCCATTCCCCATCTTGTACCACATAAAAGGACCTCCTGCTCATTGAGAAGTGATTCTAATGAAATTGAATACCATCTGAACACTAGCCCAAAGTACAAAAAGAACAAGGAATGTATATAAGAGAGAGTTATAAGATTCATGTTCATCAGAAACATCTAAGAACGCTTGCATAAAGAGTGCAACAGTAAGAATTGTCCAAATAGTTAGACCAATTCCATACCATAAAATTCATCCACCAATAATCCATCGAATACTCCATCCAAGCACCGTAACTCCAGAAAGAATAGTGAGATGTTTATCTTTTTTGAGCAATCAATAAATGAAAGCAAAGACGACAAAAATTAACATAAAGGCTCGAACAAATCCAATATCGGTATAGTAACTGCTCAAATTCTGTAATGACCAGTTGAAGATAATATTTACTGGAGTAAGGTATCTATAAGGAATAAAAAGTTTTCCTGCAGTAGTAGCAATAGCATGATTTTGATAATATTGTCTAAGAGCAACAATCTGATCTCTAAATTCATTGGGATTAAATGCTCCAGAAAGGGTATGCGCTTTGGATTGATATGCGGTCAGTGCTTTACTCAATAATATATAAGCTTTCCCATCGGTATCTACATCAGCCATGATCCTTTGGAGTGTTGCAATATCGAAGCGATCAATAGCACTTGCCTGTCTACACAGCACTTTTGCATCATGATTGGTTCCATAACAAGCGTCATTGAGGGGGAAGAAAATTCTCATAAGATAATACCCAAGACTTCGACCTTGTCTATTGATTTCTTTCCAACCATATCCCACATATCTTCATATATCTTCATTGGTTGTTAAAGCAGACTTGAGTCCAGTATATAGATCTCAGGAAGAAAATCTCTGAGTTCTACAACTCTCAAGATAAAAAGATTGAGTCTGGTCTTGTAAGAGAAGTTGATCTTGCTGAGTTTGCTGCTGAGTACTGCCAGTACTTGTACTTGCTAACAATGGAATACTAGTGGTACGAGCAGAAAATAATATTCCCTTAGCAAAACTTCACACAGAAAGAGAATTTGTATGTAACTGTTTAATAATAATGGTAGGACCCCTAAAGATAATTACTGTTCCAAAACACGCAAGTACTAATATGAGAATATAGGAAACATAAACTCTCTTCTTCTCCCAAAAATTTTTTCCATACTGAAAGAATAGTCTTCCAATCCCTATAATAAAAACAATAATACCAATAATTGCAATGATTTTTCCCAAGAAAGGACTTATCATATCAGGAGCGTTGGCTATTCACATAATTCCTGTAATTCCTCCAAGAACAATCCCTATTCCTAAGGCAACCAATTCATCTATCCAAAGTGCTATAAGCAAAACACCAAATAGTGCGATATCGATAAACGCCGTGGGTTTTGCCATACTTGCGAGAGAAAACAAAAATCATGAAACAACGACATATTTCAAAACTTCATGAGAAAGAGATTTTCATTGTGGTGGATATTGAGAAATCATTTTGATGACAATAAATCCAGAGAGAAGAGCTAAAACAGTCAAAGCAAGAACTCAAAGATCAGTTTTATTGTCTACAAACACTAAGAAAGCGCCCATTCCACTTGTCAACCAAAACAACAATCCTGTCCATCCAAATGCAAATCAAATCTCTTTAGTAAACAAATTTTCATGTTTTTTAGTAAAGAAATTTAGTACCTCATGGACGAGTCCAAGTCAGAATAGCATAACGAAAATACCACTCAAGAAGTTCATCGCAACAGCAACACTGTCAGGAGAAAGCCAAAACCAGCTTTTGATGGGTGTAATAAGTCCAAACCAAAAAGCAATAAACATATGTCGAAGAAAAGGAAGACTTGCTAATGGACCTATATTTCCTCGGAGTATTCCAGCATTTTCCGCTAATACTTTAGGCATATACATATATTCATGATTAGCATCCCAAGCGGTAGAATAAGGGACAAAAGACAATTGAAATCCATAAAGATAATAAATGATAGAAAGAGCAAAAGCAATAAGAATAACTCGTCTCCATCGATGTTGTTTTACTATATTCAAAGAAAATCATTGAAATAAATGAGTAAATATCGGGCTAGCAACCTCTTGAAGATATGCTTTCATATATCGAGTCATCCCACCAAGCCCAAGGAAAAGAATCCATATTATTGCTCCATAAAAAAGATGGGTCATAGCAAGTAAGGAAAGGAAAAGTAAGAATACTCCAAGTCCCAAACCAAAATTGATAATCATTTCTTGTCGTCTGATTTCCTTAAATTTCATAATCTTTTGAGATAACCAGCTTCCAAAAGTAAATATCCCCAGAATGAAATACATCCCTAGAAAATATAATAAGAGGGAATTGACACAGAGAATAATAAATCCGGCAGAACCACCAACAATGCCTTCTTTAATCATTGCATGTGCTACACTAAAGAGCAGGAGTGCTGCGGGAAGTATCCATACAAAGAATTTTTTGAGGGAAAAGGTTTTTGTTCTAGTAACATAATACAAAGGAATAGCGCATGAAATGACTGCCCAAAGAATAGTATTTCGATTGCTTCGAGTAGAAAGCATGTCTTTGTAGTACGTGTGATTTGCCATAAATTCCGTAAATACAGAAATTCACAAAAGACTGAGCACAACAATACTTAGAATCAAAAAGATTTTTTTCATAGAGGACAGTGAAGAGAATAAAATAGAGAACTTAGAACTTAGAGCTTAGAACTTAGATTGGAGAATTGTATATTACTAATTACGAATTCCCGATAAACCAATACTTCCTAACTATTTTTCTTATCATAAAATACATGTAATAACAATTTCATCAATGGTACATTAAATGCCAATGTTAATATCATAGTTGTAAGCATCAATGATCCAAATCACTTAAACATATTTGTTCCCATTGTAAATAAGATAAGTGCAATAAGACCAGTACTCAATTGTCCATCTCTAATGGCTGTTCGACTTCTACTCTTTGCAGTATCAATAGCAGATCCAATGCTCTTTCCTTCCTTGAGCTCTTCGCGAAGTCTTTCATACATCAAGATATTGGCATCTACCGCCATTCCAATAGAAAGAATAATTGCTGCAATACCACTGAGAGAAAGTGCATAATCAGATAGTTTCATCAAAGCAAAAAGCACAGCGAGGAATGCAATAAGAACAATACTTGTTTGGGCAACTTTAGTTATTCCATACATAAAGTATATGAGGATAAGGATAGCAAAGAATCCAACAAGTCATGCCCAAAGAGCTCAGGTCAATGCATCATCTCCAAGTGTTGGACTAATTTTTTCTTCTTGCATCAAAACCAATGGTGCAGGAAGTGTTCCTTCGTTGAGATTATTTGAGAGTTCTTTAGCAGTGGCAGTAGTGAAGTTTCCATTGATTTGAGCAGTACCTCCACAGATTTTAGATTGGATAGTCGGTGCAGTCAAAAGGTTTCCTCCAACAAAAATTGCCATAGGACTTCCTATATTTGTTTCAGTAATAGAACAGAAGATATCTTTTCCTTGATCATCGAAATTGATCGCAACAATAGGTTCTCCTACCTCAGAGCTACTAGGATTAGCAAATTTGAAATATGCTCCATTCAAAATATGTTCTCCATCAGTAGCAGCAACTCGAGTTTCTCTATCTTGCACAAAAACATCTTCCAATGTATATATGGTTTCTTGTTTTCCAGAAATTGTTGCAGTGCTTTTGTCTACGAGACGAAACATAGTAGCTCCCAAAAGATCTGTTCCTGTTCCTCAAATAGTTCATTCAGCAGAAATAGTTTCATATTTCCCTTCTAAGAGACTAGAATACAGCTTTCCTACGGTTGCCTTTTCTAATATTTTTACATTATCTTTGTAGAGAGTAGGTAATTCATTGAGTGTTCTTCCAGAAAATGCATTGTAAAAGATGTTTTCTGACATCCTTCCATCTACAAGTTTTTGCATAAGAAGTGGAGTCTTGCTAACTTCAGAGAAAATCTGTTGTGCTAAACGTTTTCTAGCCTGAAATACAGCAGTACTTGGTTTTTCTTTGTTTTGTAGTTTAAATTCTAGTTCCAAAGTTTTTCCAATAATCCCTTTTGCTTGGTCAAGATCAGCAATACCACCAATTTCTACGACGATATAGTGTTGATTATCTAGATTTTGTACAAATGATTTATAATCACTAACTCCCAGTTTAGAGATTCTATTATCAATATTTTTGAGGATAATATCTTCAATAGTCTTTTTGACTGCATTGAGCTCTAGAGCATTGGTATAGATCTTTTCATATTTATCATAAGAAATCTTGTAGACGAGTCTGGTACCACCAGAAACATCCAATCCTTTTCTAAAGTGTGAAAGTCCATTTGGAGTCACTATTATACTTCTCTTCCCTGTAGTCGCATCGAAAGATCTTCCCACGAAAAAAACGATAAACAAAGCTAAAAGACCAATCCCTAGGAACACCCATTTTTTACTAATTTTCATAGCAATCCATTCAAAAATATAAAAAAATCAAAAAATTGACAAAAAAAGTCGTCAAAGTCTTATCTTTTTTGGCCTGTAATTCAAGTGATTCATCGATGAGTTCTTGTTAGGGGGAAGAAATGACTATTTTATTCGTTTTCAATTTTCATCAAAATGAAAAACCTCGTGCAAATATTCTCTTGCTACTAATTTTGGCATCCAAGCAACATCATTTTCTCGCATATCTTCATAAGGAAGTTTATCAGCATCAAATCGTTGCGGTTTCATTTCTTCTGTCTCGGCAAGTGATCCATTATATTCTCCGCGGAAAATATAAGCAACTTGGTCTCGTTCTGGGTTTGCTTCCCAAAAAAATTCTATAGTTCCCATTTGCTGGAGTTGTTCCGGGAACAAAATAATGTAAGCTTCTTCTTCTAGTTCTCTCAAGGCCGTCTGGACAATTGTCTCTCACGGAGCCTTTTTTCATCCAAAGCCATTCCATTTCCCCACACCAAATTTTCTTTTTTTCATGCCAAGCAAAACCTGCCCTTGGGCGTTAAAAAGATAAACAAGAGTGACCTGTTGCATGAGAGAAGAATAAAGAAATAAAATTCCTTATTTTATTTTTACTACTTTAAATACTTTTTTCCCTTTTCTCAATAGCAAAAATCCATTTATAAGGTGTTCTTTGCCCACTACATATTGCAAATCTTCTATTTTTACTTCATTACAATAGAGTGATCCTGATTGGATCAATTTCTTTGCTTCTCCATTAGAGTCACTAAGTCCTGATTGAGTACACAAATCGAGAAACTTTACAGGCTCAGCAAATGAAACATCAGCCCCTCCCGTTTCTTTATATAAGGCATCGATATCTTCCTGGGTAAATCCAGATATAATCTTCACCTTGTCCTCATCGCCAAAAAGAACATCAGAAATTTTCTCTGCCTGATCAGCTGCATGCTTATCAAAAATGACTTCAATGACTGCCTTAGCAAGCTCTTTTTGTCCATATCTCAGTTCTGGTTTCTTTGCATGTTCGTCCAAAATAGTTTGGATCTGGTTAAGTTCAAGAAGTGTTAGGATCTTCAAGTACTGCTCTACATCTTGGTCTGCTGCGTTCATAAAGTATTGGTACACGAAATACGGACTCGTTTTGCTGTGGTCAAGCCGAATAGCGTTCCCTTCAGACTTCCCAAACTTCTTTCCTGTAGCATCAGTAATCAAAGGAATCGTCAATGCATAGGCACTTTTATCATATTTTTTTCTAATGAGTTCTATTCCTGTTATTACATTTCCCCATTGATCAGAACCTCAGAGTTGAAGCAATACTCCTTCATTTTCGAAGAGGTGGACAAAATCATATCCCTGGATCAACATATAACTAAATTCAGCATAAGAAATAGATTGTTCAGGATCAGTAATTCTTCTTTTGATCGATTCTTTGGCGATCATAGTATTCACGGTAATATATTTTCCTACCTCAGTCAAGAACTTCAAATAGCTCATATCTTTATAGAAATCATAGTTATCAACCATCTTGTATGAAAACTTAAGATTGAATTTCTGCTGCATATGTTCGAGGAACGATTCCAGTTGTTGGTAAATAGCTTGCTCATTATTTCTGAGTTGTTCTTCACCGAGGAAATTCCTCTCAGCAGATTTTCCACTCGGATCACCAATCATTCCTGTTGCTCCTCCTACGAGAAAATAACAGGTATTTCCATATTTCATCAGGTTTACTGCTGCCATGACGGCACACATATTCCCGAGTTGCAAGGAGTCCATAGAAGGATCGAAGCCTACATAAAATTTTTGTCCACCCTTTCCATATAGATCAAAAATTGCCTCATCAGAAAACTGGTAAAGAAATCAACGTTTTTCTAAATCCTCGCGAAGGTTCATTGTCTTAGGGGAACAAGATAAAATTAAAATAATTAATGGAATGGTTTATTGGTGTATTAGTATATTGGTGTACCTGCCTGCCGGTAGGCAGGTTGGGCAGTTCCCAATAACGAATAACCAATAACTAGTAACCAAATATACCAATTCTCTTCTCAAAATCAAATTGACCTAGAGGAATTTGTTCAGGAAGAAAAAGTATTGGCTGTGGATATGGGATTGTCTTATTATTGTCCGTTTTTTTCTATAGGAGAGATGATATAATCAGCCCACTTTATA
>CAIVDB010000046.1 GCA_903904545.1 uncultured bacterium | reverse complement strand
GATTGTTGTTTTAGATATTGTATAAGAAGTTTGTTATTAATCTCTTTCTCTTCAAATCATGCTATTTCATCACTTTGTCATAGCATTTTACGGGTTAAATATAATAGATTTAAATTGTCCTTTTTTTGTGTATGTTTTAACTTCACTAATTGTTTGGCAATTTCATAAAATGCAATTCAATCGCGAGCTAAGAATGATATCTTCCCAGTATTGTTGTGATTCTCTAATATCCAATCTACAAAGGGAACCAGGATTGGTCCATAAATATTTCTTGCCATATGTTCATATGTATCTGCAGTCTTTTTTATTAGATTTTCTTTTGAATTTTTTGTTTCATCAAAAAGCTCAAACAACTGATTAATATAAGGTGCTGCTATCTCTGTTGTTAGGTCTATTCATAATATGCGTATTAATTCTTTCTTCTCTTGATCTATAGATATTATATTGTTTTCTTTATTTATTATGTTTCACTCCTTAACTAAGAAGTCGTTTTGTATATTTTCCATTTTCTGTTGTTCTTAAAATAATAAAAAAGCCCTAGACAATTGTCGTAGAGCTAAATCCTTGCGATTTTTGGATACTCTAAAACAATCGTCTTATTACTTTAAGCCTTCTAAGTCTTACATATAGTCTGGTAAATATAATCATATTCATAATTAAATTTTATCTATAAAAAAACTCCCGAAGCTTTCTGGGAGTGTATAAAGTCTTTATGCTTTATCTTTCTGCTACCCGAAAAACTTCTGTCTGTGACAGTTTGTTCTTCTACCTCTTCTGGTAATGATGTGTAGCATGCTTGTTGCTTAATATAAACATAATGAGGTTAGATAAATTGTTAAAGAATGCAAGTATTTCTTAAATTCTTTCGAGTGGCTGTATGTGGCAAATTTTCAATCCATTATCAATTACTTGAGCCACACATTTTGTAATTAATAGTCTATGTTTATTGTCTCCTTTGAGCACTTGATGATTGGTATAATATGCGTTATATTCACGGGATATATTGTATAAAAATTCAGCTAAAACTGCAGGATCGTGATTTTCGCAAGCTTGTTGGATAATGAGGGGAAATTGATTTACTTTGTTGATCAGACTTATTTCTATATCTTCTAATTTTTCAGGAAGAAGATCGTGAAGTTTTGGTAATTCTTTTCCATATCTTTTGAGAATACTTTTTGCTCTACATGATGCGTATATGATATAGGCTCATCACGCTTCTTCAAATTTTTGTATCGTTTTGTTTAAATCTTTATCTATAAGTACTGGTCACTTTTTGTCTTTTTTGATGTCGTTGTATACTATAGATCCTACTCATAGAGATCTTGCTATTGTGTCTTTTTCGTTTTCTGAAAATTCATCATTGTCTTTGTACTTATCTTTGAAATAATGGATAGACTCTGATAAAATCTTGTTTACATTTGAAGCTCATTCTCTACTAGAAAGCTTTTTCTTTGACGCTTCATCTATGTAAAATCAGAAGTATATGTGTTGGAAGTCAGCCTTTTTGTCTGAGATGGTCTTGGTAAACGCAAAGAGTTTGTCGAAATGGTCTTTTTGTTCTTGTCCTACGACATAGACTATCTTGCTTGGATTGAACCCCTGTATTCTATAATTTATAGCTCCGATATCACGAGTTGCATAGATACTGCTTTGGTTCCCCTTGAGCACAATAAATCTTTCAAAATTGTCTAACATAACGACATAAGATCCTATATCGTTTTCTATTTCTCTCTTAGTATTTTCAAACTCTTTTTCACTTATTGTTTTTTCATCTAATTTCTTTTGCAACAAATCGATTTGTTGGTGTGCAATCTCTGATGTGAAAAGGCAGACTTTTCATGATTTTTCATTTTCCAAAATAATATTTTTCCCTTTGTCTGCATAAAAACTTTCTCCAATGACATAGTCTTGATGGATATTGAGGGTATTATAAAATTTTTGGAAATCTTGCATGCTTCGGTTGACAATATTTTCCCATAACTCTACTTCTTCCTTTTTCCCTATTTCTAAATTAGTGAATTTATGGTCAGCAAGTTCTTTGAAGGCAAGAAACCTTTCTCCGAGCTCTTGATACGTAGAAAACGGACCTACAAACTTTTGTAGTTCTGCTTTGTCGTCTGTACTTAGATCTAAAAATTCAGCTTCAGATCCTGTTATTTTCTCAAATTTTCTATATCGTGTATAGATAGCAAATAGCATATCATTTTTATTCTCAAAATATGGTAATTTTGGTCATCGCTCTTGATATCCTGCTATCAAAAATCCAAATCATCATCGATCGTTTACGTGATTTGTTCTATGTACTGTATATCCGTTTGCTTCATAGATATTGCCCAATACGTGTCATAAAATAGTAGATCTGATATGTCCTGCATGAAGGTGTTTGGCAGTATTAGGACTAGAATAGTCTATCACAATATTTTCTCATTTGTGCTGTGCATTTTCTCCATATTTTTCTCAAGAGGTGAGGGCAGTGTCCAATGAACTAAATAGATATTTATCTTTGAATTTTACATTCAAATATATTCATTTTGTATCTATGTTTTTTATGTTTTTGTTGAGACTGGAACTTAAGAGCATATCTTTGATGTTAGGCACAATGGTTGTCATGTATTCTTTCACCCCGTGTGTTGTGATGATTTTTTGTATTTTTATACACATATCTGCTCCAAAACCCTTACGATCGATAAAGGTTGCATCAATATCATCTCTTTGTATATCATATTTTTCTTTGATGATACAATAAATATTGTCTACTATCGCTTTGTGGAAGTAGTTATTTGTGTCTGCATATCCTCTTAATGTTCTTTTGATGTCTACTTGATTTTTGATGTTTTGTATCTTTTTATCTAGTTGTTTGTTATGTTTTTCTAGATAAGAAAATCCTTCTTTTTCATTAAGCTCCTTCATATGATTGGGTTGATATTCTAAATATTTTTCATTCATGCAAGCAGACTAACAAATAAATATTATGCGCGATCTAATGATTGGAATGTATATGTTTGTCCTTTGAAATACATTTGTGTAAATTGTGCCGCAACTTTTGCGTCAAATGATTTACAAGAGAAGATGTCTACGAAAGCTCTATTCCCAAACTCATCTAGATGGACAGTTATCGAACTTGTCTCTATAAACTGAATCATAGAATATCCCTCCAAATCTCCCGCTCCAAATCTATGGATCATTGGCTCTCCATAGGGTTTCATGTCGATCTCTTTGCATACATCTCAGGCAAATTTTTTCAATAATGCAGGATCTGTGAGCATCTCTTTTGGACAATCGTATACATTGATGATGGCGATTTGTCCCCAATTTTTTTGTTCATTTTGCATGTCTTTTATATTTTCTATAAAATAAAAACTTATAGTTGGTTTGAGGAGCAATGGTCTGCTCATCATGATTTATTATACTCTTTCATTGGGTTAACGATTCTTTTTACTCCTAGTTTTTCCAAGATAATTTCTACATTATCATCGAAATCATGACATCCAACAAGATATTCTTTGAGTTGTAAGGTGTTGGTAGCAAAGTTTCCTGTCCCATCGCCATCTTTTCCTATTCCGAAACTGTCATCTACTTCGAGTAATATCTTCTTGTTTTTCTTGAAAAAATCTCTTACTTCTTGTATGTTTGCAACCAGATTTGGACAGATTATACCTGCAAGTAGTTTCCCCTCATCATCTGTAGCTACTGAGAAATAGGTATCTAAGTGAAAGCCATTCCCGTCTACCATAAGTAGTTTATCGTCTTTTATTCAGAATTCCTCTTTCACAAAATAAACTCCTGCTTTGTTGCTCCTTTGTTGCTTTCCTGCAAATAGGATCTCTTCATCTGGTATATAACGGAAGTTTCCTCCTTCGAAATGTAATCCTTCAGGGGCTGTAATTATTTTTCTTTCTATGTTGTATTGCTGAGTTAGAACCTCTAACATCTCCTTCATTACGAGTTCTTCTATTTTCCTTTCTGGTCTAGAGAAATTTGAAATGAGAATCTTGCTCTTTTGATCTGAAATAAAACTGTCACGAACAAAGACAAAATCATGTTGAGTAAATTCTCAATCTTTATCTACGAGATCTCTTCCATTTGGATTTACTATTCAAAGATTGTATCCCAAATGTTTCTTTACGTATTCTTGTGATTCCTGAATTCTTCTTATAACCTCTAAATCGTTGACATTAGGGAAGTTGGCTTCGAAAACTTTTGCTTTCCCTGTAGCATTAAATGCATTAACCATCTTTTCGTATTCCTTAAGTACGGCTTGTGGATCTGGAATGTAACCTTCATCCATTGCTGGATTGTCGCAATATCAAGGAATCCCATCTGGTCGTCGTTTCCCTTCAAGTGGTGGTTTAGTTGTTAGTAATAAGATGTCTTGCTTGAGCATGATAGGAGTATAAGAAATAAAAAGAAAATAGTTGTGTTTCATGCGTTTTTTGTTTGTACTTTTGTAGTATGTTTCCCAAAAAAGAAAAAAACTGAACAAAGTTAGAAAAATTTCTTTGGGCGTATGCACTGACTTTTTGTGAATAAAAAAAGACACTGACCTGTTCTGGTAGTGTCTTCTCTGATGTTTATTCTTCTTCTTTTCTTCCTTTACGGATGGTGTTGATGAGCTCTTTTCGTTCGTCCTTAGTTTTACTTTCTATTGGCATGGCCAATAATTCCAATTGTCTAATGGTCTTTTTGTCTATGGGGATCTTATCAAATATAATATAATAGTAGAGTTTGTCATAGAGTTTGCTAAATAAACGTATGGTTTCCTCTATCTCCTGTTGTTTGTCTATTTCCCTGTCTATGGTTTTTTGTATTAATTGGGAAGCTTTGGTATATTTTTCAGTTTTGAGGAAAAAATCTATGCTTTGTATGGTGCCCTGTGTTTCCATGAGGATGTTTTAGATTAAAAAAATCTAACCATCTCTATAGGCTTCGAAATCAAGAAAAAAACTGAAAAAGAGAAGAAATCGTTTAAGTTATTCATAGAGTTCTGTCCTGCTTGGCAAATAGCCTATCTTTAAAAAATTATCAAATCATTTTTTTGCACACTTTATTGCTTGCTTACTTCAGTTTTCCATTAATTCTGTATAAATTAATTCTGCGTCTAAATAATCTTTTTGTTTAAAGAGTATATCTGCTCAAATTGCACTAAATTCTATTGCTTCTTTATCCTTTTTTTTTGTTAGTTCTGTACAAATGTTTAATGCCCTTGTGTATTCATTTTTTTTAAATAATCTTTTTGCTCATTCGATAGCATATTTTATTGCTTTTTCATTCTTGTTGCTGGCTAACCATAAAAAAATATTAGATGATTCTACTAACATGTTTTTCTTAAATAAGTTTTCTGCTCATTCGAAAGCATATTTTATTGCTTTTTCATTGCTATTTTGTGCGAGTGTGTCATAAATCGAATATGATTCTACTAACATGTTTTTCTTAAATAAGTTTTCTGCTCATTCGAAAGCATATTCTATTGCTTTTTCATTGCTATTTTGTGCGAGTGTGCCATAAATCGAATATGATTCTAAATAATTATTTTTTTCAAATAATCTTTTTGCTCATTCGAAAGCATATTTTATTGCTTTTTCATTGCTATTTTGTGCTAACTTTGAATATATTTTCCACACACTCTCTAAATGTTCTTTTTTGAGTAATTTTTCTGCTCCATGGGCTGAATATTCTATTTCCCTCTCGCTGTCATTTTTTGCTAGTTCTAGATAAATTTCTCCTGCTTGCTGATATCTTTTGTTTCTAAATAAATCATCTGATCATTTTTTAATCTGGTTAATAATATTCTCATCTCAATATGTTGCTAGTCCTTTATATGTACTTCATAGTTCTCGATATTTCTTCTTCTTAAGTAATCTTTCTGCTAAATTGATTGTATATTTTGTTGCTTTTTTATTTTTTGATAATTCTATACAAATCATTCCCGCATCCACATAATTCCCGTCTTCGAAGAATTTTTCTGCTCAATTTGCCGCATATTCTACTGCCTCTTCGTTGCTATTTCTTGCTAATGCTGAATAAATTTTTTCTGCTTGCTGATTCTTTTTTATTTTAAATAAGTTTTCTGCTCAGCTGGCAGCATGCTTTACAGACTTACTGTTTTCTTCCGTAGCTAATGTTAAATAAATTTCTGCTGCATTTGTATATCTTTCTTTTTCAAAGAATTTTCTGGCTCGAGTTATTACATGATTACTAATTTCATCTCTTTGTTCTTCCATTAACCATAAATAAATTTTTGAAGCTCATCTATATTCTTCTATTCAAAACAATTCATCTGCTCAGGCTATTGTATATTCTATTGCTTCTTTGTTTTCGTTTTGTGCTAAATTTATATAAATTTCGGTGACATCTCAATATCTACCTTTTTTGAATAATTCTTCTGCTCAAGCGACAACATATTTTATTGTTTCTTTATCTTTGTTTTTCGCTAGTCCATTGAAAATCTGCCCAGCTTCTCGATATTTCATTTTTTCAAATAATTTTTTTGTTCGGATAATAGATGCATCGACCACTTCTTTACT
>CAIVDB010000045.1 GCA_903904545.1 uncultured bacterium | reverse complement strand
TCGTCCTTTTTTTTCTTGAAATTTATAAATATAATTGGCTGGTTCATAAAGAGAATCAATTATCTTCAAAATGGAAATAGTTCAAAAAGAGCTATTGGAGAGCCAGACTTTACACAAATTCGGAATTTCCGAATATTTCTTTCATCAGTTAGTGCAAATTTTGCACATACTGCCAGTGATGGTAAGACCTACTTTATCTTCTAGCACATAAAGATGAAGAAAGAAGAACTTGATGCGAAACCAATAACCGCGAATTTTGCGGTAGTTCAAAAAGAGTGAGATAGAGCCACAAAAAGGAATGAGATTATCCGGGATTTCCGGATTATCTACCAAACAGACTGATTTTTACATCCTAGATAAAGATGAAGAAAGAAGAACCATTGAAACAAGAAATAGCGGTATATCAAGATGTTGACTGAGCTATTGTTGTTGATGTGAAGGTAGATCAGAAGAATGTTCGACTAAGTACCAAACAAATTGCTAGTATATTTGGTTGTAGTACAGATAATGTTTGATTACACCTAAAAAATATCTTTAAAACCCATGAATTGGCGGAAAATCAAGTTGCCGAGGATTTCTCGGTAACTGCTTTTAGTAATTTCCTATAGATGGTAAGATGAATTTATCTTCTAGCACATAATCATGAAGAAAGAAGAAATGAAAACAGGAGAAATTATGCTCTATCAGGCAAGCGACTGATCGATGCAGATCGATGTAAAATTCGAGAAAGATACGGTGTGGCTAAGTCAGAACCAGATGTCTTTGCTTTTTGCTAAAAGTAAGAAAACAATAAATGAACATATTACAAATATTTATAAGGAGGAAGAGCTTATGAAAAAGGATTCTTTGCAGCAAATGAGATTATCCGGAATTTCCGGATTATCTACTAAACCGACCAATTATTACAACCTAGATATGATAATCTCTGTAGGCTATCGTGTAAATTCTAAGAGAGGCACTCAATTTCGTATCCGAGCCACCCAAAAGCTCAAAGAGTACCTTATCCAGGGCTACGCCCTCAATCAAAAAAGACTAGAAGAGACGAAACTGGATGAATTGGAACAGGTGGTTTCGTTGATCAAGAAAAACCTTGAGCATGGCGACTTGTCTCATACGGAGCTGACGGGGCTTCTGGAGTTGGCTACACACTATACCAGCTCGCGAATCCTCTTACAAAAATACGATGAAGGATTATTGAGTTTACCGACACATCAGGCCGAGTGTACTGCAGAGATTAGCTATCAGGAAGCCATGAAAGCCATCCATGAGATGAAGACTAATTTTCTCTTTAGCCAATATGTCTCTGAGCTCTTTGGGATCGAGAGAAATCATGCATTCCAGGGGATATTAGAAAGTATCTATCAGCAATTTGATGGACAGGAACTCTATCCAAGCACAGAAGAGAAGGCCGCTCACTTGCTCTTCTTTATCGTCAGAGACCATCCCTTCGCTGATGGGAACAAAAAGATAGGTGCTTTTCTTTTCCTCCGATTCCTCGCTAAGAATAATTGTCTCTATACGTCATCCGGCACCAAAAAGATAGACGACCATACCTTAGTAGCGCTTACCCTGTTGGTAGCCAGCTGTGATAGCAGTCAGAAAGAAATGATGATTAAACTAATAGTAAACTTTATTACGCCACCCTCCCCGAGTTCCCCTTAGAAGGGAATTTTAAATTTTGAATTCTGAATTTTGAATTTTGAATTTGAAGGAGGTTTTTTGAAGAGAAGGAAAATGGGAATCGGGAATCGGGGACTTAACATGAGATTATTGTCATGGTAAGCAATTTAACATGAGAAGTTTATCTTGTTAAAATAATCGATAAAATCTAACATATATAATCAAAATTACCAATAAGTCTTGTCAAAAATAAGCTTGACAAGTGGTTTCGGATTTGTATAATTGAGAGGTAAATTTATCTGATCGAAGATTGTCATGTTTAACCCAAAAAATCCCGATAACAATCTCCCTTTGTTGCCACCAAAGGACCTTAAACTCTCCGACAGAACGTATCGGCAACTAAGTAAAGCAAGTAGAGCTCTTGCTACTTTGAATACCTATGTCACTACCAATACGGAAAATGTAGGGCTTTTGGTTTTGGGATCGTTTCTTATCAAAGAATGAGTGGCTAGTAGTGCCATTGAAAATATCAACACAACTCTGGAAAGCGTTTTTCAGGCTGATATTTCTTCTGGTAAAATTTCAAAAGAAGATAAAGAAGTTTTGCATTATAAGCAAGCCACACTTTGGGGTATAGAACAAGTAGAACAATATGGAGCGATTATTTCCAATACATTGATTACTATACAATCTATGATAGAACCTGATAAATCTGGAATAAGAAAGATTCCAGGCACTGTGCTCATGAATTGAGCTGGAGACGTCATTTATACTCCACCTGTAGGAGAAGAAACTATCAGAAATTTATTATCTAATCTTGAGAAATATATCAATACTAACAATGACATTGATCCACTAGTAAAACTTGCGATTATTCACTATCAGTTTGAATCAATCCATCCATTCCCAGATGGCAATGGAAGAACGGGGAGAATTTTGATGATTTTGTATCTTGTGCTTAAAGGATTGTTAAAGTTGCCTATCTTGTATCTTAGTGAATATATCAATGCGAACAAAACTGAATATTATACAGGTCTGCATTGTATTAGAGAAAATGAAGATCGAAATGGGTTTATTCACTACATGTTAGTAGCCATAGAAGAGCAAGCAACTAGAACCAAAGACAAGTTGGAAGCTATTACCAATCTTATCAAACAAAGAAAACAAGACATAGACGATCTTAAACTTAAGATTCCTGGGACATTTATTGATTATTTTTTTGATAGACCTTATTGCAGTATAGCGATGATTGAGAAAATAGGTAAGTACAGTAAACATACAATCATCAAATATACTCGTCTCCTAGAAGAACACAAAATATTGTCTCGTATTGAAGATCAAAAAGAAAAATCTTTCTACATCGATCAATACCTGAC
>CAIVDB010000044.1 GCA_903904545.1 uncultured bacterium | reverse complement strand
CATTGTTTGGAAGGTATAATATTAAATGCTAAAACTTGGTTTGGTCCAACATCTCAAGTATATCCAACAACAAAATGGGATGATTATTATAACGGTGTAGATCTTGTTGCTGAAAGAATGACCGGTGGTGTGATGAATCATCATGGTTTTGCTCTTGATATAACATACGCAGGTAGAAACGTTATTGCTAGAAAAATAAATAAAATAGTTGACAGAATAAAAAACGGTAAACTTGGTAAGGTTGATTTTTTCAAATCAAATGACGGTACTTTCAAAGGTCAATTAGGAGAAATACCTCTAGTTGTTATAGGTGCTGACGGAAACACTATGAAAGGTTTAGTAAACTTATTTGCAGAAAAGGAAGATGAAAAAATAGAGGATCATCCTGTACAATTTCAAATAGTTGATCAAGTCTTAATGCAGTGTGATTTTTTTATAAAAATAGCGGAACAGATAGAAGACCCTATGACTAGGGATAGAATCACAAAATCTTATGAGACTCTAAAAAAAGATTTTGAATTAATAAAGAAATTAAAGGCAAAGATAAGTGGGGATTTGAATGGAACATTTAGAGATACTTTCCATGAAAATATGACCAATGTATTAGAGGGGATAAAATAAAATCCCGGATAGGCGAGCGAACGCTTATCCGAGGGTGTCTTGTATTTGTTCTTCTACCAGTTTCTGTGTCTGGAGGAGGAATATTAATGCGTCCACATGGTCACATTTGATGATATTTTCAAACCAATCATGCATAGGGTCGGTTTCGTCAATCGAAGTTCCTCCTACATGTAGAAAATGATACAGGTTTAGAACAGGCTGTCTATCAAAACCTTTAGGAATCTTGGTTGGAATCATGTCCTGTAATTTTCTAAAATCCAAAATCCGGGCCGGAATTTCTGTTTTTTTCATAAGTTCAGGGAATGTATTTATACCATATCTGTATAAAATTAGCAAGCCCATAAACCCTATAAAGTCCACAGACTCCACAAACCCTATTCCATATGCAACCCCTCATTTTCCTCCATAAGCTTACTCAAATCATCATTTAAACCCCTCTCTACAAGCTCTGATGCCACTTCACGAGCCACCTCAACCATCTTTATATTCCTTATAGCCTCCATGCCTATATCTGACAAACCCCATTGTTTATCACCATACAACAGTCCAGCACCGCGCATCTTAAGATCAAGCTCGGCCAATTCAAAACCATTTTTAGCCTTCTTCAAAGCCTCAAGCCTCTCAGCTGTTTTTGTATTTGAACTTGATGTACATAGATAACAATAAGCTTGATGATTTCCTCGTATAACACGACCACGAAGCTGATGTATTTGTGAAAGACCAAATCTATCAGAACCTTCTATTATTATCACTGTTGCATTCGAGACATTAACACCAACCTCTATCACCGATGTGGCTACAAGTATATTTGTTTTTCCATCAAGAAAATCTTTCATCACTTTATCTTTTTCCACTGTTTTCATCTTACTGTGTAGTATTGCGATCTT
>CAIVDB010000043.1 GCA_903904545.1 uncultured bacterium | reverse complement strand
TGAGCATAATGCAAATAAAGTAAATTATTTACAATAAGATTATTTATTTATAAAATAAGATAAACTCATGGAAAATGAAATAATACCTAATTTATGGGAGAAAAAAGAAAGAGATCATTATGCTCAAAAACTTTCTGAATGTCTTTCTTTACTAGATCCAGAACGAATAACATCAGCAAGACAAGACTGTCCAGAAATATTTATTACAACAAAAGGGAATACTTTTGACCGTCCATTAGAAGATATTGAATTTATTAGGTTATCCAACAAAACAAGTTGAAAAAAATATATACAGATAGATCTCCAGGATACTTCTCTTCTAGAAGGAGAATTATGAAAGAAATTAAAAGAAAATAGTTACACTCTCTTTCAAAAATCACCACCAAATTATATTAAACAAGTAGAATCTACAGCGGAAATAATCAAAGAATTAGAGCTTTTATTTTCCATTACAGAGGAAAAATCCGATACTAGAAATGAATCTAAATTCTAAATTTACCTCCTCAAGAATTACCTATGATTACCAACAGATCACAAATCCATCCCATTGCTATAGGAACCTATGGGCTAGGAGCCGAACGCACAGAGACCTGGGAAGAAAATAAGAATGTAAATATGGTAGCAAAAGACAAGGAACTAGAAGCCTTATTGACAGCATTTGAAGCCGGACAAAATTATATCGAAACGAGCTTCATCTATGCAGGAGGAGAAACTATGAAATTCCTGGCTACATTTTTCAAACTCATTCCAAGAGACAAAATATTTATTACGGTAAAATTGGAACGCTTTGTCACGAGCAAAGAAGATATCGAAACCCAGTTGGATAAATATTTAGCATTGATGGGACTAGACTACGCAGATGCACTGATTCTCCATGCACCTTCTATTAGTAAACTCCCCTTACAAGAGACCTATGAAGCGATGAATGAAATAGTGATCAAGGGCAAAGCTCGTTATCTCAGTGGAAGTAATCTCAGTCTACAGCAAATAAAAGGTATCCATGAAGACAGCGGAATCAAGTTATTTAGTGTCGAAACCTTATATAATTTGGAATGTAAAATCAACGAAGATACCGGATTTTTGAAATATTGTGAAGATAATGATATTATGATTGCATGCTATCAACCCTTGAGACGTAATAGAACAGCCCAGCATAATTTTCCTGTACTCACACAGTTGGCTGAGAAATATAATAAAACTCAGAATCAGATACTGATCAATTGGATCGTAAAAAGAAAAAAGCTGACTCCCCTCATCAAAGCTTCGACTCCCGAACACGTAAGAGAAAATTTAGCTTCATTAGATTTCGAAATAGATGAAAATGATATGCAAAAATTAGACAGCTTTAGAAGCAAAGAATTCGATGCAATTGCAAATCAAATAGATTGGGAAGATAAGGATAATGGGATACCTATCTATAAATTTGCAAATCAATGTGAATAAACAAAGTAATTTAGCCATATAAATAACCAAATATAGACACAATTATCTCTTTTTTTTATTTGATTTTCCTATTCAAAAAATTAAAGTAGACGCAAGAACTTTACCTATATAAGAAACAATGAAACATCTTGTAAAAAAGATAGGACAAAACATAGCGATACTTGTGACAGCTTTCTTATGCGCTCTAGCGATTTTTTCTATAACAAAAAATCCGAATTTATTCCTCTCAAGTGTGCTTTCCCTCCAAGAACAACAATTTATAACTACAAAAAATCGAGATGCCGCCTACAAGACACAAAGTGGTGTTTTCGAAATATTTCTGGCTCCCAAATATACCAATACATTCACGGCGATAGAAACAAATATCTACTTCAAAAAATGAGGGACACAAATACAAACAGAAAATCTATCAGGAAAAGGAACACTTCACTTTCAAAAAATCAGCGATGATGGGATCAAAATCACACTCAAGGATATTCCACAGATAGACACCAGCAACGAAATAGTAAGTATTGCCTTTTCATGAGAAGAAAAATGAATAGTTCTTGGAGAAACCAAAGGGATGAGTGGAAATCAACGGATAAATTTATCCGTAGGAAATCTTAATGAAAGCAATGAACATAGTAATAAGTAAATAGAAGATGCCCTTTAGTTCTTGATATATACCAATTATGTACAGAAGTTTTATACAGAGACGGTATACCAAAAAATTTCTCATCTGAATAATACTCGGAGTTTTTCTCGTTATGGGAGCAGGAGTGTATAATTACAGTTATGCTTCTACACAACCTGATGCGTTTATTGTAGAGGTTCAACCAAGCTCATTTGACATGAATCAAGCTGTAGATCTTACCGTCAAGGCAGTAAATGCAAATGGGGACATCATTAGAGATTATCAAGGAGATATTTTCATAGAAATCGATGGGTTGAATGATACTGCAGATTATGTTGTACCCAGTGATGGGCTGTATACTTTCATCCCGCAAGATCAATGAGTCAAAACATTTTCCAAGGGGATAAGTATCAAAAAAGAATGAACCTTTGGAGTCAAAGCCTCCGACATTATGAATGAAAATATCAAAGGAGAAGAGAAAGTTATTGTAGGAAATAGTATACATGAAGCAGGCAATACGAAACAAATAGATCTCATCAGTCCTGCAAATGATGGGATAGAAAAAAATGCAACACTCAACATCATAGCCAATGCACCAGAATTACCAAATTCACCATACGCCATCTATCTCAACAACAGCATAGTCAATCAATGAACTACAGACGAAATGGGAAACATCAACATCTACCTTTCTGGTAACGCGATAGGAACAAATCAAGTTCAAATCAAAATAAGTAATGCAAATAATGAGATTATAGGAGAATCTGAAAAAATAAGTTTCACCTATAGCCCCATCAAAGATGGAGTGTTCAATAGTATTCAGATATTACCAAGTAGCAAGATATCCCAAGGAGCAAAAGCAAGCTTCAATGTCTATACAAGCGAGTCTGTAACTTCAGCACAGATATCTTTAAGCAACGGAACAACTTCACCATTAGACAAAAAATCTGATGGAATTTTTTCCAAAGAGCTAACGATAGACACAGAAGGGAACCAAGAAATCAATATACAACTTATCTACAATGGGCAGAAAAAAACATATACAGGAGTAGCAACACTAGTAGTAGAAAAAAGCATTGGAATAGGGAAAATTAGATTGTATTCAGATAGTGTAGACAAGACAAAACTCAATGTAACACGGGAAATGATTGGTCTCGCTCCCAAATATAAAGTTGCGTATGGAACAAGCGATACACAACTCCAGCAATTTGTAATTGTAAATACTAATGAAATTATATTAGAAAATCTTACCCTTGGGAAAAAATATTATTTCCAAATAACACCGCTCGACACACAGGAGAAGACAATAGGAAATACATCAGAAATCACACAGGCAACAGTAGGAGATGCAATAAGTTGTATCGTAAAATGAATTATAGTAAGCGATCAACAAATAGGCGACAAGCATTATCTTGTACGAAGTGCCGTTCAAAATGTAGAGACCTATATAATTTACAGAGCAGAATTTGAAACAAGCGATACAAGCAAAATGCAGAAAGTAGGAGAAACTACGGGAACTATGTTCGAATATCCCTTCAATAAATTAGCAAAAAAAGAAGAATATGCATATTATGTAGTACAAGCTGTTTGTAAGGATGGAACAAATTTAAAATTAGATACTGTCAAAAAAGTGCAGGTAGGACCAGTAGAGAATGTTCTTCTCTTCCTTATCATGAGTGCATTCCTCTACAGTATGTATAGATTATATATGTATACTACGAAAGAATAATGAAAGAATAATGAAAGAATAATATACAATTATATTGAATAGCTTTAATCATTCATCCTGCTCGACAATGTTTGATTTTTCAAAAAAATATTCTCCTGAAAGTATTCAACAAGAAATTCTCAGCACACAGCAGAGAGGGAAGATATATCACACACCAGAAATCAAAAAAAACAAAGAAAAAAATACGGTACATCTTTTACGATCACCGGTACGTATAGAAACTCAAACAAAAATTTGGGAGGATTTTCCAGATACACTCAAACAAGATACCTATAAGAGATACTTAACGATGACAGGGAAGAAGGTTTGATATATTCCATGTTTCAATTATTGAACGATACAACCAAATCAAAAAACATACAAACAAGAACAACGAGAACAAGATCTTCATAAGCAAAAGGATAAACGAATGAAAGAATATATCCAAGCAGGATGTGCCTGTGATGAAAAAATATGAACTACGACATTTTGAGCAACATATATGCGCAAAGTTAGAAATGCAATAGGACAATTAGTAAAAGAATGATATATCCAGAAACAAGATATGATCAATTATCGAAGCAACAAACGTCAAACACACGTTTCACCAGAAGACATTCTGCGAAAAAAAACAAAATGAACAATATATAATATAAGATATTTTGTAGACACAAAAAATATTACATTAATTGTCTCTACAGCAAGTCCAGAAAATATTTTTTGAGATGTAGCCCTAGCAGTACATCCAGACGACAGAAGATACAAAAAGCTAATCGGACATAAGGTAATCATACCTATCGTCAACAAAACTATACCTATCATATGAGAAGAAACTGTAGACACAACCAAAAACAATGGAGTCATGAGAGTATGTCCTTGTCATGATACCCGAAGCCTAGAAATAGCAAAAAAACATAAACTCGAGACTCATAATTTTGCCATAGACCATAACTGATGTTTCACAACATTAGCAGGAGATTTTTGCGGAAAAACTGTAAAAGATTTTTTCGAGAACATTATACAGAATCTAGATGACATACATAATCTTCAAGGGACAGAAGATGCTGAAATCATACTCCCCATAGATAAACAATCCAAAGAAACGCTAGAAGCAGTTATTAGTGAACAACGATTTTTTGCCTACAGCCAAGAAGAAAACATGGTATCCGAGATCATGAAAGAGGTAAATGTTTCACCAGAGAATTACAAAAACATCATAGAGACAAGTATGGAGAATTGAATCAAAAATAGCTGGGCAATAAGCAAAAAGGACTGACTTGGAATTCCATTCCCAGCATGGAAAAATGAGAAATGAGAGATATTTTTTATTATAGACACTGATATCTTCACGCTTCCACAAAAGATAAGAAAAAACAAAAAACACATCCTTGCGATGATTATAATAAATATGATCCAAGATGGTCGTCTACCTATAGAATTCTCAATAGAAGAATTGATTGAATTACTCTTCAAGAAGGATGATGAAGACACTATGCTCTTTGGAGAAAAATATCTGATGATGATAGAAACACAAATTCCTAGAGGATATGCTAGTGAGGTACAGGAATTAAAAAAGATATTTGAATATGGACAAAAGGACAATAGTATAAATCACCTAGAAAAGTGTAGCGCTCAACTTATGAATATATTAGAAAAAAGCATTGCTATTATAGATCAAAAGTGAGGAGAATATTATTTCAATGCAAAAGTATTTACCAAGAGCGATACTCAGCTACAAATCAGCACAGAAAGAATTGATACAACATTTTCTACAGCACGGAACATATTAGAGAATGCAGGGATACAAAAAGGGATGCAAGCAGAGAGGACTCTTATACATATTCAAGAAGAAGACAAAAATATGATTATCAAAACATTACTCTTAGCAAAGACGATCTATTGAGAAACTCCTATCCAAAATATATATATACATACATCACAGTCAATTATTGACCAAGATATATACAAAGAGATGATCAAAAAATGGGGTAATGATGCGACAAGACTTTGTCTTATACAAGAGCATCTCCTTTCTTGAGAAAAATGGAAATGAGGAGAAGGGGAAGAATATCTCTGATTTATCAACAAAACACGGAATGCCTGCAGATTTATTCTACAGCATCTCAAAGAACAACATAAAAAATTATGACAGGAAAAGATAGACATCAGTATATTGGCGAATACCATAGAGAAAAAGAGTAAAAAAGGATTAAATCACGAACATCGAATACTCAACAAAATACAAGAATTCTACGATGACTTACCAGAAATTTTAGAAAAAGACAAGATTCAAGAGTTTTCTTTACGTCTCATGGAATTTATCAGAAATGATTTCTGCGAAAAGTACTTAGAGATTATGAAAATTAGATCTTGAGAAGCGACGAAAGATATTGCTCTTTTTGGAGTAGCAATACTACTCAAATTACTTCATCCATTACTTCCCTTTGTTACAGAAAAAATACGAAAGTTATATAATTTCAAATGAGATATTACTACAAACACTTATATACCGAAACTTACATACATCCATAAAAACTACAAAACACAAATATTTATGGATATCATAGATAAACTTCATCATCTAAGAGAGGCTATTCAGAAACCAAAACACGAAAAGATAGATATCTGTATCAGTGCTTCTATAGACTTCCAACAATACATGAAAGAACATGAAGATATCATACAAAAACTCTTATACACCAATGAAATTCAATATATAGACAACGAAAAAGATCTAGCAAAATACGAAATAGACACAATCATTGACGTAACAATCGGTGTTAGAGGCATAGGAAAACCTATCAAACAAAATAATTATATAGAACGAGAACAGGAGATCATAAGGAAACAAGAAAAATTACAAAACATCAGAAAGATAGCAGGACAATTATCATTACAATGAGGAAACAAGAAAGCAATAGAACAAAAAAAAGAAGAAATGAAACAAATAAAGGACGAAATAGAAAGGATAGAATATGAGATAAAAAAAATAAGAATGAATGAAAAGTAATAGGAGACCATCAAATGATTTCCAAAACAATTCAATACTAAAAAAAACGGCAATAAAGCCGTTTTTTTATATCATTAAAATCAAAGTATTATTTCAACATTGCATCTATTGTTTTTTGGAACTCTTCTATAGGATATGCACCAGCAATCAAAGTAAATGTTCCTTTTTCATTATCTACAACGACATTACCTGGAGTCCCATTGACACCAAATAATGTTCTTCCCTCTTCAGTAGTTGCTGCTATTGCAGAAGCATATTTACCAGAATTGAGACATTGAGTAAATGAAGCTTCTTTTGCTCAAAGTTCTTTTGCTAGAGAAATAATAGATTCATTTGATTGATCAGCGAGATCGAATCATTTAGCAATAAAACTATAGAAAGCTTTTGTTCCACGAAGTTCTCCAACACATTGAGCAGCTTCTGCAAGCTTCTCAGCTTGTGGATGTACTATATAATGTTTGAAAACAACATTTACATCATTTGGATACTTTGCTAACAATTGTTCCATAATTTTACTATCACTCTGTTTCTTACAATAAGGACAAAGAAGTTCAGAATATTCATAGATAGTGATTCTTGCATTTTCTTTTCCTTCTACAAAAGCTCACTTTTTAAGTCCAGCTAGAGTAGCGGCATCCAAAGTAGCTGATGTTGGAGCTTGTTCTGGAGTAGCTTCTGGAGTTACTCATTGTTGGGCATCATCACCCTTCATACCATCCAAAACTTGTTGGATAGCAGCTTGTTGTTGTTGTTTATATCCATCTGAGGAATAGAGTTTTTCAACTAATTGCATATTAGTAGCACCTCCCACTTTAAGAGTTTCTAACCAAAGAGCATCCTTTTTGAAAAAAGAGACATAAAGTAATAATAATAAATTGAGAGACAAAACAACCAAAAGAATAAGTGGTAATTTTTTCCCAAACATACCATGTTCAGTCATACGGCAAACACTATTAAAGAATAAAAACAAAATTACATACTATCTAGCTTTTGTAGGTAGATTTTGTGGTTGAACTTGAGTCTGAGCTGCAGCTTCTGCCTGAGCCTGTAATTGTGGCTGTGATGGCATTTCAGCTGTTGTAGGAGTAGTTGCAGT
Organism: uncultured bacterium; assembly: GCA_903904545.1. The sequence goes on along the minus strand of CAIVDB010000043.1, from coordinate 179 downwards.
TCCTTGATACATTTGTAAAGCTTGTTCAATTTGTTGTTTTTGTTGAGATTGGAACATTTTTGATCCATAGATCTTTTGTACCAATTCATAATTATCTCTTCCTCCTACTTTCATAGCTTCGATCTTAGATGAAGAAGTCAAAGCTACTATACTCAAAATAGTATTGAGAAGTAAAAGTC
>CAIVDB010000042.1 GCA_903904545.1 uncultured bacterium | reverse complement strand
TGAATAACTAAAAGTGAATAACTAAAAGTGAATAACTAAAAGTGAATAACTAAAAGTGAATAACTAAAAGTGAATAACTAAAAGTGAATAACTAAAAGTGAATAACTAAAAGTGAATAACTAACAACGTAGGATTTTTTTTAAAATAAAATTTCTGCATTTTTCACTGTTAGTTTTTAGTTCTTCGTTAATAAAAAAAACCTATCCATTGGGTGAGGACAGGAGTTTTTTCCGTGTATGTTTGTAGACAATTCGGCTAGGTAAGAATTGATGGTATCAATAAACTGTATAAAATCACGCCATCGAAATAACGCATCCACTATAAAAAAAATAGTACTGAAATCAAGTCTTTATAAGATAAAAAACATACTAAAAAAATGTGGCAAAAAAACAAAAAAGAAAAAAATATTTTTTCGAAAATAAGTATTTTAGCATAAGAACTACTAAAACAAAAGAATAGAAAATGATAAAAATCTCTTGCAAAGTGTAAAAAGAATAGTATCTTTACGCTAATTCTTTTTATCTTTTATTGTATACACGTATGTTTACAAACAAAAAAAGAGCATTTACACTTATAGAAATGCTTATTGTGATCGTTATCATCGGTATCTTGGCCGCAGCACTTATTCCAAGACTTTCTAATGCAAGAGGTAGAGCAAATGACACAGCAAGAAAAGCTGATCTTCAACAATTAGCAACCGTTATTAGCGCTTATGTTATTGATAAGGGATCTGTGCCAAGCAAACAAGGTACATTAACAGGACTTGCAGGAGAGTTGACAGGAGCAGGGATGAATTCAGTACCAAAAGACCCTGTTACTTCTATCGTAAATGATGGAATCCCATGATCAGTACCTGGACAGTATTCTTATACGCCTATAACTAAGGGAGGTGTAACAAGTGGTGGTTTTGCTTTGATGGCAAGATCAGAGACCGAATGAGGAGCAAACCGAATAGTATCAGGTACACTATTAGGAAATATAACATGAGGAACAACAATAGAAGCTATTACTCCATGTATTTCATTTACTGCAGGGGCGGTACCAGCTAATAGTAATGGAGTATGTACATACTCTAATATTAATCAACTAAGATATATTATTGTATACTAATCCTTAAATATATACTAATTTTAAAAAAGAGAAGGGGTGCTATTGTAAGTAGCACTTCTTTTTTAAACGGAAAATTAAAAAAAATACTTGTATTGAAGTATAAAAAGAATAAACTGAGAATAATTTATTTTCTACTTATATCCCTATGAAAAGTATGAAACAAAAAAAAAGAGCATTCACACTTATAGAAATGCTTATTGTGATTGTTATCATCGGTATCTTGGCCGCAGCACTTATTCCAAGACTTTCTAATGCGAGAGGTAGAGCAAATGACACAGCAAGAAAAGCTGACTTGAGACAGGTATCTACAGTAATCAATGCATATCAGATAGACAAAGGGTATTATCCTACAAACGTTGGAGCGTTGACAGGAATGTCTGCAGCATTGACAGGAGCCGGAATCAATGCAGTACCAAAGGATCCCGTCACGAGTATTGCAAACAATGGAATTGCTGGTGCAGTAACAGGACAGTATTCTTATACGCCTATAACCAAATGAGGGATAACAAGTGGAGGGTATGCTTTGATGGCAAGAGCAGAAACAGAAGGAGGATCAAACCGAGTAGTATCCGGTACAACAGTAGGGAATATAACATGAGGAACAACAGTAGAATCTATCGTTCCTTGCTCGTCGTTTTCTAATGGAGCTCCAGTAATCAATAACAATGGAACATGTCAGTACAACAATGTGGCGCAATTGAGATATATCGTCGTTTACTAAGAGAAATATAACTTTCAAAGAGAAAGATTTGCCATCGTGGCAAATCTTTTTGTAAATACACTGGAAATTATCGATAGATTATCTATAAAGATATAAATTTAATTCATACAAAAAGATATGAATACAAAAAAGATGTTCAAGGCCTTTACTTTAGTAGAGATGCTTATCGTAATCGTCATCATAGGCCTCTTGTCGAGAGCACTTATTCCAAGATTGACCAGTGCAAGAGCGAGAGCAAATGATACTGCAAGAAAAGCTGACCTCAGACAGATTGCAACAGCATTGACCATGTATCAGATGGATAAAGGTAATTATCCAGATGGGAATGCTATTGCTTGGGACACTAATTCCACTGCAAATAAAACTTTACTGCAAAAATATATTCCAACAATGCCAAGAGATCCGAAAAATAGTAGTGTTACAACATATGGATGACCAACAACTCCAGGAGGATACGGATATGTTCATCTTTTTAAGTGAGGAATAAATTACAAATGATATGCCTTGATTGCAAATGCAGAGACAGAGGCACTGGCAAATCGAGTCATTAATTTAGAAGATGGTGGAGCGGATCCAAACGGGGTATGATTATATAATTATGATATGGAAGATCCCTCAACATATAATTCTGTAGAGTTACTCTCTCCTCGTTTATGTACAAAGATGGTGAAATCCACTCAGAGATATAATGGATGAACAGGATATTGTACCTATGTCTTGCCAGAAGAACTTCAATATGTACTCATTTCTCCCTAATTCTTACACATAGATTACTTCAGGTTCAAGGTGGAGAGCGAAAAGCTCCTCCACTTTTTTTTGGATATACTCAGCGAGATGGACAATATCTTCTCCAGAGGCATTGCCATAGTTGAGCAGGACGAGAGCGTGCTGAGGAGAAACGCCTGCATCTCATGCTCTATATCATTTCAATCAGGCCAATTCGATCAATTGTCAGGCAGATAACTTGATTAATGTTGAATGCGTAATGTTTAATGTTGAGTGAAGGAGTTTTTGGTCTTGAACTTCTCGTCAGATGAGATTGGGATATTTTTGGAGTAATGTATCATACTGTGCTTTATCGATGACAGGATTTTTGAAAAAACTTCATGCCGTTCAGACGAGATGCCGGTCTGGTAATTTGTTTTTTCTAATCTCAATGATTATATGAGCTAATTCCAGACCGGAGATGTGCTCCAATCATTTACTTGCTATTGCTTGCTGGATATCTTTGTATTGGGTATCGGGAATATACGTTTCTGAGTTTCTTTGGAGCTGAAAAATTACTGACGTAATCAAAAATCTGTCTTTGAGTTCGCGCTTAAAGATACTGTCACGATAAGCAAAATGACAGTCCGTATTTGATAGAATTGTTTTTTCTCAAGTAATAAGGTCGATTCATTCCACTGCAAAAATAATATCTTTCGCCTCTTTGCCATAGGCTCAAATATTTCCTACAGGAGCAGATCCTACTTGTCCAGGGATATACACCAAATTTTCTCAGCCAACAAATCCCTGCTCGAGCATTTGCATCATCGTTTCGTGCCAGTCTTCGCCTGATCATACTTTGATATATACGAAGCCATCTTTTTCTTCGAGTATTTCTTTGCCCAAGAGAGAAGTCTTTACAACAAGCCCCTCATAATCTTTCGTGAAGAGGATATTCGCACCGCCACCTAAGATCAGATGAGGATACTGAGTCCATATCTCGTTGGTAATCAGACTTTGTATTTCTTCTTCGTTTTTCACTTCACAGAAAAATTTTGCCTTCGCATCCACTTGGAAGGTAGTATAGGGTTTGAGAGAAATGTTTGATTGGATATCCATACAAATAATTAAGAAGTAAGAATACAAACAAAGTATCATATTATATATTATTTTCAAATACTTTTTGATGCAGTACTGTGCGACTTTAATAGTTTGAAAGCCTCTTTATGAAGAGGGAGAAGGGTATCTTCTATAATATATCCCATTTGTCTTTTGATATTTCCGAAGGAATCCTTTCCTTTTGTAATCTTAGCTTTTGGGATATCTATATAGGAGAGTTGAGATCATTTCTCACAGAGTTGGGAGAGTGATTGGATAAACTCTTTGGAGAAAATATCTATTTCAGCAATATATCACGTATATTTCCTGATGGTAGAAGAGATCTCTCTTCTAAATGTTTTGAGAGAATCATCATCTTTATTTTTTAGTGAAACGTTCTGGTACTCCAATTCGACATTCCTCATATCATATTTTTTTTGTTCAAAGTAGGCATATTTTTGATTGGTAATATATACAGCATGGATAAGCATATCTTCTAGAAGTGCTTGATATCTCCACATCGCATCTACATCGTCTAGTGTGCGTTGAGAAGGATGAGATAATTCTTTTTTTAAATCGAAAATAATGGTTTTTGCTTGCTGTTTCCATTTGATACCGTCTTCGCTTTCTGTGGATGGAGATGTTACTTCATGAATTTTACGGCTACGCATCTGCACAAACAAAAGAAATAAACACTATTCCAAGATCCCAATGACCTCGATATGATGCGTCTGAGGGAACATATCTACAGGCTGGATCGTTTTGGTCGTAAAACCTTCTTGATGAAACAGTTCAAGATCTCTCACCATGGTGACAGGATTACAAGAAATATAGACAAGTTTAAAGTCTCTTTCTTTTTTTATTTTACCAAGGAAAGAAATGACATTTTTATGAAGTCCATCTCTAGGCGGATCGACAATCACAAGTCAAAGAGTTTCTATCTTGTCCTTGAGTACATCATGGGTGGTAAGTTCTTTCTCTGCAGGATTTGCTATGAAGAGAACCTGGTTTTCTAGTCCATTGATTTTTGCATTATGTCGAGCATCAGTAATTGCTTCTTCTACGATCTCTATCCCTATGACGAAATCGCCCATTCCTGCCTTGAGAAAGCTCAGTCCGATACTTCAAGTACCACAATACAGATCTAAGATGGTTCCTTCTACCTTTCCTGCCATCTGCATTGCCAAAGCAAAGAGTTGTTGTGCTCCGACAGTATTCGTTTGGAAAAACGAGAAGGGAGATATCCTGAAGGAAACTGCAGCCTTTTCATCTTTTCCTTCTTTGGTATCGAAAAGAAGTTGTTCATACATATAGCCCTCTCATCGTAAAATTTTAGTTTCTGAGAGTGGGGATTTGATGATATCTGCGAGTCCATCATTGTGTGTGATGACAAAAGTGGTAATCTGCTCCTGAAGAAAGGAGTCTGATTTGAGTTGGGTGAGGAGTTTTTCTCGGAGTTGGGTAGTGGAGTCCTGGAGATTGTCTCCTGACACCGAAAGATTTACCAGAAATTGATTGGTATGAAATCCTTGTCTGATGACCAAATGTCTAAAGAATCCTTGATGGGTCTTCTGGTCATACACCGGTAATCCTGAAGCGAAACACAGTCATTTGATATACGCGAAAATTTCATTTGCCTTGTCTGAGATCAATCCACAGCTATCAATATCTACGATTTTACTAAACTCTCATTGCCTATGAAATCCAATACTTCGATCCGACAATATATCTATATTTTTCTTCCCTTCACTTGTCACTCATCATTCGCTACTGTTGGTGATATATTTTCCAAAACTAAATTCGATTTTATTCCTATATCATTTCTCCAGAGGAGAACCGATGATAGAACGTATTTCTATAGGATATGCTGATAATTTTTTGAATGAATCCAATACAATGTCTTGTTTGAGTTTGAGCTGAGTAGGATAACTCAACATTTGCCATTTACATCCCCCACAGCCCACTTTTCGTGGGGATTTAGAATTCAGAATTCAAAATTTAGAATTATCATTTCATTCCTCACTTCTTCCTTCATTTTCCTCAACTTTGTTCGATTTTGTCCCATCTTGTACAATTTTTGACTCTTCCTCTTCTTCCATTCGGAAAAAATGCGGACAAAAAACTTTTCCATCCACCAATTTGGGATCATGTTTATGAATATGAAAAATATGTGCTTCTATGAAATCTTTTTTCTGTTTTACGATTCTAAGATCGACTACACTCCCAGGCAAAGCACCTCATTTGATCAATATCCTTTTCCCATCAGACATCCTTGCGAGTCCTATTCAACCATATCATATTTTTTCTATCTTAATTCCCTTGAGGAGTTTCATGGAGTGGAACAAAAACTAAAGTCCTAATTTACTATGTAATGCTGCTTGAATATGTTCGATAGAATCATTTGCATTGATGGTAATTACCTTGCCTAACTCTTCAAAATGCTTGATAACATTTAGCGTTTCGTGAGTAAAGATAGCTATTCTTTGTTGCATAACCTCTGGAGTATCGTCTCCACGTCATTCTAATGTAGCTCTTTTCATCATCCTTTCGAGTGCTATCTCTTTGGGAAGTTCTAGATGGATCACCATAAAATCCCTCCCCATTTGTTGCATCTTCTGGCTAAAAAATTCTGCCTGTTCCTGAACTCTAGGGAATCCATCGATAATAATATATTTATTATTATTTTGTGCTATTTGTAAGCTCGTATCGATCAAATCATGGGTGATGAAATTATCAATCATTCTCCCATGGTTTACAACATCTTTGATATATTTTCCAATGAGATTGTCGTTGGACATCAACGATCTAAGTGTTTGTCCCATCTCGAAGTACCAGTACTCAGGGAGTTTTTCCAAGAATAGTTTTGCTTGAGTTCATTTTCCACATCATTGGATACCAAGAAACACCAAATCTTTCATCATCTTTTCCGTAGAGAACAATAAAATAAAAACCGAATTTCTTCATGGTATAAATACTAACAAAGTTCTCTTTGTTTTCAACGGTTTCTGTTACAGATCATACATACGCTTTCCACCAATCAAAAAAGCCCTTCTCATAAGGGCCCTTTGTATAATAAGATGAATAAGTTCTCTGTAAGTAGGCAAACCCCACGATTATCTCTTTGACCATGTAGGAGCCTTTCTCGCTTTCTTCAAACCTGGCTTCTTTCTTTCCTTCACTCTAGGATCTCTTTTGAGTAATCCATAAGGCTTCAAGGTAAGTCTAAAGTCTGCATCATGCAAGGTAAGTGCTCTCGCAAATCCAAGTCTGATTGCATCAGATTGTCCAGCAATTCCTCCACCACTGATGGTAATCTCAGCATCGAAACGACTAATGTTTTCCATACCAAGAAGAGATAAAGGAGCTAATGCATTATCAAAAAGATAAAGATTTCCTCCAAAATACTCCTTGAGAGTTCTGGTCTGTCCATTAGGGGATTTTACGGAAAAGTTTCCTGCTCCCTTAGAGAAGAGTTTTACGATAGCAGTAGTTTCTTTTCTTCTTCCTATCGCATAGTAGTATTCTTTGTTTGCCATTATTTATAGACCTAAACACAATAAAAATATTGATAGTAATAGAGGTAGTAGGTATTATTTAGTCTTTGCTGCTGGAGTAGTAAGGTTTACCGTCTTGAAATGATCATAAGCAACAGATGGTCCTGCAACGATTTTCAATCTCTTCATTCTTCTGTCTCTCAATTTGTTCTTAGTAAGCATTCCTCTGACAGCGAAGAAGATAGCTCTTGAAGGATTTTTCTTGAGAAGTTCTCTCAAAGTAATCTGCTTCAAATTTCCCTTCCATCCACTATAAGAATAATAGATCTTTTCATCAAGTTTTTTACCTGTTACCTTGATTTTTTCAGCATGTTCTACAACTACAAAATCCCCACAATCTCGGAAATCACAGTAGTAAGCTTTGTCCTTACCAAGAAGTTTCTTAGCAATATCTGAACAGAGTCTTCCAAGTGTCATTCCTGTTGCATCAACTTTATATCGTTTTCTTTGCTTGTCCATCTCGGTTGGTTTCACTCGGAGAGTTTTGTTAAGGTCGGTTTTAGTAAATTCCATCGTAATAATAAGTGAGGTGAAATAAAGTGTACATAAATGTTATACGAGTTTAAGTAAGATTTTTTCTGCAGCATCTCCTGCTCTATATCCAAGCTTGTAGTTGACCACAAAACTTTGTTTTGCTCCAGCTTCCAAATACTTAGGCAAGATAGTTTCGAGAACTCTTTTCCCTTCAGCTTCTCCGTAGATGACTGATTGGACGTATCTCACAGCTTCTCTTCTTGCATCCTTTTCTTCAAGGGTTTTGTACAAACGAACAAGTCTAGAGAAGAAAGAATTAGCTTCAGACTTTAAAATCTTAGCTCTCTTTCCTGTAGTTGTGATTTTACCAGTTCTCACAAGGTTAGTCAAAAGTTGTCTCACGAAGACACTATATTTTTTGTCTCAAGTATCCAATTCCAACAACTTATTTTTCTTATGTCTCATTCTACCAAAGATTATAAAATTAAAATTATCCTATCAATGCCTTATCAATATTTGCCAATGCACTGTTGATTTCATCAATAGCTTTCCTTCCTACACCCTTCATCAAGAGGAGTTCACCTTTCTTTTTCTTTTCAAGGTCTTCTACATACAAGATGTTATTTTTGATCAATGCATTTCTCGTTCTTTCACTCAAAGGAAGTGCATCAATAGGCATAGTTTTGACATTAGATTCTTCATGGAATTTTTCTTGAACTTTTTCTAGTTCTTCCATATCAACCAAGAATGATTTATCTATATAGACATCATCAAAAATGAATAATTTTGCATAAGAAGCAAGCACTTCGCCAGCAAACATAACAATCTCTTTTGGAGATACTTTATTAAATCCTGATTTGATTTCTAAGATAAGATGATCTTTGGTAGCACCTGTGAAATCCTCAATTACTTCTTCCACATCGTACTTGATATATTCAACCAATTTAAACTCATTATCCATAAGTAACATATTTACCTCATTATCTTCATCTTTTCTATCACGATTTCTTAGATAATCTATACTATAATACCCATATCCCTTTTCTATTCTAATATCGATATTGAGTTCTACAGAAGGATCGGTGATCTCAAAGAGATAAACATCCTCATTCAAAAGTTCTATACCACCAGGCAATTTTATATTACTTGATGTATATGTTCATACTCCTTTAAATCTCTGAGAAACTCGTTGAATATTTTCAGATCTTTCATCTACATCAAAGCGAAGTGTCTTAAAATTTAACATGATGTCGATGACATTCTCCTTCACTCCATCAATAACATAATACTCATGAGGAACACCTTTGATTTTGAGTCCAGTAATTGCACCACCTACACTATATCACAAAACAATTCTTCTCAAAGCGTTTCATAGTGTGTGTCCAAATCCTCTAGGGAGATACTTTACTTCAAATTTTGTTGTGCTCTCATCGATAGTAGATACAATAATTTTAGGTGATCAGATTAGTTTTTGTATATCTAACATGCATGGGAGTAAAAAATAAAAAGTTGAATACGAATAATACTATTATGACTTCTACCACTATGCTCTAGCGTAGAATTCAATAACTTTCAATACATCTGCAGGAATGCCGATTTCACCCACCTTTGGCAATCACAAAACTTCTATCGTATACGTACTTTTATCAACTTTTATCCAAGAAGGAAGTTTGTTTTTGTTTTCAGAAAGGTTTTGTGAATAAAGGACAGAACCTTGAAGTTTTAGTTTAAGTGTTATCTTGTCTCCTACTTTTACAAATGTAGAAGGGATATTGTGCTTTACTCCATTGAGTAGGAAATGAGCATGATTTACTATCTGTCTTGCTTGGATAATTGTCTTTGCAAATCCAGCTCTAAAGACGATAGAATCCATTCTTCTCTCCAAAAATTGAAAGAGGGCAGTATCATGAGTCACCCCATTGTTCTTTGCATATTGTGCAGCAGTTTCTTTAACAATCTTTCCAAACTGTTTTTCTGACAAAAGATAGAGTCTCTTGAGCGTTTGTTTGTTTCTCAAAAGTTTTCCATATTCAGAAGATCTTTGCATATTGGCTCCGTGTTGTCCAGGCAAAGTTCTATTTTTCTTTACACTATACTTTTTTGCACCAAACAAATCTGTCTGTTCTCTTCTGCATAGTTTGAATTTAGGCCCCGTATACTTCATTG
>CAIVDB010000041.1 GCA_903904545.1 uncultured bacterium | reverse complement strand
TATTCCCTTGTATGGAGTAACTCTAATAGATTATACTTCTTCAATCATAGGATCACTTTATCGTGATTCATTTTTATGATATCGATAGTCCCCTCTCTGAGGATATCTTCTTTCGTTATCTCTCGTTTGAAATCATCGGTGATCTTCCCTATATTTGGCAAAAACGTTTGATCAGGCACAAAGTCTACCAATCTAAATCAGGCTCTTTTGTTGATAATAAGGCTTGCGGTATTCCATGCAGAATGCCAGGAAACAATCTTCTCAATATCTCCTCATAGCAAAATGTCTGAAATGATTTTTCTTCTACATTGAGTCCCAAATCATTTCTTACTAAAGTTGGGATCAATCCTTGTGTAAGATTCTAAAGAATTTTCCCTCGCATCAAGGGTATCGAAGAGAATGCATCAGATTATTTTCTCTTGAGTGTCTTCCAGGATGACTTTGTAAATATTTTCCCCCTGGGCTAGTGTCTTCGTAATGACCTGCATATTTTCTTGGGGCGACATAGGTTTCTCTTTGATGAATCTAAGAAATTGTTCATTAGTCTGCCATTCACTCAGCGTCTCCGAGAGTGTGGGAATCATATTGTCAGTAAGATCTATGATATCAATGGTTATTCCTTGGAGTGTTGTTTTCATTTGTTGTAATCATTTAAAAATAAAAAAGCCTCCCTTTTGGTTTCAAGGAAGGTTTATGGTAATCGAGAGTTTTGGTCTATCTCCAATACGAAAAATCCTTCCTACTTTTGAAGTAGTAGAGATATGTAGTATATCCTATCTGTGGAATCATTTTCATGAAAGAATAGTGGATACTAAAGTAATGGAATCATATGTATTCCCTACAAAATTTCAATATTTATTTAATGAAATGCGTTGCTAAAAAGTTACAACAAAAAAACTCCACCGTAGCAGAGTTTTTTATAAATTTTTTACCACTTATTGTTTGTACGTGGTACTGGATCAGGACGTGAATCTCTCATTGATCTTATCCTCTTTATATTGTTGCTATTAACTTCTTTGGATATGTCTTGAAGTAATGATTTTGTGATGTATTGATTTCTATCATTATTTACCAAGTTCTCCAAACATCCTTCTGTGTGTATTCATTCATTGATATTGTAGAAGTGACGTGCTCAAATGATTGTCCTCTCCAGCACATTTAGTGGTGTGTATTTTCATTTCAATATGATACTACAGAGATTTAATGCTGCTCGTATGCCTTTAGAATTGTCTATCCTCTGTTGTAATCTCTTTAAAATGTCATTATAGGTTTTTCTTGGATATTTATGCTCATCATCATTTATCAGCTTTCCAATTACCATATCTTGTGTTTGATGCACATTTGAATCAATAGCTATCCTTTCACGTATTCGATAAGGTGTATGATCTCAACATGCAAGCGGATATCATATCGTATGTTCGTATTCAGAAGAATAACAATCTCCAAACTTCATAATTTCTGGATTCTCTTGTTTCCAAAGATCCAACAATTGCTGAAACGCTTCTTGTGAATAATTAACATATTCGCCACTAACCATTCTAGTGATGGCAGTATTTCTTGCCTTACTGTATTTAGAACAGAGAGCTATCTGTTCGATAATCCTAGAAGGAGTTTTGGGATCTGTTGAAAGACCCAACGCTATTTGAGGATTATCTATATATGATTGAAGAATATCTATTATTTCCCCTCTTTGTAGTTGTTTCATATTTTCTAAAAATTCTCTGATTCTGGCTTTTGCCTCATCTGGGATGTCCTTCATGGTTTTGAGAAAATTATCATTTGTTGTCTGGATTATGTTTTTTTTGTCTTCTCCTTTCTCTCAAAGGATAGTCTTCGGTGTTGTTATTTTTTTGCTCATGGTGGTATTGATTATGTATAAAATTTTTAGGAATTGTGTGGATTCTATTTGAGATTTGTCATGTCATGGTGATTTCCTACTGCTCATTTCATAGATTGTTTATCGATAGGAATAGGGAAGAAGTCTCCTGTAAATACCTTAGAGCTATCTGGGATATGCACTATTTCTTCGACTTTTTTCGGCTGTGAGGAAAGGATATCCTCGAGTGTCCCCTGCATTTGCTTTTTGAGCTGGGTAATCTCGCCAACTAATCCTCTTGCCTGATCGAGACGCTTTACACTATCTCCTATCCCAAACTGGTGTAAGTAGTCGACAAATCTCTTGGGGATGCTATACGGTAAGCCATCTTCCATTGCGGGGAAGGTTAGAAATCTCGCATATTCTTCCATGGCCGTAGGCGCCTTGAGTGCTCAAGGCTCTGTGCAATAAAATGCTGGGTTATAGGTCTTTTTGGACATATCTTCTAAGAGAAAATATAATTTCTTTTGTTTTTCTATCATCTCCTCGTGGATTTTTCTTACCATAGTGATATAGCTCTCTAATTTCGTATCGGGAATATTTTTTGCTTCCTCTATATCAGTAGAGACCTTACTCTCTTCCTCTTTAGGAACTTTTGGAGTTTCGTGAAGTATTGGATCTGAGCTCATACGATGGAGTTGGAGTTTTCTCATAAGTGTAAGATAACGTCTTACTCTCGCTTCAATAGTCTCTAGGTACTGATCATCAAAATCTATTGGTTTCTTATCTGAATCAATAAGAGCTCAAATTTGCATTGCCAAAATATCCTTTTTCTCTTCTCCAAAACGCTTTTGCACAATATCTAGCATCGAAAGAATATTGTCTACGATATACGTCTTCTTGATTCTTTCTGCTCTTTCTTGATACATCTCTGTACCAGATACCTCTTTTGTTTGTTGTGATACGTCATCTAATGGCATGATTATATTGTAAGATATAAAATTTAAATTTTATTTTTGCTTTATGGTACTGCATCAAAAGAGTAAAATTTTTTATACTTTCGATTTTTTGAGTAAGAGTCCACTTGCTAGCATAGAATCTTTCGATCCTTCTCATTTGAATATTTCTCGTTTCTCTAGGCCAAACATAGCAATAGTGCCGTTAGCTAACCATATACATACGTGACCTTCACGAGAAATCGTATCTTTAAAATAATTTGTTTTAAGAAAGCATCATATTGCAAATGGCTGGAGTTCTTTTCGAAAGAATTTTTCATATTTGACTGATTTGTTCGGTATGTCTTTCATTTTTTCCTCTAGTTCCTGCTCTGTCATAAGATACTTTAGCTCAAGTTCTTCCTTACTCCCTTTGTGTGTTTTACTTATTTCTTCCAAAAGAGCATCGTAGCTATATAATTGCATACCTTTTGTGAGCATTAAGATCTCAACATTTACACGATTTAGCAAGACATCTGCTTGATATGTTAGATTTTCTGCATATTCTATGATATCTCATGTGGGACTTATCTTCAATTTTACTGGTCTATATTGCCATCAATGTTCTCGATCTACTTCTTTCCATTCCTGTTCTAGGAATGGTAAATGTTCTATTTTTATAAGTTCTCTTTCAAACTCAATTTTTTTTATAAACTCTTCTTTTGTCTCATTTTGGTTTGCTGATGCAAAAACATTTATTACATCTCATGATATATTGCTATCCTCGATTTTGTCTACTTTTGTTTCATGGACTTTTTGATCTGCAATCAGTTTGTTTGTCTCTTGTTTACCTGTTTCCCTTGTTTTCATTTTTTTTGTAGTACATGATAAAGCTTTATTCTGCTAAGCTAAGATTTGAACCTAGAACCTTCCGAGGAACAGTCGGATGTCCTACTATTTGGACCATTTTGCGATAGTCACACAATCTACTTGACATTTTGTGTTTTATACAAATTATCTAATAAGTCAATCCTTAAGCAATAAAAACTGTTGTAGAAATTCTACTACAGAAAAAAAATCCCTCTCTTGGCCAATATGACGTCAGAGAAGGATTTAAATAAGATTATCTTATAAGCCTGATTGTATGTCCATTACTACAGGTGCATTGGTTTTCATATCTGTTGAAGTATAACGCTTCTTTACAGGCAGGACAGATTGCTGCCTGACTCCCCACATAGAGGGAGTACATCCTTTTTTTTTCTGGATTGCTAGTTTGCAATCCGATTCTTTTTGTCTGGGCTTTCTTGACAACCTTCCCAGTTTGGTTGCATCTAAACCGATTTCTTTTAAGCGGAGTAAATGTTATTTTACTAATTTCTTGCATATTATTATGTTTTTATTATGTGACGTAATATATATTTATTAGGTCTGAAGTCAATACCCATTTTCCGTTGAATCCCAGCGTTATTTTATTATATATTGACGGCTAAATCAATAATTATAAGAACATTTATCTTTTTCTATTTTTCGCCACATGGACCAGAAATTACTTATGCAAAACATCAAAGACTATCGAAAGGAATATGATATCTTCAAAAAATCTCTGGATCAGAGATCAGATAGCTTCCAGATTGCGACCTATGATGGGCCTCCTTTCGCTTCAGGAACGCCTCATTTTGGGCATGGACTTGTCGGTGCAATGAAAGACTCTTTGCTCAGATATAAGACGATGAAAGGCTATAAGGTCAATAGGGACCGATGACGAGATTGTCATGGCTTACCTGTAGAAAAAGCTGTAGAAAAAGCTCTTGGTATCGATGGAAAAAAAGATATCGAAGAAAAACTTGGGGTAGAGAAATTTACCGAAGCATGTAGAGCTTATGTAGGAAAGACTTCTGATGAATGGAGAATCTTTGTAGATTATATCGGAAGATGGGCTGATATGGACCATGCGTATTATACAATGAATTTGGACTTTATGGAGTCAGTGATCTGGGTATTTCAGACGATGTATAACCAAAACTTAGTATATAAAGGATTTAAAGTCCAACGATGTTGTCCAAGTTGTGCAACTTCGCTTTCCAATTCTGAAGTAAATGATGGATATAAAGATAGACAAGATACTGCCATAACTGTAAAGTTTAGAATTCAGAATTATGAAATGAATATGAAACTACAGAAGATGGATTTGTGGAAGTAGTAGATTGTGTGATCAAAAAAGATGGAAAATTTCTCATGCAATATCATATGAAAGGGCAAAAATATGTTTTCCCTGGTGGAAAGGTAGAAAAATGAGAAGATCTTTTGGCTACAGCAAAGAAGGAACTCAAAGAAGAATTGGATGTAGAAGTCACTAGTATCCATGAGCTTGGATCTTTCAAAGAGATCATCAAATGACGTTTGGTCAATCTCAATATGATAGAAGTCGAAATTACAGGAGAAGTAAAAAACATGGAGCCTGTAAAACATCCTCAACTTGTCTGGGCTGAGATTATTTCTTCTGATAATGCTATTGGGTTCGCTGTAAAAATAGAAGAGACACTCATTGATGATGCGGATGAAATCATCAATCAGTTTTATGACTTGTATGTCTATCATCATCAATTACCTCAACAGGTAGAAAATAAATGAGCAGATCTTAATATCCTCGCATGGACTACTACCCCACGGACCTTGCCAAGTAATATGTTTTTGGCTGTAGGAAAGCATATTCATTATGCTATGGTCTATGACAAAAATAGTAAAGAATATTATGTCATCGCTGAAGCATTACTCAAACAATATTATAAGAATCCTGAAGAATATCTTTTGATCAATATCATCCAATGAGCTGATTTGGAAGGGATTACTTATGAACCTTTATTCCCCTATATTCATCAAAGCAATATTGCTCAAGAATACAAAGATCAATTTTTCAAAATAATTGCAGGAGAGTTTGTCAGTACTGAAGATGGAACAGGAATCGTCCATATTGCTCCTGGATTTGGTATGGAGGATTTCGATGCAGTTGCTCAATTTTTGCCAAGAGATGATTCCAAGAATTGGCTCTTTATGCCGGTCAATGAATATGGAGAATTTACTAACGAAGTGCCTGATTACATAGGACAGAGTGTCTTTGATGTGAATAAAGAAGTGATTACAAGACTCAAAAATGAGAAAAAACTTATTGGACAAAAATCATATAGCCATTCCTATCCTCATTGTCGAAGATGTGAAACGCCTTTGATTTCTAGAGCGTTGACTAGTCGATTTATCAAGGAACCTGAACTTACGAGTATTACGGTACCCAATGCTGCAAAGATAAATTTTGTACCTGAATCGGTAAAAAATAGATTTATCGATACCCTCAAATCTGCTCCAGATCGGAATCTTAGTAGAAATAGATATCGAGGTTCTCCTTTGCCGATATGGGAAAATCAAGACGACACAGAAGACAAGATCGTGATAGGAAATCTCGATGAACTGTATCAGCAGACCAAAACCTGATCCAAAAATCTGACAAAACATATTTTGGTAAGGCATGCTGAAAGTGAGTACAACCCTGATCACAAACATGATTCGTATGGAAACATTCATCTTAGTCCTCTTGGACAACAACAAGCTAAAGCACTTGTTTCACAATTACCTCAAGAAGATACTGTTGTTGTAGTATCTCCACTAAGAAGGACCTTGGACACAGTTTTTCCTTACCTCATTGCTCGTTATGGAGAAGAGATAACAAAAACTATCGAGGAGAAATATCTTGGCCTTCAAAAAATATATCAAAGTCATCGAGACGATAAAAGCATTCAATCATTTTTGTTGGATACTACCCAAGAACATTTTCATACCCTTCATGATCAAGTGTATGTAGACTTTAGAATTACGGATGTCTTGGTCCCTGAGTTACAAGATACCTTCTGGGAACCTCATCTCACAACAAGTAAACCTACATCGGAAAAACTTACTCCTGAGTGAGAATCTATGGACGATATCTTCAAAAAGATAGATGCTTATATGCAGCATATCAATCAACTTTTCCCTACCCAGACGATTATTACGTTTGCTCATAAGGACTCAATCATTGCTATGAAAAAATATTTTAAGCATTTTGATTTCTTGACGCAGAAAGATTCCTATACCCCTACCAATGCATCTCCTGAAGCATTCTATCGAGACCATGATAAAAAATGAGAATTAGATCTTCATAAACCGTATGTAGATAATTATCGATTTGTGAAAGATGGGCATACCTACAAGAGAATCCCTGAAGTCATGGATTGTTGGTTTGAATCAGGCTCTATGCCATTTGGGCAAGCGAATTATACAGGAGTAGAATCTCCATTAAACATTAAGCATTCAACACTCAACACTGGGCGTAAGCCCTTCGTCTATCCCGCTGACTTCATCATCGAAGGACTTGATCAAACGAGAGGCCGATTTAGGACATTGCATGTGTGTGGAAACGCCGTGATGAAACAAAATTCATTTAATAATGTCGTCATCAATGGATTGATCCTCGCTGAAGATGGAAGAAAAATGTCCAAGAGCTTAAATAATTATCCTGATCCAAAACATATTTTCGAGACCTATGGAACTGATGCATACAGACTGTACTTATTGTCCTCTCCTGGGGTGAGATCTGAACCTATGAGATTTTCAGAGAAGGGAATCGATCAAGTGTACAAAGACTTTACTGCAGCATTGCTGAACTCCTATAAATTCTTTGAAACCTATGCAAAGGTAGATAATTTTGTCTATGATAAGCCAACGGTCTACTTCCTTAGACATGGGCACGCTGAGTGACAAGAAGCAGAAGCAAAACTTTTGCCAGAGACGATCGAAGAAATGAAAGACCCAAAATATATCGAAATGATTTTGAGGACCAATCCTGACGTGATCTATTCCTCTCCTTTCGTGAGGACCAAGAAAACCGCAGAAATTATCCAGGAGATATTTAGAATTCACAGACAAAAAGATATTCCTATCATCTTAGATGAAGGACTCGCTGCGCAATCTGGAAAAGAACTTGCAAGTTATACTGCTATCCTAGAAAAGGAAGTAGGGAAAACGGTGCTTCTTATCTCTCATAATCCTACCTTTAGTGTTTTGCGAAGTCATTTCTATGACACTAAACATCCTCCAGTACTAGAAAAAATGGGATGTCTGCTTATGCCTACGCATATCATTGCAAACGAGCTCGACAAGTGGATCATCTCTGCCTTACATGAGGTGGGTATGGATGTAGAGAAGTCTATGGATGCATATCTGCTTGATGATGCAGCAAAGGCAGTCCTTGGCTTTATCGATAAATTGAATAACTGGTTTATCAGAAGATCCAGAAGAAGATTCTGGGCCAATGGTATGGATAGTGATAAATATTCAGCATACTATACCCTCTTCGAAGTCTTACTTGGATATACCAAACTCTGTGCTCCTTTTGCACCATTTGTCAGTGAACATATCTATCTGGCATTGCAAGCATTTACACCAAATGGATTACAACAAGGCGATTCTGTCCATCTTGAACACTTGCCACTTTCGTCTGAGCATTATATCAATCATGCGCTTTTGCAAGAAATTTCCTTGGTGAGAAAGATTATTTCACTTGGACTCTTTATTAGATCTAAAAATAAAATTGCCGTCAAGCAACCTTTGAGTACGATGGAAGTAAAAATGTAATATTTTTTATCCCTTATCTTTTTTATGCAATATTATAAAAAAACTATTGAATGAGTGTCTTGTATCTTTGCTCCTATGCAAGAGGCCAATTCTATCACGATAGAGATTATGTGCAAGGCAGTAAGTATCTACGAAAATGCAGAAAATAATGGAATTAGTCATTTCTTAGAACACTTATTCTTTAAGTGAGGAAAAAAATATCCTACACCGCAATCTGTAGCAGAAGCCGTCGATAGCTTTGGAGGAGAATTTAATGCCTATACGGGAGATGAATATGCTGGCTATTATGTCAAATGTGCTCCAGAATTCGCTGATAAAGCATTGGATGTCCTCGGAGATATGATGATCAATGCTACTTTTCCTCAGGAAGAACTCGAAAGAGAAAAGGGAGTCGTGATTCAAGAACTCAAAATGTATGAAGATAATCCGATGGCTATGGTAATGCAAAAATGGCAGAGATTTTATTATGGAGACAAT
>CAIVDB010000040.1 GCA_903904545.1 uncultured bacterium | reverse complement strand
GCATTATTTGGAAGATATGTTTAAGGTGCATGGAGGAACATCGAATGAAGATTTCTTTTTGAAACCAATGAATTGTCCTCATCATATGCAGATTTTTGCAGATAATCAATTTTCGTATCGTGATATGCCTATTAGATATTTTGAACCGGCTACCGTATACCGTGATGAAAAAGCAGGTCAACTTTCAGGTCTTGCTCGTGTAAGGTCTATTACTCAAGATGATGGACATCTCTTTTGTCGTGTTGGTCAAATCCATCAAGAAGTAGTGACTATAGTCAAAATTATAAAAGAATTTTATTCGACTATGCATATGCTGGATGGATATCGAGTAAGACTTTCTCTTAGGTGAGATGATAAAGAACATTATCTTGGCTGAGATGAAGTATGGGAAAAGGCTGAAGGAGCACTGAAAAATGTATGTCAAAGTGAAGAACTTCCTTTCAAAGAAGTAAAATGAGAAGCCGCTTTTTATGGACCTAAACTTGATTTTATGTTTAAAGATGCTATTGGTAGAGAGTGGCAGCTTGCAACGTGTCAATTGGATTTTAATTTGCCGGAGAGATTTGAACTTTCTTTTGTCAATGAACAATGAGAGAAGGAAAGACCAGTTGTTATTCATAGAGCAATTTCATGATCTTTGGAAAGATTTATGAGTGTTATGATAGAGCATTTTGGATGAGCATTCCCTCTTTGGTTGGCTCCTGAACAAATAAAGATTGTCCCTGTCGCAGAGCCTTTTGTAGAGTATGCTAAGACCATCTGTAGAAAGATTACTATGCAATGATTGAGATGCTCTGTAGATGAGAGTGATGATTCATTTAGCAAAAAGATTAGAAATGCTGAGGTAATGAAGACCCCTTATATTGTAATTGTAGGGGAAAAGGAACAGTCTAGTACTACCTTGTCTATCAGAGAATATAAGACGAAAAATCAATATGAGATATCTGTAGAAGAATTTGTAGAGAAATGTTTGCAAGAATACAAAGAAAGAATCTAATCTAGAAATCCCTATTCGTCTTCGTGGTGAGTAGGGATTTTTAAACTCTTCTTGTATTCTCCTTTGCCCCGTATATACTCTTACTAATTTTATTCCCTTAATTGTCTCTATGAGAAAAGCTCGATGAATACTCGGTGTTGCGCTTGTTATTCTTATTGTTTTTTGTGTATATTTTTTCGTAAAAAAAACTCCTCAAGTACTCGCTCCTACGACTGACCAAACCTGATTTATTCTGCCTGTGGGTTGGCAGACTTCCGTGAATACGGCTTCAGGGTTTTCTTTTTCTTACCCTACAAAGTTTAGTGGAAATGTATGGAGTCCTACTGTTTGGCCCGTGACGGTTATAGTGGTTTCTCAAGCTCAAGATGCCTTAGCCATTGCTTGTCCTGATCTTAGAAATAGTGGCAATCCTATGATAACCACTCAAGGTAAAACGAAGGATGGACTTTCATATTCTTTATATAAGAGTACGGATATCGGAGCAGGATCACTCTATGCTACCTATTGTTACGTCATTCAAGGAGAAGAAAATAATTATGTCTTTGATTTTACGGTAAGATCACATAGTGGATGTGGAGGAGGAGAATGTGGCGCGTATTGTGATACTTCCCATGAACAAGAGTGTAGAGATTTAGATAGAATGAAAGCTATAGAAGAACCTTTAAATCAGATTGTCGATTCGTTTAAACTTATTCAATAAACAAAATTTTCTATTATTATTTTTCAAACAAAAAAAGACACACTATGTGTCCAATTATGGGGCGGCTGAGGGGATTCGAACCCCCGACATCCTGCGTCACAGGCAAGCGCTCTAACCAGCTGAGCTACAGCCTCCATGTAATGATGTGTTGTGACGGGAATTACTATATTTTTTTCCTTTTTGATTGCAAGAAAAAGTGGTATATCGATTAGCATTGCTATTTCTCTTCACTTCTTCCTATTTTATGTAATAATTTCTCCTAGTGTCATTTGTTCTATTTAGTATGTAATATGTAATCCCATTCTCTCAAATATGTTATATACATGGTTATGTCTATTCTATATATGAAGAATCTGCCTCTTGTCTCCCTTTCCTAGTATAGACGTATAGAATACCATCTATATCTTATCGATGAAATCAGGATGCCTTGCAAATAGACAGGGGATAGCTACACTTTTGGTCAAGAGATGATTCTTTGTTTATTTTTTGTGAAACACATGGAGATAGTTATAGATAAGTCCAATTCAGACCAGAGGTTTGATAGATTTTTGAGAAAGTGGTTGAAGATATATCCAACTATTCGTTTGGCAGACATTTATGCCCTGATTAGGAAGGGTGACGTAAAAGTCAATACAAAAAGACAAAAAGAACAGTATAGATTATCTGTAGGAGATGTCGTCACGATTCGTGAAGATATTAAACTTGGTGAGCAGGATCTTTCTGTTCTTGTGAGTGGAAAACAACGTCAATTAGACCATGTAGACATCAAGAAGGTTCGTCAATGGGTTTTGTTTGAAGATAAGCACTGGTTAGTCTTCAATAAGCCTGCAGGTATTCTCGTTCATCCAGGAAATCAACATCGAAAAGATCTGTGCATGAATGATTACCTTGAAAAGTTAGCTTGAAGCTCGGAGCTTGAAGCTTGAAGCTCGACGGCTGCAGTGACGTTTAAACCCTCATTTGGATATAGATTGGATAAGGATACTTCTGGTGTTTTGATTGCAGGAAAGACTTATGATGCTTTGCAATATATCAATAAGATCATTAGAGAGAGGCAAATAGATAAGTATTATCTCACTTTGGTCGCAGGTCGTTTTCCCAATCATATGATGATAGATAAACCTTTGGAAAAAAGTTATGATGAACGTTTCGATAGAGCCCATGTAAAGGTAGATATGAGATACGGTGTTGCTGCAAAGACAGAGTGTCGATGTGATAAGGTGATTGAACACCCAGTTCTTGGAGAGTGTTCTTTGGTGAGAGTCAAAATTGAGACAGGGAGAATGCATCAAATTAGAGTCCATCTTGCGGATGCGTGATATCCTGTATTAGGTGATCTTGTTTATGGTAATCCTGCTATCAACAGAATCCTTCATAAATCTTTGGGGATCAATAGACAATTGTTGCATTGTCGACAATATACATTTTTTGATGCAATGAATCAGGAAAAACGTTCTTTTGTGGCGCCGATTCCTGCTGATTTTGAGAAAGTGTTTGAAGAATAGATCTTTAGTCTCTAGTTATTTGAGATTGAATTAGATAATTATATATTACGAATTACGTATTACGTATTACGTATAAACAAATTCCCAATAAACAAATTCCTGATAAACTAATTCCTCCGTTTTTTTCCCTTTGCAATTTGTTTATAAAAATATAAATTTGAAATATCTAATTTTTATTTATTTATGTTGTTACAATGAAAAATGTTTTTGGAACATCACTGTTTTGGATTGTTATTTTTGGATGAGCAATCTTCTATATCAAATTATTTGATGCCGCTTTGGGTACTCAAGTAGCTACTTGGTTTGCTTCTGCTCCTGTTGCTATCCAGGATATGTCAGGAATGCAATCTTCAGTAATGAGTGGTATTGCTACTCTAGAAGCTACTAATATGCAAATGCAAGTTACTTTGGATGCTATAGCAAATAAATTAGGTGTTTCTCCTTTGTCAGAAGCTGGTGCTCAAGGTATTCTTGCGACAGGATCTGCTGCTTCAGGTACGATTATTTTGGATAAACCTGTAGAATCGCCAACATTAAGAAGATAATTCTTTATCCATAATCATTTCTCTTATGAAAAAGATTTTTCGAACAACGTTCTTCTGGATTTTAGTGAGTATCCTTTTTTGGTCTTACGTAAGGTTGTTTAATGCTCCTTTGGGTATGCAAGTAGGTCAAATCTTTGGTGCCACTTGTCCTGTGTACTTATCTGGTTGAGTTGTTGCTCCTCAGTTGAGTGGCTTAGAAGAACAATTGACTTCTATACAAACACAGTTACAAGATATTACTCAAAAAATGGCTACAAGTACTTCATCTTCAGTGTCTACAACGCCTTCTTTTGTTACTACCTCACCTACAAAAGTAGCTTTGTATTATTTTAATCAAAGAGAAGATGCTAAATTGCCACTCAATCAGCAAGTAAATGTGGATTCTTTGTTACCAGTATATCGTGTATTGTCTCCTAGTCAGAATATTGTTTTTGATACCATCAGCTCATTATTGGGAGGAAATCTTTCTCTTACTGAAAAATCTGCTGGGTTTGTTACTGACTTTCCTCAGACGGATTTCCGTTTGCTTAATGTGAATCTACAGGATGATGGGACTTTACTTCTTGAATTTACGGAAGTGCCTGGATTTACCTCATGAGGTTCTGCTCGTATGCTCATTTTGTCTAATGCTATCATAAAGACAGCTATGCAGTTTGCAGGGGTGAAGAAAGTGCAATTTATGCCAGACAGCTTATTTCAACCGTAAAAGAGAATTGAGAATTAATAATTGAGAATGTATGAGTATCTTAATATATCTATCTAAAATACTAAAAAAGAGAAACACTGATCTTGGGTCGGTGTTTTTTCTAAAATTTGCAAAAATATGATTTTTACATAAACTTATTATTACTTTACTAGT
>CAIVDB010000039.1 GCA_903904545.1 uncultured bacterium | reverse complement strand
TTCCATGAGTTTATCTTATTTTATAAATAAATAATCTTATTGTAAATAATTTACTTTATTTGCATTATGCTCATCTACAGTTCTTCCATAATGGATGACTCCGTCTTTGCCATGGAGATAGAAAAGATAATTTGAAGCTTGGGGATTAAGCGCAGCAACGATGCTTTGGACAGAAGGATTTGCAATGGGTTGAGGAGGAAGTCCCTTTTGTTGTCTCGTATTGTAGGGATTAGTGGTATCGCTAATGTGTTGAGCAATCACGCTTGGGGTACAAATTTCATATGCTTGATGGAGTCCATAACAGAGGGTGATGTCTGCATCTAGTCTCATATTATTTTGTAATCTTTTGATAAATATTCCAGCTACGATTCCTTTATTCGCAATATTCCTTTCTTCTTTTTCTACGACACTTGCCAGTATTAAAGTGCTGTATCGATTGTTTCCTTGTCCAGCAATTTCTGCTTGATGAGGAAGATATACCTTGTTTTTGAATGCCTCCAATTGCAAATAAACTAGCTGATCAATAGTGTTATCTCCATCGACATTATACGTGTCGGGATAGAGGAAACCTTCCAAATTTTTGAGTGCACTATTTTGGAGGAAAGGATATTTTGCTTGATATTTACTGATGATTGTAGGGTCACTGACAAATTTGAGATAATCGCCTGGAGTGATGATTCATTTCTTGCTTAAGGCATTGTCTATATCGTATATAGATCGCCCTTCAAGAACTGTGATGCGTTGATATTTATTTGTTGGTCCCGCAAGGATGGTCTCGATTAGCTTATTTTTTGTATATGATCAGGAAAATGTATAGGTTCCTGGTTCTAACTTAGAAAAATCAATATTGTGTGATTTGATGTATACTTTTACTCTTGTTTTGTTTCGAGAAGAAAGGGGTTGAAGAATTTTTTGTATGGTGTCTCCTTGAGAAATCTTTATCTCTGCCGTGAAGGCAACTTTTTTGTTTCGTTGATACCATCCTAAGATGACGAGGAAGACCAGGAGTATCCATCCTGTATATTTCCTTTTCTTGGGGTGTTTAGTCTGTCTCATTATTATAAAAAAAAGATAAAATCTGTTTGGTCTGACAGTTTGGTCAGTCATGTGGGTCTGACTATACGGATTTTTGGTCGTATTGCTATAATTATTTTTTGGAGAGTTTATTGTCTATGTCTCTTTTGTGTGTATGTTCAAATTTTATCTTGAAAATCTAGGGCAATCCAATATTATGACATTGAGGACATTGGAAAAATTTGTCTAATTGTGTCGTGATTCCTGTCTTTGGGCAGAGATTTTTGTTCACAAGTTTTTTATCTTTTTATATATGAGCGTATGAGTCGATTTGGACAAAGCAAGTCAAGGTATGTATATACTTTTGGCGAAGCTAAAGATCTTGGAAAAGAGATCCTTGGAGGTAAGGGGAAAAACCTTGCTGAAATGGTAGGAATGGGTTTGCCAATTCCTATGTGATTTACTATTACTACTGAAACTTGTGATGTTTATTACAAGAATAATAAAGTCTATCCTCAAGAAGTTTTGGATCAAGTAGAAGAAGAACTCGTAAAATTGGAAGAATTGATGGGGAAAAAATTATGAGATCCTGTAGATCCATTGTTGGTATCTGTAAGATCTGGAGCTGCTGATAGTATGCCCGGAATGATGGATACTATTTTGAATCTGGGACTTAATGATGAATCTGTGATTGGATTGGCAAATAAAACAGGAAACGTAAGATTTGCTCGAGATAGCTATAGAAGATTTATCCAAATGTTTGGTGACGTGGTTATGGAAGTTGCTCATCATGATTTCGAGCATGCTTTGGAATCTGTGAAGCAAGAAAAGGGAGTGAAATTGGATACAGATCTTGATGCTGATGATCTCAAAAAGGTTGTAATGGGCTACAAGGAAGTTATCAAAACGGCAACGGGAAAAATGTTCCCAAACAATCCAAGAGAACAATTGAAAATGGCTATCGATGCAGTATTCAATTCTTGGAATAATGATAGAGCCATCATCTATAGAAGATTGAATGATATCAAAGGTCTTCTTGGAACTGCAGTAAATGTACAGTCTATGGTGTTTGGAAATATGGGAGATACTTCTGGGACAGGAGTATGTTTTACAAGAAATCCATCAACAGGAGAAAATAAATTTTATGGAGAATTCTTGATGAACGCTCAAGGAGAAGATGTTGTTGCTGGTATTAGAACTCCCTTGGAAATCAGTGAACTCTCTCAAATCATGCCTGATTGTTATAAAGAATTGGTTGAAATCTATCAAAATCTAGAAAAACATTACAAAGACATGCAAGATATGGAATTTACTATCCAAGAAGGGAAATTATATATTCTTCAGACAAGAAATGGGAAAAGAACCGCTGCTGCAGCAGTCAAAATGGCAGTAGATATGCTTCATGAAGGTCTGATAGATGAAAAAACGGCTTTGCTTAGAGTAAAACCAGAACAACTTGATGCATTGTTACATAAACAAATTGTTCCTGCTGCAAAAACTACCGCTGAACTTTTGACTAAGGGGTTGCCTGCTTCTCCAGGTGCTGCCGTTGGACAAATTGTCTTTACTGCGCAAGTAGCACATGATTGGGCTGAAGAAGGCAAAAAAGTGATTCTTGTAAGAACAGAAACATCACCAGAAGATATCGAAGGAATGCATGCATCTCAAGGTATCTTGACTGCTAGAGGTGGTATGACGTCTCATGCTGCTGTAGTAGCAAGGGGTATGGGTACCTGTTGTGTTGCTGGTGCATGAGAAATTGTTGTCGATGAAAAGTCGAAGACGTTGGTTGTCAAAGGGAAAACATTTAATGAAGGAGATATGATTACTTTGGATGGTTCTACTGGTGAAGTATTTGCAAGATCTCTTGAAGTGATGGATCCAGAATTGAGTGGAGATTTTGAGACTCTTATGACACTTGCTGATAAATATAGAACACTTGGTATCAGAACCAATGCAGATACTCCCCATGATGCTGAAGTAGCAAGAAAATTTGGTGCACAAGGAATAGGGCTGTGTAGAACTGAACATATGTTCTTCGCTGAAGAAAGAATCAAGGCAGTAAGAGAAATGATTTTGTCTGATGATGTGGATGGTAGAAAGAAAGCATTAGCTAAAATTCTTCCGTATCAAAAAGAAGATTTCATCGGAATCTTCAAGGCAATGGAAGGTTTGCCAGTAACTATCAGATTCTTAGATCCTCCTTTGCATGAATTCTTGCCTACAGAAGATAAAGATATTCAGGTATTGTCTACAGAAATGAATGTCTCTGTAGAAGTATTGAAGGAAAGAATTACTTCTCTTCATGAGTTTAATCCTATGCTTGGACATAGAGGATGTAGATTAGTGATTACGTATCCAGAGATAGCAGAAATGCAAACAGAAGCAATTATTGCTGCTGCATGTGAACTCAAGAAGCAAGGTGTTGAATCTAAACCAGAAATTATGATTCCATTAGTAGGATTCAAAGCTGAATTGGACTTCAATACAGAGATCGTAAGAAAGGTTGCTCAAGAGACTATGGACAAATATGGAGTACACATTGATTACAAATTAGGAACTATGATCGAGGTGCCAAGAGGTGCCTTGACTGCAGATAAAATTGCTGAAACTGCTGAATTTTTCTCATTTGGAACAAACGATTTGACACAAATGACCCTTGGATTCTCTAGAGATGACGCAGGTAAATTTATCAAGGAATATGTAAATCAAAATATCTTCGAAAAAGATCCTTTCCAAACATTAGATCAAGAAGGAGTTGGACAACTCGTAAAGATGGCTGTAGAAAAGGGTAGAGCTACCAGACCTGATATCAAACTTGGTATCTGTGGTGAACATGGTGGAGATCCTGCATCTATCGTATTCTGTCATAAGATTGGATTGAACTACGTAAGTTGTTCTCCATTTAGAGTGCCTATCGCTAGGCTCGCAGCAGCACATGCAGCACTCAAAGCGTAGCTTTGAGAATGTTGAATGCTAAATTTTGAATTTTGAATGAAGGAGTTTTTGTATATAAAAATCCTACACTATAAATTATTCACTACACTACAAAAGAGACGTCGATTGGCGTCTTTTTTTGATTTTCTCCCCACGCTCTTGTCATTCCGGCGCTTGTCCTTCGCGAAGTCGAAGGGTTAAGGATTTGCGGCCCCTGCAATACTGCGGGGTAAACTCCATCTTAAGATAGTTATTGAGATCCCGCCTGCCTGCCGGTAGGCAGGGTTGTAGGTTCGTTCCTCACCAATAACACCGGGATGACTGCACTGTGTGGGGAGAAAAGTCTTTCTTATTGGCGTCTTTTTTTGATGTTGAATTGTCTAAATGAAAAAATATTATTTATTATCTCTTACATATTATTTACTTATGTTCTTTTTCGATGGATTTTTTTCGTGGTATGCGTCACTCTAAGTCTTACAGATTAGTTGTTATCTCAATAGCTGTCTTTTTGACTTTAATTATCTTTGTGTTCAATGATCAGACTATCGGAGCTATCCCAGCTATTCGTGTTATTAAAGATTTTTTTGCCGTTGATATAGACCGTATCCTATTTCTCTTTATTCCAATATTAATCGTTTTGTTGATTCTGGGTATCATAGAATCCAAGAGAATAAATAAATTAAAGACATGAGAGGTTAATACTAAGGAAATTATCTGAAAGGTGAAATCAATCGAATATGTCAGAAGCGAGGAATCTGGACAAATAGTTAATCGGTATTATACCGTGGAGTGAATTAATCCTTTTACAGATAAGCTTTATATCTTTTCTAGTGATCAATATCCTTATATAGAGAAACATCCTCGAAGAATAAGATCTACTTTGTTTTGAATCTCAAAAGTGGATAAAAAAGAATTTGATGAGTATACTTCCCAATATGTCAAAATAGGAGACTCTGTGAAGGTATTTGTTAGTCGAGAAAATGCTGATGATTATTATCTTCAAGATATAGTAAAAGATAAAAGATAAAACAAAAGTAAGCCAATATGACTTATTTGAGTATTTTTTTATGGAAGATCTATTTTAAACGATCCTCCGCCAAACGTAGAGAATTTCCCTTCTTGTTTTATTACCCAACCCGCTTTTCTAAAATTGCTTATAGTTTCTTTTATAATTTCTTTTGAGAAACCATGTAATCCAACTGGTTTTTCCAAATATTTCCCTTTTATTTGTATAGAATACCAATTTCCGTTGTTGTCGTGTGGGTCTTTGAAACAAAAGAGTGTTAATTGTTTTACTTCCTTTTTGTAGGCTAAAATAAGCCCATTATTTAGTCCTTCTGTGAGTGTCTTTACATCGTCACAGATCTTTTCTGCCTGAGTTTTTGCCTGTTCAGGACTTAGTGTAATTGTTTCCATATGTGATTTTGTTTTTGATCCTCAATATATCAATTTTTCATATAAAGTCAATCTCTATTATTCTGCTGGATTCTCTTTCTTCAATCGGCGGATTCCTAGGTATACAAAAGGAGTCTCTATGATAGATGCACAACATTTGAGGATCCAATAAGGGAGACTTATGCTGAGTAAAAATGCTACATTCTCTCCCACTCCCTTGTCTATTGCGTAGAAAGCTATCGTCATAAAGAGTATTGTATCGATAGCTTGTGAGATAATATTAGAAACATTGTTTCTGAGCCACAAACGTTTTTGACCGAATGCTTTACGTATTTTGCTGAAGATATAGATATCCAAAAAATCACTTGCACCAAAAGCAATCAGACTTGCTAATGCCATCCTCATGGATACTCCAAAGATTCATTGATATGCACTATTTTGTGCTATGAAACGAGTTGCAGGAGGTAGAGAAGTGAAGAGTAAAGAAGAGAGGAGTATCAATATAACTATTCCTATCCCTATCTTTACCATAGATCTTGCCGCCTTTGGTCCATAGACTTCGTTGAGTATGTCATTGAGTGAATAGATGATGGGAATAAAAAATATTCCCACACTGGCATTGAGTTGATATCCGAAGATATTGATCAAGGGGAATATTTTGGCTCCCATAAGCTCTGCTCCGCAGATACAGAAGATATAGAGTGCTACTATAACGTTGATTTTACTTAATCATCTTTTCCCCATTGGTGCTTTTTATGTGATAAAATTGCCTATCATATAGAGTGATCCAAATACCATATATAATGTAGTAGGATTTTTTTTGGCTAAGTGCTTTATTTGCTCTGGAGAGAGTATTTCGCAAGGGATTTTTCCCATTTGTTTTTTGAGTGTTTGTGCAGAAGGAAGTCTATAATGATGAGTATCTACAATTTTGTAGATATTGTTTTTTCCTAATATTGGCACGAGAAAATCTTGTAGATTTTTTCCCTTGCTGAGTGTAAAGCAATAGACGATAGTTGTATATTTATCTTTAATTGTCTTGATATATTCCTTCAATGTCTCGATGCCATCTTTATTATGCGCTCCATCTATACAGAGATTGGGTGTGATGTATTGTAATCTTCCTGTATGTTGAGTATCTGAGAGTCCTTCTTGTATGACCGCCTCTTTGAGTCCCAACTGTTTGCAAATAGTATAGGCCATGCTTGCATTCGTTTCTTGATGTTTACCAAGGAGATTTGTTTTTACTTTCTTCGTTGCATAATATATGGGGGCTTGGTGTTTGTGAGCTATTTTTTCTATTGTGGGATTCCTTTTACTTACTACTAAAGGGATCTTCTCTTTTATTATTCCAGCCTTTTCTTTTGCTATTTTTTGTAAGGTATCTCCTAGTATCTCTTGATGGTCTCGTCCAATGTTCGTAATACAGGTGATGACTGGCTTGATAATGTTTGTGGCATCGGAGAGTCCTCCAAGTCAAACTTCTATCACTGCGTATTCACAGCCCTTCGCCTTGAAGTGAAGAAACGCTATCATACAGCACATTTCGAAGTAAGAAAGGACAACCCCCGTTTTGATAATCTGATTTGTATATTTTACCAGTTCTTTTTTTGTGATGAGTCCGTCCTGTGTCTCTATTCTTTCTCTGATATTATTGAGGTGGGGAGAAGTGAGACAACCTACCTTTTTCCCCGCTTTCTGGAGACAGGAAAACGTCATCTTAGTGACAGAGCCTTTCCCGTTAGTCCCTGCAATATGGATGTTTTTGTAAGCAGTATGGGGATGATCTAATTTCTCATCAGCCATCTTTATCTTTTCAAGGCTTGGCTTTTTGATGACTTCTTTTTTGAAAATATATTTAAGCGCCTCATCATAGGTATGCATCAATTTCATCATGTAGACAAGAATAAAAGTGTCTCCCTGTATAGCGATTTTCTTCAAAAAAAGAAGGTATTTTTTGTTTTGATTGTAGGGAGCTAATCTGTAGAAATGAAGTGTAATGGATGGTAATGGAAATGTAATGCAGTAGTAATGTATTTTTATAATTCTATGTAATAGCATGTGATCGTATCTTGGACAGAACTTCCTTATAGATAGTAAGGTAAGAACATATATTGCTGAACATATTCAAAGTCTGTATTCCTCTTTGGGGTGTGAGGCCTTGATAGAGATTGGACCGGGGAAGGGCGCTATAACGAAACTTATTCTGGATATTTCTGATAATTTTTTTGTGATTGAAAAAGATGTTTCGTTAGCGCAGAGTTTAGAAGTCAGCGTGCAAAATTGAGTGCAAAGTACAGAACATAGCATTCAGAGTTGATTTCAGAATTCTAAACCCTGAACTAACCTCTTATCTCTTCACTCTGAATACTGAACGCACTTCAATATTATTCAAGGCGACGTTCTGGAAATAGACGTAGATACACTATTGCAAAATAAAAATTTAGACACAAAGAAGACCCTTGTGGTTGGTAATCTTCCCTATTATATTACTTCGCCGATATTGAGAAAGTTTTTTGGAGAGGGGAGACAGTATTATGCATGATGAATTTTTATGCTGCAAGATGAGGTAGGACAAAAACTTCGTAGCGATGCTAAAAAGAAATCTTATCTTCGATGGATGATCAATTATGCATATGATGTTGTCTATCTCAAATGAGTCCCTGCAAAGTGTTTTAAGCCTGCTCCGAAGGTGAAGAGTTGCTTGGTTCAACTAACAACTAAAAGTGAAAAACTAAAAGTTTCATGGAGTTCTTTTTTGTGTTTTTTAGAATTGTATGCGCCGTTTAGTAGGAAGACACTTGGTTCAATTGAAAAAATTGTAACGAAGCGTTCTCTTGAAAAAAATAGTTCAAAATCGAACAAAATTGACCAAAATTGAGGAACGTTGAGGAAGATAGAGGAAAATTGAAGAAGGTCCAGGGTTTTCGAACCTGCCTGTCCGGTAGGCAGGGAAGATGGAGGAAAGTCGTGAAAAGAATTCTGCTTATTTTCTATCCCAGAAACATTGAAGAAGAGGAGATTGGAAGAGCTTAATTTCGAGGACATCGCTCTTATTATAAAATAATCAGGAATCAGGAATCAGGAATCAGGAATTAGGAATCAGGAATTAGGAATCAGGAATCAGGAATTAGGAATCAGGAATCAGGAATTAGGAATTAGGAATCAGGAATCAGAAATTAGGAATCAGGAATTAGGAATCAGGAATTAGTAATTAGTAATTAGGAATTAGGAATCAGGAATTAGTAATTAGGAATCAGGAATTAGTAATTAGAAATTAGAAATTAGGAATTCCCCCCCCCCAATACGCCAATTCCCAATACACCGATAAACTAACATTAATTTCTCTTGATTATTCCCCCTAAGCCCTTACACTATTTTTGTTTTATTTCCTACTAAGTTCGCTATGGAAGTCTTGGTATATGGTTCTGAAAAATTTCAAAGAGGAAAATGGCGATATGTTGCCTTTTCCACTATTTTTATTGCAGTTTTTTTGTTAACTGTCTTTAGTTCCAATTATGTTGGTGCTGTGTTGTTGTTTTTTCTTTTGTGATGATATCTTTATTACTCAGTTATTCATAATCAGGTACAAACCCTTCGTATCGATAATCAGTGATTAGCTATTGGGACCCAGCAACGTTCTTGGTCGTCTTTTTCATGATATGTCTTGGAACTCTATATAAAGGACAAGAAACTTAAAAATATTGTTTTTGTCTCCGTGTCTGGGCATACTATTTATACTTTTGCTGATACCCCTGAGCACATAAAACAATTCCTTTTGGAACTCAATAAATATCTTCTTTTATTGGATGATTATAATCAGACAGGATTTGAAAAGATGATTAGAAAGTTTCAGTTGTAAAAAATGGAATCAGGAATCGGGAATTTGGAATCGGTTTATTAAGGATTGAAAATTAGAAATTATACTGTACCGCTTTGGAAATCATAAATTATTTCACTTTGTTCATACTTTATGTATCCGCAGACGGTAAGTATAATTCTCGCATCCAAAATAACTTCGTTTCACTTGTTCTTTTGGCGGTCGAATTAAAATTTTAAATTTTATATGATGATATGGCTTCTTCACATAGATTGGTGATCAAAGACGCTTTCTGGCAGCTACTAGGTAGGATTATTAGTGCTCTTTTTGGTTTTCTTATTATCAAAATTATGACTCCCTATCTTGGTCCTTTGAGATATGGTGATTATTCTACGATTTTAAAATATTTTGCTATTTGGACTGCTTTAGCTGACTTGGGCCTTTATGTTCTTGCTGTCCAAAGTCTTGGAAAAATCAAAGAAGAAGAAAAAGATCCTCAACATCCTTTACTTAGACAAGAATATGGTAAATTTGTTGGGACAAGACTTATTATTATGTCGGTGATTTATGTGCTTGCTATTGTTGTTGCTTATTTACTTCCTGCTTATACAGGAAATCCTTATTTAGTTCGGTGACTCCCTTTGGGTATGGTTTTTTCTGCGAGTTTTATGTTCGCAGGAATTCAACAACTTCCTCTTCAGTTATTTCGGAAGATGGAACAACTTAGTATTAGTCTCATCACTGCTAGACTTTCTCAGATATTGATTCTGGTCCCTGTAGTCTATATTTTCTTTAAACATGTCTCTTTCGATGGGAGTAGTCTTTCCATCTTAGTCTTCTGCCTTATTTTGTTCTCTGTCGTAGCCAGTGGGATAGGACAAAATATCGAAATTCATTGGAGGGCAAATAGAATTTTGCCTTTGCATGTGATTTTTGATCGAAATTTTACTAAAAATATTATTTTAAGGAATTGGCAATATTGAGTTTCCTATTATCTGAGTAGTTTTCATACTCTGATTGTCTTACTTTTTCTTGGTTGGTTTCTTCCTACATCTGGGGGAAGTGATGCTGTAGGTATCTGGGCACTTTCTTTGTCTTTGATAGAAATTCTTCTCATTATCCCCTCGGCTTTGGGAAATAGTCTCTTACATAAAATATCTTCCTATTCCTTATTCCATAGGCGCCAAAGTATGGGAAATCTTCTTCTGATGATGTATTGGATAGTGGGAATTATCGCTATTAATTTCTGGGTTTTTGCTGAATGGATTATCCGTATCATCTCTGGAAAAGCATTTTTGGGAAGTTTTGCGAGTATCTCTTCTTGGTGATCAGATCAGGTTTTACCCTTTCTTTGAATCGTCTTATGGTGGAGTTTTATTAAACAAGTATATAATTATCTCTTTGTCGCTGTAGAAAGGCAGAATGTCCTTTTGCCTATCAATCTTATCGGTGTTCTTATTTGAATCCCACTAGGAATATGGGCAATTCCTCACTATGGACTTTTGGGCGGTGTTGTTACTCAATTGAGTATAGAATTTATTTTTATGTTATGAGCTTTGTTCGTGGCAAGAAAGAAATCTATTTTCCCTTTGTTTTCTTCGCATTCTTTTGTGAAATTATCTTTATTGTTGCTTGTCTTTGGAGGTATAGGTGCTTATATTGATTACTTTGTTTCTCTCAGCGCTTTTACTTTCTTTGTTGTTGTAATTATTTTTAATGGATTGTTTGTGCTCTCTTCATTTTCTGTAATCAAAAAAATAGCTAAATGACTTACTGTAGAAAGTGTAGAATGAATAATGAATAATGAATAATGAATACGTGCTGATTAAGAAAATTCTTACATTTCGTTAGATTACTGATTTTTTAGATCACTAACTCCAAGGTACGGTAACGGTAAGTACTGCTCTATACGTATCTATCTGTTGTCCTGCAGGGACGGTAATGGCTATGGAAGGCGTAATGGATATCCAATACAGGTATCCACTATTGTTGCTCAATGTGACAAGTGGTTGTTGTTGGAAGCTGCTGATATCCAATCGACCACTTGATGTTGTAATAATTGCTCAGCTTGTTGTTTCTCCACTAAATATGGGTGTTGATGCTGTATTTGGTCTGATGACATAATAGGTATTTACTGGTATATTACTTCCTTTGGTTCCTGTCATTTGAGAAGAACTAATTTTCCAATATCTCGTCCCTGCATAATAAGTTCCTGAAAGATCTTTTGCCCAGAAAGAGCCTGTATTAAAATTTCCTGTAAGGGTAACAGCAACTATATCACCAGAGAAGGTTCCTAGATTGATACTACCAGAAACGTTATAATCTACTTCCCCGGGAACGATAGCCAATGAAACATTAGTACTGTCGGTTGCTCCATTACTTTTGTCTTTCGGGATCATGATTGCTGTAAGTATACAGAGTACAAGGAGGGTAATTCTTAGAAATTTCTTCATTTTTGGATACAAAGAGATAAAATCTTTGGTAAAAATGGCATAAACTTTATCCATCTTCTGATAATTTTACTCTTTTTTCTTAGAAAAGCAAATCTTTTTG
>CAIVDB010000038.1 GCA_903904545.1 uncultured bacterium | reverse complement strand
TATACAACGAATAGAGCGTCATCGACTCTTAGGATCTTGACCGAAAGAAATAGAAGCACTTGATGCAGAGAAATTGACGGTTACTCAATTATTTCAGTTACCAGGTTGGGGAGTCCGATATACTCAGTCGCTATCACGATCATGGAAACTATTTCCATTACTTCTTCCTGCAAGCAGAATAGAGAGCCCAAACGTATCGGCACCTCAGGCAGAGGGAGCTTTAAGCGCAGTTCAAGGATTTATACCAGCGTTATCAATGAGTGCTGTCCATTCATTGCTAGAGGCTAAATGTCGTCAGGGAGTGCACGCTGTCTGGGCATCATCCCAGGTATAAAGTCTTCCATAATCATTAGCACATTGTGTGGGATTGTTATTATAACACGAAGAGTCATTGGTCGCATAATTGAGATTCTCTGCTAACCAAACTTTTTTATCGGGCATATTAATTACCCTATACTGCTGGTTATCTCTAGTGTCAGTAGTATGATAGGTGAAAATATAATAATTCCCAAGACCGACATATCCATATTGATTGGCTATGGGTACAAGGTATGCACTACCAAAGGATCGATTGGCTGCAAGAGAATAACTTGTTCTAGGAATACTAGAAAGATATTGAGAAAGATTTGACCTTATAGAGGAGAGAGAGCAGTCGGTTTTTATCCCCGCACTACAGGTACTGGAAGCAGGATAATTTCACTTGTCATAAAAATACAGAGAAAGGGCATAGCTGATGTCAGACATTTCTTTGGCTGCGGTGGCACGTAAAGCTCTCTCTTTGTATGATGAGATCCTTGGGAGGAGCGTCAGAGAAAATATACTAATGATACCCATAACGATCATCATCTCAATAAGAGTGAATCAAGAAAATCTACACATGTAATTTATAATGAGACAAAATACACTATAGCATAGATAGTTTTTTTCCAAGAAAAATCAACTTATTGAGAAGAAAAAAAATACGAATAGATTGTAAAATAGAAGATAATTTTTATATATAACAAGATATTTACTTATTGTCTGGTCATGAAAAGAAAAAGAGTCTTATATATCAGTCGATTTCTGTGTCTTATAAGTATCTGTATGTATATATTCCAGGATATCTATGCCACCTATATCAAAAATCCATGCACTATCCGTGCGCAAGGGAAAGATTTTATTGTTTCTCCACAGTGTCTATTGAGATGAACACTCCCCAAAATGTCATTGCAGACAGCCGTAGACGAAGTTTGGTCAGAAGTCCAATGATTTGAAAGTATATATCAAGCAGGTAATAAAAAATTTACATATGAAGCAACGCAACCAGTATATAAGAAAAAATATCCTTCACTTGTTCCTGAAACACAAGCAGAAAAAGAATCCCTTCGTAAAGCAGCAACACAAGGGAAATTTATTCTTATTACTAAGAATCAACTTGCTCATTATTATCTCAATACATATAGCTTCTATGTTGCAGATAAGGATATTTCACAGCTTAAGCCATGTACGAGACAAAATTATGAGGTAGCGTTTTCTTCCTTAGACAAACAACTAGTACAAAAAGGAGAATTCTATAACCTAAATACTCATTTAGAGTCTCTTCAATGATATTGTAGAGGACAAAATAATGATGAACTTATGTTTTATGGAGGTGTCTGTGGAGTAAGTTCTCAACTTTTTAGAGTAGCGCTCTTGCATCCTAGGATTACAATCACAAAAAGAGCCCCGCATAACGAATGGTTTACCGTCTATTATGGACAGGAAGTTCACGGAGATGATGCTGCAATGATGCAAATGAGAAAACAATTTGAGATTAAAAATACCTCAGATGCGGCTGTCTATATTAGGACAAAAAAATTTGGAGAGACCACCTATATAGCTGCGATTTCGCCGTACAAAATAGATGATTTTGTTACCATTACGAAAACTTGGAATAGCGAGTTGTCTGTAAAACTTACAAAGCAGATATATAAAAAAACATGGAAAAAACGGAGAACAAAAATACCAACTCCCGTCTTTCCCTCTCAGGATACCCATATGGAGGATTGATTATCTTATCATCTCCTTCAAACAATTTCTTTCGATTCTGTCTATATGGGAAAAAATAATGAAAGTAGATAGTTTTTGCTAATGTTGAGTGTTGAATGCTTAGTGTTCCCCGCCTGGTGCGGGACAGGTAGTGAAGGAATCTGTTAGACAGAAATATACTATCATTAATCATTAAAAATTACGCATTACACATTAGTTTTTCTTCAATACATAGATTACTCTTTCGATATCTCCAGGAGGGAGCGAATAGATATGTTCATGAACAAGTTTGAGTTTTCCTATTTTACACATTTCTAGTAAGTCAGTTTTTTCCTCAGGAGAGACTTGTTTGTAGAAGACAAAATGTCCTCCCTTTTTCAATAGATGATAACTCCATTCTAAGACCTTATCTATATATCCCACAGCTCTCGCAGTGACGACATCGAATTCTTCCTTGTAGTCTTCACTCCTTGCTCGAATCGCTTTGGCATTTTTGATCTCAAGTTTTTGGATCATAGCATTAACCGCATCGACCTTTTTTCTCGTTGAATCGATTCATGTAAAATGAACTAAAGGATAATATATTGCCAAAGGAAGGAGCGGAAATCCTCCCCCAGTACCAATATCACAAACAGTAGTATTGTTTTCCAAGGGAAAAAACTTAGTCAACTCCATAGAATCCATAATGTGTTTGATCTTTACTCCTTCAGGATCTCTAATCGCAGAAAGATTGAGATGGGTATTCATTTCAAGAAATATTTTGATGAGGGGTGCTCGATCCATAGGTATCTCGGGAAAAGGGTAAAGAGGAGTGGAGCATACGTGCGTTCTAAGAAGTATTGCATTTTCTTAGAAAAAACGTATAATTGCTTGATATATTCTTTTTTAGAATTTTAATGGTTGAAATGATTATAAGGAAAATCAGAAAAAATGAAATAGTAAGTAGAAAGAAAATAATGAACCGGGCTATCCTCCTTATTATTGTGATTATTATTGGAAAGTGAATTCTTTCTCGAGTAAATAGACAAACAGCAACACTTGTCGATCTGACTTCAGAACAAATTGGGGAGTTCGTTCATATTTCAGGACGCCTTTCCTCGGATAATAATTTTCCTCATTATACCCATAGTATTATAGACAAAAAAGGAATACACATTGGCATAAAAAGTGTGTCAGTAAATTTGAATGCATACAAAGGAGATGTAGAAGTAGTAGGAAAATTAGAGAAATTTCTCAAACGCACTCCTATCGTAGAAGTTCAGTCTATCAAACTTCCCGATCAGGGATTGATTATCAAAAATAATATATATTATTTTACAGATGATTTTCTCTATATCGACTTCTCTTCACAGACACAATTATCAGCAAGCCTTTCATGACGTGATGTCATAATTCGATTCGCAGGTAAACCTGTAGTAAATATTCAGCGTTTTCTCTGTGCACAAATTCTAAAAGGAAAGACATGCGATGCCCTGATAAGCGAATATCGTAATTCTCAAAAAGATAATTTTGAGTCCTATGCAGGAGATATCTTTTATAAACATACGACAGATGTCCGAACAACTTTTGATGGGAATATTTTTGGGTATGTCTTCAAAAATATAGATGATGATATGATGCTCAATATCTCTAGTATGGTGCATATAGTAAATAAAGATTTCATTATAAAAAATAAACTTCCTATCATCCAGGAGGAATGTGCAAATGAAGATGAATCACTCAAGACGATAGATTCCTCCAAAATCCAATATGGGAACCCCAAAAATATTCTTCTTACCCTCAAGGGGGAAAGTAATAAAAAACAGGCGGTTCAATGTACTATCAACTTTGATACACGAAACGAACGGAAAGTCACTAAATCGACATTCAGTAAACAATAATATAATGATAGAGATAATTATTCCATACAAAAAAACTGGAGAGTAGATGTTCTCCAGTTTTTTTTTGTGTTTGTAGAAGAGATTATTGAATATCTACAATTTTGATTTCTTTCTTCCCATTTGCTAATCTCATTTTTACGGTATCACCAATCTTTTTCCCTCTAAGTGCCATCCCCATAGGAGACTCAAATGAAATTTTGAGGGTATCCTTGACTCCTTTGAGTCCTCCATCAAATTCAAAAGACGTTTCTCCAGTACCAACGATAGTTACCGTGTATCTTCCATCATCCTCGATATCTAGGATGATTTTTGCTCCATAATCTACTGTTCTTTCTCCTTTCCCAGATTTCCCTTCCTCTTTGATGATTTCTACATTCTCAATAAGTGTGGCAATCTCTGACATTCTAGAATTAATAAAATCTTTATCTTCAAGTGCAGATTTATATTCAAAGTTTTCTGAAAGATCTCCCATGGCCTTTGCTTCTCCTAATCTTTCCAAAACAAGAGGAAGCTTGACTGTCTTCAACTCATTATACTCTTGGATAAGCTCTTCATATCCTTCTTTGGTAAGGAAATTCTTCTTCATAATAATGATAGTATAAAAGATAAAAAATTATTCTGATAGAGACTCTTGCTTAGATAAGAATTCTTTTGCATGTTTGAATGCATGATTGACCAAATCTTCAGGGAATTTGAACGGGACTTTACTCTCATACATAAAGTGAAGCCCATCGAAATCAAAGATAAAGTTACAGGAATACTTCTTTTGTTTATCTTGAGCAAACTTGTATTCTATTCTAATCTCAGCATCTTGTTTATTTTTTGTGATTTTTTTGAGATAAGCATCCATTTTCCCCTCAAGATTCTTCTGTACTATACTCTTGATAGTATCTTGAATCTCTTGAGCAACATCGGTAAAGGTATAAGAAATAATTGGATTGTTCATCATGTAAGGGGTTAGTAAATAAAGTACACATACTCAATTGTCTAAATATATCTAATATAACCCATAAGTAATAACCCATATACTATAAAAAAAAGCGGTCCAAAAGCAATCCTATTTCAATTGGTCGATAAAATGTTGTTTTATAGAGGAATTCTTCTGATTTTCCTGGATCAACATATGACATTTTCTAATAATCTCTCTAATATCCTGATAATAAATAAGCGCAAGCACTTCTTGTAAGTTAGCCCATTTATAGATGCCGATATATCATTCTACATTTTCTATCCTTACGGTTTGTGGATCTCCAAAATATTGGATAAGAAAATAAGTGACATCTTTATCCATTTGTCCTTTGATATTCTCGGTATTTCTCAGCTGAGTAACGCCCATCTTTTGTTTGATTCTCATCTGATTGATAGGAATGCCTGTCTCTTCACTTACCTCTCTCAAGGCAGTTTGCTGGATATCCTCAGTTCATTGGATTTTTCCTTTGGGGGCAACCCATTCGATTTTGCCACTCAAAGCATGTCTTTTGATCAAAAGATATCTAGGAGTTCCATCAGGAGCAATATAGTACACAATACCTCATGCACTTTGGATAATATCTCACATAGAA
Source organism: uncultured bacterium (assembly GCA_903904545.1). The sequence continues at coordinate 6,217 of CAIVDB010000038.1, read as the reverse complement.
TGAATGTAATTAGAATAAAGCGGATTAATTAATTCATGGATAAACGCTCGTCCTTTAGATATATCAAGCCTTAAGGGCAAATAACTAGCAGGCAGCCTCGCGACCAACAATAGCTTAACGGTAGCTCAATTTTAGCTATTGTTTGTCTACTGTTCGTCTACCGTTTATCTTCTTCTTTATATATTCAAAATAATTTTCATAATTTTCCCCAATGATTTAGCTACAATATTGGGATTTTGATGACTATTGACTATAATATCAAGCATATCCAAGGCTGCTTGACCAACTTCTGGTGGACGTTCAGGATGCTGTACAATCCAGTCTGTAATATGTTTCTTATACTGAAGATACCTAGGAGAAAAGGCACGAGGTGGAGGAGTACGGGGTTTTGATCCACCAGATCACTTGCCCTGGATGATGTTTTCAAGTACTTCTAGGTCTTGCTTGTCTTGCTCAGAAGATTCTTGCTCTTTTGTTTTGAGGGCATCTAATGATTTTTTTGCTCATTCAGAAGGGCTGACTTTTGGCATATTTTTTTTCTCCTTTGCTCAGCTACGTTCTATGGTTTCTGGAGTTCCCGTTCACATAGGTACAGGTGTTTATAAAGATTGTAAAAGTTTCCTAAGAAGTGCTACATTTTGTTTATAATTGACTCTTGTAGGTCAAATGACGCAAATGACCGCATCATAGTCTTGTACAGGTATCTTGCTATACAGACAAGAAATTGTAGTATCTTTGTCTTCGATGAAAGAGAAGTAAATCTGATTTTTCTTAAGAATCTTGCTATCAATAAACTTCACAACTCTTTTTTCCTCTATGAAGCGAATGATCTGTTTGGTATCCTGATAGGTATCCATGAGATCATCTCTCAAAAGATTATTGATACCCAGATAATAATATTCATCATTTCTGATAAATCCCACAACGACGCCGTCCACGATGGCTCAGAGTGTCTCCACCAGATAGGTAAGTCATTTTCTCGCATGATGAATTTCTTCTTGTTGCTCTTCTTGCTGTTGTACAAGATAGGACTCAATATACAAAGATAATCATTGTACTGTAGGTATTCTTCATGAGCTATTGTAAGGCTGATAGACCATGCCTGCCTTTTCTAGGACATTGAGATATTTTCTAAGGGTAGAAGGAGCATAGATACTATCTCCTAAAGAATGCAAAAATTTAGAGCCTACGGGTTCTCCTTTGTTGAGATAATTATCAATAACTACGTCTAGTAGAGCGAGTAATTTAGGATCAAAATCCATCCAGTAATACAATTAATAATGAAAATACCTGTCAACAAATAAGACTACTATATATATAGGGATTTGTTTTTTACAAGCAAGAGAAAATGTTTTTCTAGTACAAAAACAAAGAATTTAAAAAAAGGTTGATTTATTGTATTAAATATGTATGGTATGTGTATAATGTTTTAAATAGTATCAAAAATATGATGAAAAAAGATCTTTTGCAAAAAATTGATGAAAGGGCTAAAGCATTGTTGTGATATTCTTATTCTGCTTCAGAGCAAGATGTTGAACATAATTTAGCACAACAATATCATGTGAAACAAGCCTGTGTATTGATCGAAAGAAAAGGAAAAGAATTGTTAGACTTATTGAATAGTACGGATCTCGATGAGAAAGGGATAAATGCTATTATAAAGAAGAAGTGGATTATCAATGGATTGACGAACGGAGAGCTCTATGAGACACTATTTCTCTATAACATAAGGGAGGAAGAGAAAATTACAAAAGCAATACCCCAAAAAAATGATGAGGTAGATACTATTTTGCATACACAAGAGGCAGAAGCAATAAGGGAAAGACTCCACAAACATACCAAAAAGTCTATGCAAGAGTTGAAACAAGATATTGCCAAAAAGGTAAGAAATGCTTCGTATATCTCTCAGAGTATAGATAAATATGAAGGAATGGAATAAAATATATTTATTTTTTACAAAAAAGGCCCGGCTACTATTGACGGGTTTTTTTGATAGGGAATTTGGAATTGGTGTATTGGTATATTTGTGTATTGGTTATTTGTAATCCTTTCACAATTTTGGTCAATTTTGTTCAACCTTGTACGATTTTTGACAATTCTATCTATTTTACTAATTCACAACTAGGCTTCTTTGTATTTTGAAGCTCTTTCTGCCAAAACATCCTATTGATCGACATCCTCGTAGGGGAGGCATTACAAAATTCATCAATAGTGAGCAAGAGAAAACCTCTTACTCATTGCATAATGTGTTGAAGATTAAACTCATTTTCCCAGATTTTTTGATGCATTTTAATCTCTCCGATATGAGTAAGTCCTCATTTAGAGACAAAATAGTGAAGGTCATGATTTTTCTTTTCTCGTTCAGGGTCACGACCAAAGTCAAGCTCATGAATTTGAGCAGTATTCTGCCTATCTAAGACAAGAAGATACTCTTTGAGCGCTTCTATATTCTGCAAAATATTCTTGAGTTTGTAATAATGAAGATGCTTGAGGATATCTTCAATTTCTATCTTGAGATAGCCGGCAATATCTAGACTATTGACGTTTTTCATAATACTTTGACTAAGGCACTTTTGTTTGCACGTGGTCATGAAACAATGGGAGAAGAATAAAATTACCCTAAAATATCAAGTTTGATGGCGTGTTTTTCTTTGAGATAGTTGACAAGATGGATATCATGTGTAATAAGTAATATCGTATTCCCAAGTGTATTTGCTTGGATAAGAAGATCTGCCACCTGTTGGGTATGCTCCCAATCCAGATTGCCTGTGGGTTCGTCCGCAATGACAAACTCAGGATCATGTACCAAAGCTCTTGCAAGGCACACTTTTTGTTTCTCTCCTGCGCTCAAAAGTTGGATTTGCATCTCTCTGATAGTATGGAGTCCAAGTGTTTTGAGGATAGCAGTGACTTTGTTTTCTATAATCGTTTCTCCAAGTCAAAATACTCTAAGGGGATATGCAACATTTTCTTCTACAGAAAGTGCATCGAAAAGTTTATAATCTTGGAAGACAACCCCTATTTTCTTTCTAAAAGATTCCCGATCAATCTGTGTATAATGACCCATATCTTCATCTCTATAAAAAAAGGTTTTATGGGGAACAGGAATCTGCCCAATAATACATTTGACGAGTGTTGTCTTTCCCGTCCCAGATTTCCCCATTAACACACGAAATTCTCATTGTTGTAAATGAAAATGAAAATTCTCAAACAATTTGTTTACATTGTCTGGATATCATCGAGAGAAATCATCAATATGCAAGAGCGTATCTTGATTGTGCTCCATGTATTTCCTATGAAAGAGTAAAATTAGTACACTATGATTATACTTCCGAGAGAGAAATATTGCAAAACAAAACAAAGGCCGCTTTTCTTTTGAATTGACAAAATGACAAAAAAAGAGGAAAATACGTCAAAAAGAAGTCGATTCCTCACAAAAACCCATGAAAATCAGCTCAATAAGTCCTTGAAAAGCCAGGATATTTCATTACATTCCAATCAATGTATTTTATTTATTGAGTAAAAATATGATAGATATCCAGAAAATTCAAGAAGATATGATAAATGCCGTATCACAGGCTGATCTACAAGCTGTTTTCGAAGCTTCATTAGGAAAAAATGGAAGCGTGACTTTGGCTTTCAAACAGCTCAAAGATGCAAGTCCGGAAGAGAAAAAGACGCTGGGCGCTCATTTGAGTTCAGCTAAAGAAATTCTTACCCAAACTTACGAAGATAAAGCTGATGTCCTAGGATTAGCAGAGATCAATCTTCAGCTCCAAGAAGATATTGTCGATATTTCATTAACCAAAGACCGTGGTCAGCAGGGGACCTATTCACTTCTTGCTAAGATCAGAAGAGATGCAGAAGAAATCTGTAAATCTATGGGATTTATCATGGAATACGGGACAGAAGCCGTGACTAAATTTGAGAATTTCGAAGCAGTAAATATTCCCCTTACCCATCCAGCAACGGAGATGCATGATACGATTTACTTACAAGAAAAAGATCCTCAAGGAGAAAATCTTATTCTCAGGACTCATACCTCAGCGATGCAAAATTTCCTTATCCAGAAGTACGGTTTACCGCTTAAGGTCGTCGTGCCAGGTAAGGTATATAGATATGAAAATATGGATGCTTCTCACGACGTAATGTTTTATCAGTTGGAAGGAATCGTTATCAATAAAGGGCTCAGTATAGCACATTTCAAAGATACGATGGGAAAATTACTTTCAGCACTTTTGCACAAAGATGTAGAGACAAGGATGAGACCTGGATATTTTCCATTTGTGGAGCCAGGATTCGAGATAGATGTCAGATATGATGTGTATAATCCAGAGACCAAACAGATGGAAAAATCTAAGCGAATGGAAATCCTCGGGGCAGGAATGGTGCATCCAAATGTTTTGAAGTTGGCAGGAGTAGATGCTGAGGAGTGGTCCGGGTTTGCCTTCGGTATCGGGATAAGCAGACTTGCTGCGGTTCGCTACGGTATCAAAGATATTAGATATTTCACAAATGGAGACTTAAGATTTGCAAAGAGTTTTGAATAGGAATCGGGAATCGGTTTATCGGGAATTAGGAATTAGAATACTTCACGTAATAAATTCATAATTTAACATTTATAATTTATAATTTCTTCCCTATGACCAATATAAAAAACATTATTTCTTTTCTTCAAGAGTGTGAAAAGCTTAAGGCAGCATTGAGATATTCTGTAACGAGTCTCAAGAGAAAAGAATCTTCTGCAGAACATTCACGAAGATTGGCTGTGATGGTACTTTTGCTGTGAAATGAAATCTGACAAGATATAGACGTCTCTCATGCAGTCAAGATAGCCCTTTTCCACGACCTTGCAGAGGCACTTACGGGAGATATAGATGCATATGAGATAGTTAAAGATCCTAGTTTAAAATCTATAAAACAACAAAATGAAGAAGCTGCTATGCGCCAGTTCAAAGATATCTTATGATGAGAGATGGGAGAAGAAGTCTACTCATATCGAAATGAATATGAAAAGGGGATAAGTAAAGAAGCGAAATTTGTCAAAGCATTAGACAAGGTAGAAACATTGAATCAATTTGTCGATGCAGGAGAAAATATTTTTGATCAACCAGATTTCATGGCTACCTACGCAGATAAGCATGTTGCTAATGTCCCTGAATTAGAAGAAGTACTCATTATTACTAAGGGAAAGCTCAAAGATGCATACCAAAAACGATGATTTGAGTGGAAAGAAGAATACGAATAAAAATTTATAATTTAAAATTTAAAATTCTCTTCATATGCATCTCTATTTATTCTGATGAGCCGAAACGAGCAATGGTCATGCAAAATTACAGCCATTACTTTCTCTCGTTGAAGAAACTATTCGTCAAACAGGGATCAAGGAAGTCCTTCATGTCCCTTTTGCTAGAACCATTGCCACAGAACCAGAATGGGAAGGGGATTGGTTCAATCGTAATATCCATATCGAGGGATTGAAATTTCTCAATGCAACCAATCCAGAAGATATTCAACAAGCGACATCCCCTATTATTTTGATAAGTGGAGGAGAGAAGGGACTAAATCTTATGCAAAATATAGTCCAAAATCCTCAACTTTTGAAACTCATCAAAGATGCTAAATTTATTATCTGAGAATCTGCTGGAGCAAAAATTTTAGGTGAATGGCAAAGGGTGACTAACGGAAAAGAAAATATTTTGATACAAGGACTCTGAATTATTCCAGATACGATTATCGAAGGACATTATGCAGAGAAAAAAAGAGAAAAACTCCTGGAACAAGAACTGAGAGAAACAGGACTGACTTATGGAATCGGCGTAGACTCTGCATCAGGTATAGGTTTCGATCTCCATGAATTTCCACAGAAATACGAAAAAATAGGCGATGGGGTAGTCGAAATAAAAATTAATCCAGAAGGAAAGATGGTTTAGGCTTTATTTTTCTAAAGATATCTATGAAGATTAGAATGTTAAAAGAAAGTGATATTAAACACGCATCTAAGATTGTTGGGAAAAATTATTCTCTTAAATATGAAAAGATGTCTTTCATAGAAATGGAGGCAATGTTCAAAAATTATACCGTAAATCCCCAATACATCGTCGCGAAAGAGAAATGAGAAATTATCGGCGTAGCATGATATATTCAATCATGGATGGACTATAATATTTATAATATTTTCTGGGTTAATGTAGCTCCTATGCATCAAGGCAAGGGT